>JAODMR010000067.1 GCA_025465475.1 Micrococcaceae bacterium
CCCCGGCAGCATCGGCCTGATGACCTACCTCTCCGGATCCGCGACCAACGCCCCCCTCACCGCCACCTTCGACGACCTCACGGTCAAAACCCTCCCCTAACCCCACACCCCACGGGCGGGCCGGACATCCCGGCCCGCCCCTTCTCCTTCGAAGGACCTCCACATGACATCGGGACCTGACTCAGCAGCATCCCTCCTGGCTGGCGTTCGCCCGCTGGTCCGTAAGGCGAGGAAGCGGGCCAAACGGGCCGGCAGCGCGGTTTCCTCGGCCGCGCTGCGCCTGCAGAACGCCACCAGCAGGCGCTCCATTCTTGGCAGCACCCCTGTCGTTGTTTCCCTGACAAGCTACGGGCAGCGGATCCAGGACGTTGCCGTGGCCATCGAATCCATCGCCCGTGGCAGCAGCCGGCCGGAGCGACTGATCCTCTGGCTGGATGATCCCACCGCCTTCGCTTCCCTGCCGGAGGCCCTGCAGCGGCTGCAGCGGCGCGGCCTCGAAGTGCGGCTAACGGAAAATCTGGGACCACACACCAAGTACTTTCCCTACGTTCACATGATGGCGTCCCATGAGCTGCCGATGGTGACCGCCGACGACGACATCATCTACCCCCGCCGCTGGCTCCGCGAACTTCACGCCGCCCACGTCCTGCACCCGGAGGACGTGAACTGCTTCTGGGCCAGCGAAATCAAGGTCGACCGCGACCAGCTGGCCGGCTACCTCAGCTGGCCGAACTGCCGCGACACGCAGGCGTCCTTTGCGCACTTCGCGTTGGGGGTCTCCGGAGTCATCTACCCACCGGCAATGCTGACGGAACTCGCTCGCCGCGGAACAGCCTTCCGCGCCTCCAGTCCCAGCGCAGATGACGTGTGGCTGCACTGGGTGGCGCTACGGTCCGGCGTGCGGGTCCGGCAACTTGGTCCCGTTCCGCGGCACTTCCCCATCATCCCGGGCAGCCAGGAAACGGCGTTGATGCAGACCAATAACATCGCCGGTGCCGGCAACGATGCCTGGATCCGTGGGCTCTACACCAACGGTGACGTAACTGTCATCTCCGAAACCGCCCATACCCCCGCCCGCTTTCCTCACACGCAAGGAGGTCCTTCCGCCGTTCTACCGCCAAACCGGCTCCCGGTGAGCCGGTGACACCGTGACAAGTTAGGCCAGCCATGACCAGATCCTTCAACCTCCTGTCCCGGTCTCAGCTCCGGACTCCAACAGCCCGAAGCGATCTGCACCACCTGTTCCTTACCACCGTGGCTTCGGCCACCGCCCTGGCGCTTACCGCTCTGGGCGCCGCCTTGCTCAACGCGCCACCCGTGCGCGCAGACACCAACCCCATCCCGCCGGACGACTCCGTCACCGTCACCGCCGACGCCCTTCCCACAGCACAACTCAACGGCGTCGCCTGGCAGCAGGTGGTCGTCGGGAACACCGTCTACGTCGCCGGGAAATTCACCACCGCCCGCCCCGCCGGCGCCGCCGCCGGAACAAGCACAGTGACCCGCAACAACATCCTGGCCTACGACCTCAGCACCGGCGTGCTGACCAGCTTTGCCCCCAACCTGAACGGACAGGCCCTCACCATCGCCGCCTCCCCGGACGGCAGCCGCATCTACGTTGGCGGAGACTTCACCACCGTGAACGGCGTATCCCGGCTCAGGGCCGCGGCATTCAGTACGGCCACCGGAGAATTGCTGACCACCTTCAACCCGCGCATGGGCGGCTCCGTCCGGGCCATCACCGCCACCGGCGACACCGTCTACCTCGGTGGCACCTTCACCGCCATCGGATCCACCGCCAGGTCCCGCCTGGCAGCCGTTCGTTCCGCTGACGGGGGATTGTTGCCCTGGAATCCTAACGCCAACGAGCGCGTCAACGCGCTCGTCGTCGCCCCTGACGCCCAGTCGGTGGTGATCGGAGGCGCGTTCTCCACCCTCAACGGGTCAAACAAGCCTGGCTACGGCCTGGGCCGCGTCAATGCCCTCACCGGCGCCAACCAGGCCTTCGCCGCCAACGATGTGGTCCGCAACGCCGGCACTGACTCCGCGATCCTGTCCTTGTCCTCCGACGGCACGAATGTCTACGGCACCGGCTACATCTACGGCACCGGCGGCAACCTGGAAGGCTCCTTCTCCGCCAACTGGTCCAACGGCGCCATCCGCTGGGTGGAGGACTGCCACGGTGACACCTATGGCATCTGGGCCTCCGAAACAGCCGTCTACACCGCTGGCCACGCGCACTACTGCGGCAACCTGGGCGGGTATCCGGAAGTCACCCCCCGGGTCTGGCACCGCGCCGTCGCCTTCAGCAAGCAGGCCACCGGCACCCTGACCAAGGACCCGTACGGGTACCCGAGCTTCACCGGAGTCGCCTCGCCACGGCTGCTCAACTGGTTCCCGGATCTCGACACCGGCACCGCCACCGGGCAAAACCAGGGACCCTGGGCGGTGGCTGGTAACAGCAACTACGTCGCCATGGCGGGGGAATTCCAAAACGTCAACGGCAAGCCGCAGCAGGGACTGGTCCGCTTCGCCGTTTCCACCCTTGCGCCGAATGCGGAAGGTCCGCGGCTTGCCGGCGCGGCCACCAACCCGACGCTCAGCTACACCGGTCCCGGCGCGGTCCGCGTGCGCTGGCAAACCAACTGGGACCGGGACAACCGCAACCTGACGTACCGCGTCATGCGGGATGGAAACACTGCTTCCGAGGTCTACACCGTCGACGGTGTGTCCACCTTTTGGAGCCGTCCCACCCTTGAGTTCAATGACTCCGGGCTGAGCGCAGGAGACCACACCTACCGCATCTTCACCACCGACTGGAAAGGCAACGAGGTCCGCTCCGACGCCGTCACCGTGAACGTCGCCACCGGTGCGGGCACCACCAACGCCGCGCCAACGGCCTCCTTCACGGCAACGCCCGACGGGCTGACGGTGGCGGTCGACGGCTCCGACTCCAATGACCCGGACGGCACCATCACCGGGTACGCCTGGAACTACGGGGATGGTGCGACGGGTTCGGGCGTCAACGCCACCCACACCTACGCCACCGGCACGTACACCATCACCTTGACGGTCACCGACAACGGCGGCCAGCAAGGCAGCACGACGCGGGAAGTGACCGTTGCATCGCCCGACGACCCGCCGCCCGCCGGCGGGGCACTCGCCGTCGACGCGTTCGGCAGGACGGTTTCCGGCGGTTTCGGAACCGCTGACACCGGGGGCCCTTGGACCCTGAACGGATCGGCTGCACTGTTCTCAGTCGCCGGCGGAGCCGGGAACATCCGAGTGAGTGCGGGTGCAGGTCCCTCCGCCTATCTGGGCTCGGTCTCGTCGACCGGCACTGACTCGCAGGTCAGGATTTCCTTCGACAGGTTGGCCACCTCAAGCGGTTCCTACGCCTGGTTGAGTGGTCGGCGCGTGGACGGAGCCAACGATTACCGCGCGAAGGTGAACGTCTCGCCCTCCGGGGCGGTGCGTCTAGACGTGACCAAGCTAGCCGGTGGAACGGAAACGACCTTGACGTACCTGGTGGTGCCCGGCCTGCAGTACACGGCGAACAGCCAACTTTCGGTGCGCCTGCAGGTCACGGGAACCTCACCCAGTACCCTGCGCGCCAAGGTCTGGAAGGTCGGCAGCACTGAACCGTCCGACTGGCAGCTGACCGCCACCGATACGACGGCGGCGCTGCAGCGGGCCGGGGGAGTGGGGCTGCTGACGTACGTCTCAGGAGGCGCCACGAATGGCCCCGTCACCGTGGGGTTTGACGAACTGTCCGTGGAGTCAGTTCCCTGACCTGCAGCAGCCCAACAGGAGGCCGACGGCGGGACGTGCCTTCCGCCGTCGGCCTTTTCCCTGCCCAGGCCCGATGAGGGTCAGTCCCGGCGATACTCGCTGTACCTGGCGCCCAGAGCCCCAGTGGTCATGCCTGCGCCGCGGGCCAGCGTCCGCAGCCCCTTGGCCTGTCGTCGCGGTGACCCGGACAGGGTGCCAAGAGCCGCCTTGGCCGCCCCTCCGGCGACCCGGGCCGCGCCGGAACCCAAAAGCCGGGCGCGCAACCAGAGTCCCGGGCCGCTGCCGGTGGCCAGTTCCAGGCTCACCCGGCTCCAGCTGTTTCCACTGCTGTACGCCCGGCGCAACACCCAAGAGCGGGTCAACCTCGAATCCGGCACCCGGTCCATCACAATCGCTTCGTCGCACCACACCATGGTTCCGCCCCGCTGCACCAACTGCCGTGTGAACAGGGTGTCCTCTCCGCCCATCAGGCCGAACCCGGCATTGAAATCCAGTCCCAGGGCCCGCACCTGATCCATGTCGAGCAGAAGGTTGTTGGTCGCGGCCACATCCAGGACGGTGCCCGTAGGCAGCCGCCGACGCCGGAAAAACTCACCGGCAGTGATCCAGGGGTCAGGAGTGCTGGCGTACTCGGAAATCACCGGGCCCACCACCGCAGTGGCACCCGTTTCGGCCTGCAGTTTGAGCAACGACGACAGCCAGTCCGGGGAGGGAACCTCGTCGTCGTCGATGAACACCAGCAGGAGGGCCTCCGCGGCCTCGGCCAAGGCCCTGCTTCGCGCCGCAGCTATTCCTGGCCGGGGCTCGTGGACGTAGCGGATCATCCCGTTGGCCAAATCCTGCACCTGGCCGCGGGCACCGGCGTCGGGGTCGTTGTCGATAACCAGTACGGAAGCAGGCAGCGGAGCAGCTTCGGCCTGGCGGATCAGCGCCGGCAGCACAGCCGCCAAATCATCGGGTCGTCGGTACGTCAGCACGGCGATGATCAGGGCGGAAGCGGTGGGGAACGCCACGAGGGGTCCTTTCAGTGTTCCTGAACCCCGACGGGGCAACAGGTGGGTGAGGGCTCAACAGGATGCCGGACGAAGCGGTGTGGAGTGTGTTCGTGCCGTTGCGTCAGCGCCGCCGGCCCGGAAGCGCCGTCAGCGCCGCCGGCCCGTCAGGGTGAGCAGCCGGGACAGGAAGACGTTGGTGCGTGCGCGGTGCACCAGGAGCAGCACCAGCAGGGCGCAGCAGGCGAACGCAGCGAACCCCAGCAGCACGGTGGCCAGTCCATCCAGGGGCAGCAGGTCGACGGCCAGGTAGGCGGCCGCCCCCCACAGGCTCGCGTGGATGGCAGGCCAGATCGTTGCCAGCTGGGTGCCCACGGAAGCTCCGCACAACCGCGACTGAATGACCAGCAGGACCGGAGTGAGCAGGAACCCGCCGGCGGCGTAGCCAACAGCCACCCACAGCAGCCCGAACTGCAGGCCGATCACGATGCCTGACACCTGGGCGACGGTAGCGAGGAGCTCGTACTTCAGGTTCAGCCCCGCCTTGCCCATGCCACGCATCAGGGACGGAGTGATGAAGAAGATGGTTTCCCGAGCGCCGGCGATGGCCAATACCGTCAGCAGGGGAGCAGCGCCGGCCCACTCGGAGCCAAGCACCAGCTGCACCAGGGAGGGCGCGGCGCAGGCCGTGAAGACCATCACCGGGACCACCAGCATGGACAGGACCTGCATGGTCTTCAACAGGTTCGCCGAGAGCAGCGCCTTGTCCCCGGAGGTGCGGGAAAAGACCGGGAACATCACCCGGTTCACTGTCTGGCCAAAGAGCATCACCGGCATGGCCAGCACCCGGTAGGCCATTCCATACAACGAGAGGTTGGCCACGCCCAAGAAGCGGCCGACCAGGATGTTGTCGATATTCCGGGAGAAATAGGCCAGCCCGTTGACTCCGAAAATGCCCACACTAAAGGCAAGCAGGGGCCGCACCTCACCGAGCCGGAGGTTCGGCACCGGGCCCTTCGCGGCAATTATCAGGACCAGGCCCGCCACCACGTCAGTGGCAATGACCTGGTACACCACCGCGAAGTAGTTCGCACCCAGCAGCGCCGCTGCGACGCCGGCGATGGCGCCCAGGCCCGAACCGGCGACGTCGGAAATGGTGATGCCCTTGAACTGCAGCTCCCTTGACAG
This sequence comes from Micrococcaceae bacterium, assembly GCA_025465475.1. Taxonomy (GTDB): domain Bacteria; phylum Actinomycetota; class Actinomycetes; order Actinomycetales; family Micrococcaceae; genus Arthrobacter_M. Next base: position 5,973 of record JAODMR010000067.1, read on the forward strand.
CATCGCCCGGGGGGCAACGGCTGCTGCCTTCAGGGGCAGGGCAACGGCCAGGATCTGCAGCACCGTGACGAGTTCCGGAACGTTGAAGAACGTTGCCAACGCGGGGGCCAGGAACCAGGTCAGGGCGGCCAGCACGACAGCCGTCAGCAGGTTCAACGTGAAAATGGCGCCCGGCGCCCGGGCGGTGAGCTGGGGTCGTTGGACCAGGGCGGCTGAGAGTCCCTGGTCCAGCAGCAAGGTCGCCAGGACGATGTAGATGCTGGCTACGCTGATGATGCCGTAGCTCGCCGGGCCCAGGATGCGCGCCAGTGCCAGGGCGCAGAGGATCTGAAAGCCCTGCCGCCCGACGACCGCCAGTAATGACCAGCGGACGCCGGTTACCGCTTTGTGCTGTTGGAAGGCTCCGGATCCGGCGTCGGCGGGAACTTCCGGTCGGAGCTCGGGTTCCCTGGTTGCCTGCCTGTTCCTGTTCACCGCCGCGCGCCCACCACGGCGGCAACGGCATCCGAAAGGGCTGTGCGATAGCCTGCCGGGCTGTGCTTGCGGTCGGCGGCAGCGGCGTCGGCGTTGGCGGACATGGCAAAACTGTCCCAGTTCTGCCGCACCTTTTCCAGCGCGTCCGCCAAGGCCAGCATGTCGCCAGGCCCGACGAATTGCGCACTCGCGTATCCGGCTGCGGCCTCCCGCAGACCGGACGTGTCGCTGACCACCAGCGGCCGACCGGCCAGCAACGTCTCCACGGCGGTGTTACCGAACGGTTCATCCAGGCGTGAGGTCACGACGGCGACGTCGCAGGCCTGGCGGAAGGCTGACACATCCTCGTGGAACCCATGGAACGTCACCACGTCCTGTAGCCCCTGCCGGTCCACCGAATTCCGCAGCCCCTGCTCGTAGTCCTCATATCCCGGATAGACGGCACCGACCACGTCAAGCACCGCCGGAACCCCGCGTTTGCGCAGCTCGGCCACGGCATCCAAAGCCACATCCACGCCCTTGCGCCACGAAAGCCTGCCCACGTAAAGGATTCGAAGCGGGCCGGTGATGGAAGCCCGGGCAGGGGAAGGCGTTCCCGGCCCCGGTACACCGTTGTAGATCACCTGCGCCCTGCCTTCCAGGAGCGGCAACGACTTTGCGTGCAACTCGGCACTGTACCTGCTGTTCGCGACGATAGCGTTGGCCAGCAGCAAGGGGGTGGCCAGGGCGGCCCGCAAAATCCGCGGAGCGCTGCCTTCCGCCTCGTGCACATGGGTCAGGACGGGCGTACGGGTCAACCGTCCCAGGACGGGCCACAACGGGATCGTTATGGTATTGACATAGATTACGTCCGGATTGGTCTGCCGGATCAGCTGCAAACCCTTGATCGTCCCGGCAATCGTTCCGCCCAGCAGGCGCACCAATCCGGACGGACTCATCAAGCTCTTGCGCAGTACCGGCGTTTGTCCCCGCACCGTTCGGATGCCCCGGCGCTGCAGCTCCGGAATCAGCGGCCCATCCACAGGCACAGTCACCAGCACCCTCCAGCCGCGTTCCAGGAACCCATCAACGCTCTCCAGCAGGACCCGGTCGGTTCCATACAGTTCACTGCTTGGATGGGCCACCAGGACCTTTAAGGCCGTCTTTTCCTGCTCCATGCTCCCCCTAGGACAATTTCAGTGATCTGCATCGGACACAGAGCCCCCACGGAGCACTCAACTGCTTGACGCCATCCTAGGCGCGGCTGTCAAGAGGGCTACCGGCCGGCAGCGCAATGTAGTAAGACTTATCGGGTGATGCAGAGGCGCCACGGGGGAGGCGCACGTATGTCCCTGTGGATTTGGGTCCTTGGCGCGCGCCGGAACAATTCGTGTTCCCCGTGGAGAAATGGCAGGTCCCAGTAGTGAAGCTCGGAAGATTCCTTCGTTCCGCCCGCAAAGGGTGGTGGATTGTTGTCGTTTCGGTGCTGGTCTGCCTCGGCGTCGCCGCGTTGGTCACCGCTACCACCGCGCGGGCATATCAAAGCACGGTGAGGTTTTACGTCTCCGCACCGGCAGCGACGGGTCAAAGCGCCCTGCAGGCAGACCAGTTGGCACGCCAACGAATCGTCGGTTACGCAAGCCTGCTGACCAGCGACAGGATCGTTGAGCAGCTTACGAAGGCCAGCGGAGTCTCTGCCCCCGTTGCTGATGTGACGAACATGATCAGCGCGTTCGGGGACTCCAACACGCTGCTGTTGACGGTCAACGTCAACGGCCCCAGCAAGGATGATACCTACGCTGTGGCCTCCGCCATCGCCACCAACTTCAACCGCATGGTCAACGATTTGGAAAACACCGGAGGACCCGGCACGCAGTCAGTACTCAACGTGGTGGCTGGCCCAACCAGTGACGATGATCCGGTCTCGCCGCGGGAAACGCTGAATCTCGGCCTCGGCCTGCTCCTTGGCCTGGCCCTCGGCGTCGGGATCCTGATTTCACGCAGCCGCGGTGACAGGTCACTGCGCACCACTGCCGACCTTGAAACCAGTGCCGCTCCGCTGCTGGCAACAGTGCCGGCTGAGAAGCGGCATGGTCCCCGCGCTGATTCGCTGGCCGTCGTCGCCGGGCCGCTGCGCCTCGAAGCGGCACGCAACCTCCGCACCATCCTGCACTTCCGGTCCGACGCCGACAACCTGCGCGCCATCGCTGTCGCCTCCGCGGCCGCCGGTGAGGGTCGTACCACTGTCGCCGTGAATCTCGCCCTGTCGTGCGCGGAGGCGGGTTTCCGCACTCTTCTGGTCGAAACCGATCTCCGCCGGCCCCAACTGGCCGAGGACTTTCACCTCGCAGCCGGCGGCGGGCTCGCCGAGGTGCTGCAGCAGGGCATGGACCTGACCGCCGCCGTGCAGCCGACGTCCCGCAGGAACCTGGCCATCCTGCCCGCCGGTGCAGCGACGGCCCGGGCCTCCGAGCTGCTGGGCACAACGACGATGGAGGCCCTGCTGGCTGCGGCGAAGGAACGCTACGACGTCGTCATCCTCGATACAGCGCCGCTCCTGCCCTATGCCGACGCCCGGATCGTCTCCGCGCTGGCCGACGGCGTGCTGCTGGTGACCCGCTTTGGCCAGTCAACCCCGGAACGGATCCAGGCCGGCCTGGAGAGCCTGCACCTGGTGCGCGCCAAGGTCCTGGGCACGGTGTTCAACGCTGTTCCCCTGCCCCGCGGCGGGGACCGGGACGCCACGCCGGTCTCCGGTGCGGCGCACCTGCCCGACCCCTCCGCCGCTCCCTCCCGCACGGCACAGCAGCGTTCCGTTCCTGCGGCTTCCGGCCCGAAGTCCCGGCCGGGAACCCCAGCGGCACAGCAACAAAGCGGCGAGCAGGAACGGGTGGAAAGGTGATGCCCCCATCGATGTCCGGGCCGGTTAAGCAGGAGCCCTGAGATGCAGCTGATCGCCTGGCTGGGGCTTAGCTGCCTCACCGCCTACCTGCTGCGCAGGCACCTCACCACCTGCCTAATCGTCATCCTGGCCCTCTGGTTCCTGGTGCCAACCGTCGGCAGCTACCTGTTGACCGGGCAGCAGGTGGGGCCCCTGTCCTTCCACGCTGCCACCTGGCTCATCCTCGCCGTGGCCGCCGTGCAACTGCTCCATAACCCGCAGCTCCTGCTGGAGTCGCTCCGCCAGGCACGCTACTTCGTCCTGGTGACGGCACTGGTGCTCGCCGTTGCCTTCCTCACCACCAGAACCGTCCAAAGCGGTGGCGGCATGGTGCTGTTCGTAGACCAGATGGTCACTCCCGCAGTGTTCTTCCTGCTCATCCTGGCCGCGGCACGCACGGACGGGCAGCTGGTGCTGCGGCTGCGCAACGCACTGATGGTGCTCGCCTGCGTGGTGGTGGCCGTCGCCGTGCTTCAGTGGACCACCAAGAGCGTGCTCTTCTACGAGGCGGGCTTTCAAACGCAGTTCTGGTTCAAGCCCGAAAACCAGCGGTGGATGGGGACCTTCGATCAGCCGTTGGCCCTGTCCCTGGTACTCGTCACGCTGGCCCCCATGGTCGCCGGCATCAGGCGTCTATGGCTCGCCGTGCCCATGCTGGCGGTCATCGTGGTGGGCGTAGTGATCAGCCAGTCCAGGCTCGGCCTCGCTGTCGTTGCGGTTACCGTCCTCTACGCGGTCCTGTTCTCCAAGCATGGGGCAGCCTTGAAGCTGACGGTCCTGGCAGCGCTCGGAGTCGGCGTGTACTACCTGCTGCTCTCGCCCCTCGTGACAGGCATCCTGGGCCGCATCGCCGATGACACGGGATCCACCGAGGCCCGCAATCAGGCCTACCACGTCTTCTTCCACAACTGGGCCAACTACCTGTTCACCGGGGACGGACTCACGGCGAGCTACACCGTCGCGGAGTTCGCCGGCCTGCAGACCAGCTTCGAAAGCTCCATCATGATGTACGCCGTGGACATCGGCATCGTTTTCGCCGTGCTGTACTTTGGCGCCCTGCTCGCCGTCGTCGTGCGTGGCTTCGGCCGTTCCGGCGTCCGCGGCCTGTCCCTGGCCGGACTGCTGGTGGTCCTGATCCCGCAGACCTATAGCGGCGTGGCCACCCGCTCCGTTGCCGGGATCATGGTGTGGACCGTGGTGGCGATGGTGGCCGTCGCCAGTTCGGAGTGGGCAGCGCGAAAGGGCCCGGCACCCGCACCAGCGCCGCCCGTTCCTGCTGTCCCGCGGCGGCGGCAATTGCAGGCCGCAACAACGTGGATCGGCAGGTGAGCGGCAGTGGCTCCCCTTCCGTGGACAGATTCCGGGTCCCTATCCCGTCGTGAGCTGCTGGTGCTCGGGGCCGGTACGGTGTTCCTGGCCGCGTGCTCACCCGAGCCGGAGGCAAAAGGAACGCCATCAAGCGTCACTGTCCGTGACTTGCGCTCCGGAAACCCGTTTTACATCGCACACCGGGGCTCCATGGACAACTGGCCAGAACACACGGCGGAAGCCTACGAACAGTCCCTCACCTACGGTGCGTCAGCGATCGAAGTGTCAGTCAGTTCCACCGCCGACGGGCAACTGATCTGCCACCACGACACCAATGCGCTGCGCATGACAGGTGTGGACGTCAACTTTGCCGATGTGCCGTATGAACGGGTCCAGGCACTGCAGAACGACGCCAGGCCGTGGCTTGGCCCCAACAGCTACCTGCTGCCCGTGCCGTTGCTGCGTGACGTGCTGGACGCGGCCGCCGCGAAGGCCGTGATCTTCATCGAGGACAAGCAGGGCACCAACACAACGGCCTTGCTGGATCTAATGGATACCTACCCCAATCCGACGGAACATTTCGTCTGGAAACAGTCGGCATTGGCTGCCCAACCAGGAGCCGTTTCCGACCGGGGATACACGACGTGGGGATATTTCCCCGAGGAGGACTTTGACACCATTGACTCCGGCGACCTGAACGGCGCCACATCCGCCTTTGACCTGCTGGGAATCCAACACACCGCCTCGGACGACCAGATCCGTGCACTCGTCGCCCTGGGCAAGCCGGTCATCTGCTGGGAGGTGCACACCCGCTGGTTACGGGACCGTCTCGTCGAGCTCGGAGTGCAGGGAATCATGTGTTCAAACATTCCCTATGTCACGACCAATGAGGCACGCAGCAGGACCGACGCGTTCGCCACCGGGCTCCGCGGATTCGGAGACCTGCCGTGGGCGTTGGCCTGGACCCACCAGCCCACCATTCGTCCCAAGACCTCCTCCCTGGCACTGGACCACGTGGACAAGGCCAGTTATTGCATGGGGTCCATGTGTCCCATCGTGCAAGACCGGTACGTCCTCGGCTTTGAGATGCGCTGGCCGGAAAGGGAGCCCCGGGACGGCGACCATGCAGGAGTCGCGTTCGGGCAGAAGGACGACTCCCCGTATCGGATCCGGGAAGCCGGCGCCGTCGGCGGCTACCACCTGGTGCTCCGTCAGGACGGACTGCTTGAACTATTTGGCAGGGAGTCCGGATCTGAATCGGGCTACTCCCTGGGCCGGGTGCAGACCGACAAACCAGTTCCGGGGCAGTGGATGCAGTTTCGCATTGAGGTCAATCCGGGAAACATCCGCTGTGGCCGCATTGACGGGACCGGTTGGTCATTCACTGCGGAAAGCAGCGTGTACCGGGGCGGCTACTTCTCGCTGTGCCGGAACTACTACGATTACCCGCCCGTGGAGTTCCGCGGCGTTTCCGTGCTCGACGGCTGACCCCTTCCGGGGCGTCCGGCCGCTCACTGAAACCGACCGCACCACTGGAAGATTATCGCCGTGAGATAATTGACGGGTCCACCGCCCAGCGCCTTTCTGCCGCCCGGAGCCGCGACGGACAAACCTGAAGGAGTTTTTGTCGTGCCAGTGAGTCTTCCTCCCGAACTGCAGAAGCCAGGCGGAGCTGTCCTGACCAACGCTGAAGTCCTGCGGATCCGTAACGACTTTCCTATCCTGCACCAGCAGGTGAACGACCATCCGCTGGTGTACCTGGACTCCGGCGCCACCTCGCAGAGCCCCTCCAGCGTGCTGGAAGCGGAGCAGGAGTACTACGAGCAGCGCAACGCCGCCGTGCACCGGGGCGCCCATACCCTGGCGGTGGAAGCCACCGATGCCTTCGAAGACGCCCGTGCCACTGTCGCCGGGTTCATTGGGGCCGCAGAGAACGAAATTATCTGGACCGGAAACGCCACCGGCGGGCTGAACCTGCTGGCCTACGCCTTCTCCAACGCCAGCACCGGGCCCGTCCCGGGAACCGCTGGTCGCTTTGCCCTCGGCCCGGGGGATGAGGTCCTCGTGACCGAGATGGAGCACCACGCGAACCTGATCCCGTGGCAGGAACTGTGCCGGCGCACGGGCGCCACCCTGCGGTATATCCCCATTTCTGATGACGGAACCCTGCGGCTGGAAGAGGCGGAGCGGCTCATCACCGGACGCACCAAGGTCCTCAGCTTCACGCACGCCTCCAACGTGCTGGGCGTCATCAACCCGGTCGAGGTGCTCGTGGCCCTGGCCCGTGCCGCCGGAGCCCTGGTGGTCCTGGACGCCTGCCAGTCAGTGCCGCACCTTCCGGTGAACGTCAAGGACCTGGACGTCGACTTCGCCGTGTTCTCCGGGCATAAGATGCTCGGACCCACCGGGATCGGGGTGGTCTACGGAAGGCAGGAACTGCTCAACACCCTGCCACCGTTCCTGACCGGAGGTTCCATGATCACCCGCGTGACCATGGAACAGGCCGAATACCTGCCCGCACCGCAACGCTTCGAGGCAGGAACGCAGCCCATCTCGCAGGCCGTGGCACTTGCCGCGGCCGTACGCTACCTGGGCGAAACAGGGATGGAACGCATCAGCGCGTGGGAGGCTGAACTGGGCCAGCGGTTGGTGCGAGGCCTCAGCGGCCTTGATGGCGTCCGCGTCCTGGGCCCGGGGACCGGGCAGGAACGCATCGGCCTGGCCGCCTTTGACGTGGCCGGCGTGCACGCCCACGACGTCGGACAATACCTGGACAGCCAGGGCATCGCCGTCCGGGTTGGCCACCATTGCGCCCAGCCACTGCATCGGCGCCTGGGGTTGGTTTCCAGCACCCGGGCCAGCACCTACCTGTACAACACCACTGACGAGGTGGACCAGCTGGTTGAGGCTGTGGGCAACGTGCGCGGCTATTTTGGTGCCACGGACGGTGTGCGATGAGCGCCCTGGATTCGCTGTACCAACAAATGATCCTGGAACACGCCAAAAGCCGCTACGGTGCAGACCTGCCCGCCGACGCGCCGGCGGTTCCCGGCCAGCCCGGCACGGGCCAATCCCACCAGCTGAACCCGGTCTGCGGGGACGAGATCACCCTGCAGGTCCAGCTTGACGGCGGCAGCGTCCAAGCGGTGCGCTGGCACGGGGAGGGCTGCGCCATATCGATGGCGTCGGCTTCTGTGCTCAGCGAACTGGCGGAAGGAAAGAGCCCGGCCGAACTGCTGCAGGTCATGGACGCCTTCCGCACCGTGATGCGCTCGCGGGGGAAGACCGCGCCGGACGAGGACCTGCTGGGGGATGCTGCGGCGTTCGCCGGAGTCTCACGGTATCCGGCGAGGGTCAAATGCGCGATGCTCTCCTGGGTCGCTGCCGAGGACGCCCTGCGGCAGGCTGTCAGTACGGCCTAGGACATCCGGCGGTTGCAGCCCCGGCGCCGCGTCCACCGGCCTGAGTGGACGGGCACGCTGCCGGTGCACCGAGCGGATCAGGAGGCCTACGCCGCGTCCGGCAACCACCAGCAGGACGCCCAGGAGCGCCCCCAAGGTGTTCACCGTAACGTCCTGGACGCTGGCTACCCGCCGGGGCAGGAACATCAGTTGGCCCGCTTCGATGGCGCTGGCCACCGCAAAGCCCAACGGCACCGTCAGCCACCAGAGCCGGCGGGGCAGGGCGAGGCCCACCAGCACGCCAAAGGGGAGGAAGAGGACCACGTTGGACGCTGCCTCCACAAACGCGTAATCGACCCAGCCGGGCACGCCTTGCTGATGCCAGTCGGCCAGTACTCCACGTAGCCAGCCGTTTGCGGGTTTGTCCACTGGGCTGGGCCATGCAGCCACCGTGGCCAGGGCACCCAAATAGAGGGCCAACAGGCTTAGCAGGCTAAAGGTTTTTCGCACTGCAGCCATTTGACCAGATTCGGCGTCCGGTAGCCACCGGGCGTCCGGTAACCACCGGGCACCCCGGTAACACGGGCACACCGGGGTGCGGCAAACAGTAGACTTTCACCGGGGCCGAAAACAGGGTGAGACGAGCTCAGGCGGCCGTTCGGACCGGAGCGGAAACGAGGAGTCTGTTGATGGCACACAGTGGGGAGGCAGGATTGTTCTTTCCTGCTGCCCAGCGACCATGCTTTCGGCCTGCCAAGAGTAGCTGGGGCCGGCGTGGCTGACAGCCTCACGGATGGACCTTGGCAGCGGTTTCAGGACGAGCTGGCAAAGCTGCCCGCCGGGGAGTTGGTTGTGCGGCTCGGCGAGGCTGTGGATAGCCGAATGGACGACCTGATGGCCGCCGTCGAACGGGCCGCTACCGGCACCGGCAACCCGCAGGACGCCGTCGTGCCCGCGCAGGACGCCGTCGGGCTGTTGGCGCAGGCCCGCGGAGAATTGCGCCGGCTCACCACCACTGACCCATTGACGGGGCTGGCTAACCGGACCCTGCTCGTGGAACGGCTGCAGGAAGTCTTTGACTCCGTTCCCGCTGGCGGAAACCAGCCCAGCCTGATGGTGCTCAACTTCGACACCTTCAAGTTCATCAACGACGCCCTGGGCCATGACGCCGGCGACGCCGCACTGGCCGCCGTCGCCGAAAGACTCGTTCGCACTGTGGGAAAACCTCACTTGGTGGCGCGGTTGGGTGGAGGTGACTTCGCCATTCTGGTGGAAGGGGTACCCGCCGAAGAGACGTTGCAGCTCACCGCGAAAATCCGCGCCGTTCTCGAAACGGACATCGTCGTTGCCGATGTGCCCGTTCGGGTCGAGGCGAGCATAGGCGTGCGGTTCGGGGAAGCCGGTCTGGCAGCCGCCCAGGCAGTCCACGACGCCGACATGGCCATGCAGGCGGCCCGCAGCAAGGGTGGGGGCAAGGTTGAATTCTTCGTTCCGACCATGCAGGAGGTTGCCCGCCAGCGGGTGCAACTGATTTCCGAGCTGCGCGAAGCCATCACCTTTGGTGGACTGCAGTTGCGCTACCAGCCCGTGGTGCAGCTGCCGACCGGCCGGATCATCGGAGCTGAAGCCCTGGTGCGGTGGGACCATCCGCATCGCGGACCGATGCGTCCTGACGCCTTTCTGACTGCTGCTGAATCCGGCGGGCTGATGGCTGACCTGGGGCGCTGGGTGCTGCAGGAGGCCATCAGCCAGCTGGGCAGCTGGCTGCCGGGTATGGAGAACCCGGAGGCGTTCAAGTTGCACGTCAACTTGTCCCCGGACGAGCTGCGGCAGCGGGACCTGGTGGCACTGGTCCGCCAGCTGCTGGCCGACGAAAACGTTCCAGCAGGGAACCTGGCCATGGAAATTACCGAACATGCCATCATGACCGGCAACAGCGACACCACCCGCACCCTGGCCGACTTTGGCGCATTGGGAGTCGGCTTGGAAATCGACGATTTCGGCACTGGATATTCGTCCATCAGCTACCTTCGCAACCTGCCCGTCGATACGGCGAAGATCGACCGGTCCCTGATCCAGGACGTGGCAGGAGACCCCGGGCAGCGGGACTTTGTCGCCGCCATCCTTCAGCTGATCCGCGCAGCCGGGCTCAACGTGGTCGCCGAGGGAGTGGAAACCCGGGAACAGGCTGACCAGCTGAGCGCCCTGGGCTGCCCGCTGGCCCAGGGGTTCTACTTCAGCCGGCCGGTGACGGCGGAGCAGCTGACGGTTTTATTGCAGGCCAACGCTCCGCTGCCAGCCGGGAACTAGCTGAAAAGGGTGCGCAGGCCGACGATCGCAGTGGCCAGGCCGAGGACCATGGATGTGGTCACCAGCATCACATGCACGGTCAGGAACCGGGTGGCGCGCCCGGAGGAGTCCTTGGCGCGGGGGTCCTTCATCACCCGCCGTAGGAAAGGCGGCCAGACAAGAAGGGACCAGACGCCCGAGAGGATCAACAGGACGGACAGGGCAACGGGCAACTGCATTCCGCGCCCCTACGCCTGGTGCTTTTTCAGCCAGCCGCTGGCTTCGCGGGCCTGCAGGTTCAGTGCCTTGCCGATCATGGGTTCCGCGGCGGAGGCGATCTTTCCGCCCAGGAACGGAATGGAGGACGTCACCTTGCCGTCGATCTGCACGCGGGTGTTCCCGCCCTCGGGGCTGAGTTGTTCAACGGCCGTGACTTCCAGCGGGGCGCCGGTGATGCTGAGCCGGATCTGTACGGTCCGGGACCCATCGGTTGCCGGGGCCGACCAGTCTTCGAGTTGCGTCACCGTCAGGGTGGCCCCGACAAATTTGCGGGCCATCTCCGGCAGCTGATTAGTGGGAACCGTGCGGACAATCCGGGTGCTGAACGCGCCCTCACGGGGGCCCTGCACCTCAAAGGACTCCAGCGTGCCCCGCACCGACGTGCTGGTATGCCGGACAAAGTCCTCGTTGGTGAAGACCTCAACAACCCGTTGCACGGGCGCGGTCACGGTAGTGGAAGCGCTCAGCGCCATGGTTCCTCCGAAGCTAGGTTGGCACGGATCTTCAGCCTACAGGCCACTTTGGCGTTCACCGGCAGCGATGCCGATGCCGCACGCCGCCGGATAAGACACCTGACAGGTAAGCTGGTGGGTGCCCCGGGGTTCTCATGAACTTCGGGCATTTGTGTTGGGTCCGGTCCGTCGTCCGGACCCCAAAGTCGTTCGAGGAGATCCTTCTTCATGAGCCTAAATGGCCTCCGGGCTGCCCTTGCCGACGACCAGGCCTTCGCCCGGGTCCGGCAGTACGCGGCCAAACCGCACGCCGACCGCAGTTCCGACCTGCAACTGGGTGCCCCGACAGGTCTCCGGCCGGCGCTGCTGGCCGAACTGGCAGACGCCCTGCTGTCGGCCCCCGCGCCCAACGGCGGCTCGGGAGCGGTGCTGGCCGTGACGGCCACCGGACGGGAAGCCGAAGACCTGGCCGCGGCCTTGGGCTCCTTCCTGCCGACCGGTACGGTGGCGGAATTCCCGAGCTGGGAGACCCTGCCCCACGAGCGGCTCTCGCCGCGCTCCGACACTGTGGGACGCAGGCTTTCCGTCCTGCGGCGGCTGGCGCATCCTGAGGGGAGCCCCCTGCGCGTGGTGGTGGCTCCGGTCCGCGCGGTGCTTCAGCCCCTGGTTGCGGGACTGGGCGACCTGACGCCCGTTCACCTGTCCGTGGGGGATGAGGTGCCCTTCACTGAGCTGGTGCAGCAACTGGCCAGCGCCGCCTACGCCCGGGTGGACATGGTCACCCACCGGGGCGAGTTCGCCGTCCGCGGCGGAATCCTTGACGTCTTCCCACCCACTGAGGACCACCCCATCCGGGTGGAGTTTTTCGGCGACGAGGTGGACCAGATGCGCTGGTTCGCCGTCGCGGACCAGCGATCGCTGCCCGGCCAGGGGCAGCCCGTGCACGGTGCGCCCCATCCGGACGGGACGGATGGAGCAGGGCCCCGCCTGGCGCCGCCCACCGTGCTGCATGCACCGCCCTGCCGGGAAATCCTGATCACACCGGAGGTGATGAGCCGGGCCGCCAAGCTCAAGGCCCAAATGCCGGCCGCCGCGGGCATGCTGGAGAAAATTGCCGGGGGCATCGCCGTCGAAGGCATGGAATCCCTGGCTCCGGCACTGGTTGATGCCATGGTGCCGTTCGTGGCACAGTTCCCGGCGGGTTCCATCGCAGTCGTCATCGAACCGGAGAAGGTGCGTAAGCGCGCCCACGACCTGGAGGCGACGAACGAGGAATTCCTTGAAGCTGCCTGGTCCACCGCCTCCGACGGCGGCACCTCCCCTCTCGACCTGGCCTCGGCGGGCATCGACCTGGCCGCCGCCAGCTTCCGGTCCCTGGCGGAAACCCGCGGTGATGCGTTGGCTGCCGGGCTGAGCTGGTGGTCCATCACCTCCTTCTCCCCGGACGACGAACTGGTGCTGGATATTGACGTGTTGAACCTTCCCGCCCGGGAACCCCGCGGCTATCAGGGGGACGTGGCGGAGATGATGGACTTCATCTCCTCCCGGGTGCGGGACGCCTGGCGCCTGGTCGTGGCGACCGACGGTCCCGGACCAGCACAACGGATGGCGGAGTTGTTTCACGACGCCAACATCCCCGCCGCGCGGGTGGACAGCCTGGAGCAGCCTCCCCAGCCGGGCATCATTGAGATCACGACGGCGGCCGCGGGGCGCGGCTTCGTCTTCGATGGGCTGAAGCTGGGGCTGCTCACCGAAGCAGACCTGCTGGGCCGGGCCTCCGTCAGCTCCACCAAGGACATGCGGCGGATGCCGTCCAAGCGGCGCAACGCGGTGGACCCGCTGCAGCTGCGGACCGGCGATTACGTGGTGCACGAACAGCACGGCGTCGGGAAGTTCGTTGAGCTGATCCAGCGGAAGGTATCCACCGGAACCGGCCCGGGTGGCGGCGGCGTGGGGCTGCGTGAGTACCTGGTGCTGGAATACGCTCCGTCCAAGCGTGGTGCCCCCGGTGATCGGCTCTTCGTGCCGACCGACCAGTTGGACCAGGTCACCGCCTATGTGGGCGGCGATGCCCCGGCGCTAAGCAAAATGGGCGGGTCGGACTGGGCCAACACCAAGAACAAGGCCCGAAAGGCGGTGAAGGAGATCGCCGGGGAGCTGATCCGGCTCTACTCCGCTCGGATGGCTTCCCGCGGTTTCGCTTTCAGCCCAGACACCCCTTGGCAACGGGAGCTGGAAGAGGCTTTCCCTTACGTGGAGACACCCGACCAGTTGACCACCATCAACGAGGTCAAGGCTGACATGGAGCGGGAGATCCCGATGGACCGCCTGGTCTCCGGGGACGTCGGCTACGGCAAAACCGAGATCGCGGTCCGGGCCGCCTTCAAGGCCGTGCAGGACGGCAAGCAGGTCGCCGTGCTGGTGCCCACCACCCTGCTGGCGCAGCAGCACTACGAAACGTTCACCGAGCGTTTCTCCGGCTTCCCACTGCGGGTCAAGCCGCTGTCCCGTTTCCAGACCACCAAGGAAGCCAAGGAAACGGTGGAGGGCGTGAAGAACGGCAGCGTCGACGTCGTCATCGGTACCCACCGGTTGTTGTCCAAGGAAGTTCAGTTCAAGGACCTGGGCCTGGTGATCGTTGACGAGGAACAGCGGTTCGGGGTGGAACACAAGGAAGAACTGAAGAAGATGCGCACCAATGTGGATGTCCTGGCCATGAGTGCCACACCCATTCCGCGCACCCTGGAAATGTCCCTCACCGGTATCCGGGAAACCTCCACCCTGGCCACACCACCGGAGGAACGGCACCCGGTGTTGACCTATGTGGGCGCGTATACGGACAAGCAGGCCTCTGCCGCTATCCGCCGGGAGCTGATGCGCGAAGGACAGGTGTTCTTCGTGCACAACCGGGTGTCCTCAATCGACCGGACCGCAGCCCATCTGCGGGAACTCGTGCCCGAGGCCCGCGTCGCCGTCGCCCATGGGCAGATGAGCGAGTCCCGGCTGGAACAGATCATCGTGGACTTTTGGGAGAAGCGGTTTGATGTGCTGGTGTGCACCACTATCATCGAGACCGGTCTGGACATTTCCAACGCCAACACCCTGATCGTGGACCGGGCCGACAACTACGGACTCTCCCAGTTGCACCAGCTGCGTGGCCGTGTGGGCCGTGGTCGGGAGCGGGCCTACGCCTACTTCTTTTACCCGTTCGACAAGCCCCTGGGCGAGGTGGCACTGGAGCGGCTCAAGGCCGTCGCGGCGCACAACGAGCTGGGCGCCGGTATGCAGCTGGCGATGAAGGACCTGGAGATCCGCGGGGCGGGAAACCTGCTGGGCGGTGAGCAATCCGGCCACATCCAGGGCGTCGGCTTCGACCTGTACATCCGGCTGGTTGGTGAGGCCGTCGCCGACTACCGTGGTGAAGCCGAGGAACGGCCTGCGGAGATGAAAATTGAGCTGCCGGTCAACGCCCACCTGCCGCATGACTATGTGCCGGGCGAGAGGCTGCGGCTGGAAGCCTACCGTAAGCTGGCCGCGGCGTTGACGAACCAGGCGATAGACGAGGTGCTGGCTGAACTGGTGGACCGCTACGGCGAGCCGCCGGCAGCGGCGGCCAACCTGGTCGCCGTCGCCCGCTTCCGGGTGGCCGCGCGGGCCGCGGGCCTGACAGATGTCGCCCTGCAGGGAAACTTCATCAAGTTTGGCCCCGCGCAACTGCCGGAGTCCAAGCTGATGCGGCTGCAGCGGCTGTACCCCGGCTCCATGGTGAAGAACGCCCTGGATGCCGTGCTGATCCCCAAGCCGAAGACAGCTCGGATCGGCGGCAAGGACCTGGTGGATGCGGAAATTCTCCAGTGGGCCGACAACGTGTTGAAGGCCCTGTTCCTGGACGACGCTTCCTAACCGGGACGGCCGCTCGGTGACATAGGAAAGGTCCGCAGCCTCAGGCTGCGGACCTTTCCTATGCCGCTGACGTCCTATGTCGCTGACGCTGAACGGGCGGGGCTACTTGCTGGAGTCGGACCGGCCGATCACGTTCATGGGAACGAAGAAAGCCAGGAACACCAGAGCCAGCGCGATCGCTGCAGGCCAGGCGTTGTCCAGGGTCAGGAAGCTGAGGGCGAAGATCCCGCCGAGGAAGAGCACCATGAACACGACAAAGAGGACCACGCTCTGTCCCAGTGGGTTCTCGCGCTCGTCGGTCCGGTTGTCCTGTTCGTTCCGTGCCATGGTTGACTCCTTACCCCGGAGGGCGATCGTGTTGCAGTTCTGCTCCAAATCCTAGTACGAACCGGTTGCCTGCCCACCATTGACGATCGCTATTCCGGAGCTGGCGCCAATCCGTGTGGCGCCGGCCGCGATCAGGTCAAGGGCGTCCTGCCGGGTCCGTACCCCGCCCGACGCCTTCACGCCGAGGTCCGGTCCGACGGTGGCACGCATCAGGGCCACGTCCTGCACTGTCGCTCCGCCGCCGTTGAATCCGGTGGAGGTCTTGACGAAATCGGCCCCCGCTTCAACCGCCGCCTGGCAGGCCAGCACCTTTTGGTCGTCGTCGAGCAGTGACGTCTCGATGATGACCTTCAGCAGGGCACCGCCGGCGTGCACCGCTTCCGCGACGGCGGAAATGTCCTCCACCAGGGTGCCCTTATCCAAGGCACGCGCCGCGGCAATGTTGATCACCATGTCCACCTCCTCGGCCCCGTCAAGGGTGGCGCCACGGGCCTCGAAGACCTTGACGTCGGTGGGGGTGGCTCCGAGGGGGAAGCCCACCACCGAGCAGGTCAGCACGCCGGTGCCTTTGAGGGCCTTGAACACCGTCTTCACCCACACGGGGTTTACACAAACGGACTTGAACCGGTACTCGGCGGCCTCGGCGCAAACCCGGAGGATATCCTCGGCGCTGGCTTCCGGTTTGAGCAGGGTGTGGTCAATGTAAGCGGCGATGCCCGCCGGGGAGCTACCGGGCAGGGCGTCGGAAACAGAAGTCATCTTCGAAGCCTACCTTCCCCTTGATCGAGCCCCTCCGCTAATCGAGCTTGTCGTTGATCGAGCCTGTCGTTGATCGAGCTTGTCGAGATCCGCCCCGCCGATCGAGCCTGTCGTTGATCGGGCCCCGCCGATCGAGCTTGTCGAGATCCGCCCCGCCGATCGAGCCTGTCGTTGATCGAGCCCCGCCGATCGAGCCTGTCGAGATCCGCCCCGCCGATCGAGCTTGTCGTTGATCGAGCTTGTCGAGATCATGGGCCACCCGGTCTCGACGGGCTCGACCGCCGGGTCTCGACAGGCTCGACCAGCGGGGGGCTCGACCAGCGACGGGGACGGGGGGTTAGACGCGGAGGCGGTAGCCGCGTTTGACTACGGTTTCGACCAGGGAGGAGTCGGGCAGGGCGCTGCGCAATCGGCTCACGGTCATATCCAGGGCGTGTTCGGCTCCGCGTTGGTCCAGCAGGCTCCCCAGGGCGTCCCGTGACAGGACGGCCCCGCCGGCTCCCAGCAGTGCTCGCATCAGCAGCAACGGTGCCGGTGCCAACTCCACGGGCAGGCCGTCGACGCGCAGGGACCTGCCGCGCAGCTCCACGGCGCCGACCTGTGTTTGTACAGCCTGGACATGGTTACGGGCCAGGTGTTCGCAGACCAAGCGGATCAGTGCGCCCATCCGGTACCGTTCGGGAATAAGCGGTCTCAGCCCGGCGTCTACCAGCGGCTTGGCCGTGACGGGTCCGACGGCGGCGGCCACGACTGACGTTTGGAAAGCGGTGATCAGCTGCTGGTACACCCCCATTTCGTGGGCGGTGCTCCACAGGGCGTCCACGGCGGGGGCGGAGGTGAACGTGACGACGTCCAGCTCCTGGTTGCAGGCGGCTTCGATCAATTTGGGAAGTTTGTCCTCGCCCTCGGGTTTGACCCAGCGGTAGGGGGTGACGGTCAGGACAGTGGCGCCGGCCTCCCGCAGCCGGTCCAGTTGCCCGACGTCGGTGTAGCCGTGCAGCTGAACCGCGACGGTGCAGCCCGCCACGCCGTCGGCGATCAGCAGGTCCACCAGGGTGGCGGTTGTTTCGTCGCTGCTGATGCCGACGTCATTGAGTCCGGCCGCGCGGACGGCCCCGCGGGCCTTTGGCCCACGGACGTAGGTCCGGCACGCCGCCAGGACGTCCAGCAGATCCTCACCCAAGCCCGAGGCGTCGGCCGCCTCAGCCCAGCGGCGCATTCCGTACGCGGTGGTCACCACAAAAACGTCAGGACGGGCGGCGATCACGGCACGGGTGTCGGCCAGGAGGAACACGTCCTCAGCAACTGGGGCGATCTTGAGCGCCGGTGCGTGCAGCACCTCGGCGCCCCGGCGTTCCAGGGCGTCTATCAGGTCTTTCGAGCGGCGGTCGGAGGTGACACCAACGCGGAAACCGGTCAGTGGAATGTCAAGTGTGGGGCCGGTTTTCGGGTCCTCGGATGGCTCTGCTGACCCAGGCGTCTCAACGCTGCTAATCACGGGGCCTCCTTTCAGGTGTGGCGCTCAGGGGTGCAGCATGGCAGCGGCAAGGCGGTTCATTTCCGCTGTTGTGGCGCTGTTGGCACCCAGTGCAGCAACGGCTCCAATGACCAGGACCGCCGGGTTGCTGCAGGTGGCCGTGGCCGTCACCATGTTACCCAGCTCGGTGTTCGTGGTCCGTTGATCGCGGGAGTATCCGCGTTCTATGACGGCAGCGGGCGTCGTGGCAGCCAGGCCTGACCTCAGCAGGCCCGCCACCAGGTGCGGCAGCGTTCCGATGCCCATCAGGACGACGATGGTGCCACCGGCAGCTGCCAGCCCGGCCAGGGAGGTGTGTTCGGCGGTGCTCAGTGGGGCGTGCCCCGACACGACGGTGAACGAGTGGCTGACGTTGCGGTGGGTTACCGGGATTCCCGCGGCGGCCGGGACGGAAATGGCGCTGCTGATTCCGGGCACCACGGTCACGGGGATACCGGCGGCAACGCAGGCGGCAACCTCTTCGCCACCGCGGCCAAAAACGAAGGGGTCGCCGCCCTTGAGGCGGACCACGCGGTGGCCGCGGTGCGCGCTGGCAACCATGAGCCGCTCAATTTCTTCCTGCGGAACCCGGTGATGGCCGGGCGTCTTGCCGACGTCGACGAGTTCGGCGCCAGGGGCCAGCAGGTCCAGTTCGGCTGCTGGGCCGAGCCGGTCGTAGAAGACGACGTCGGCCTCCGCCAGCGCGGCCAGGGCGCGGGATGTCATCAGGTCCGCTGGCCCCGGCCCGCCGCCGACCAGGGTGACGTTCCGGCCGGGCAGGGCTGCCTGTTCCCGCACCAGCAGCACGTTGTGCAGCCGGCAGGCCGCCGCCAGCGGCGCCCACCCCGGATCGCCGTCATCCACGGCGACGACCACCCGCACCTCGTCCAGGGTGCCGGTGACGAAGTGGGCCGGGCAGTCGATGGTGCGGACCTGCGCCCCGGCCGCCCGGTACCGGCGTACGGTCCGGCGGGCCGCGACGGCGGAACCGGTGATGAGCACGGGTACATCCAGCAGGTCTGCGGTCAGCCGCATGATGACGGCCCTTCCGGCGCGGGCATTGCTCCGTCGGGTCCACGGACCGGGATGTTGGCACCAATCAGGACCTTTTGCCGTTCCTGGGCGGTGGCGGGCCGAATCTGGCCCCGTTCCGGAACGAAGGCGATGGAATCGTCAGGGGTTGAGGGTGCGTTGACAAAGGAGCGGAACCGTTTGAGCCGCTCCGGGTCCTGCAGCGTGGCCGCCCACTCGTCCTCATAGGTGCCGATGTGCTTGGCCATGGCGTCCTCCAGGTCGGCGCCGATGCCCAATGAGTCGTTCACCACGACGTCGATCACGTGCTGCAGGCCGCCGTCGAGTTCCTCCTGCCAGCGCGCGGTGCGCTGCAGCCGGTCAGCTGTCCGGATGTAGTACATCAGGTACCGGTCGATGTAGCGGATCAGGGTTTCGTCGTCCAGGTCCTTGGCCAGCAGCTGGGCGTGCGCGGGTGTGGCGCCACCGTTGCCGCCGACGTACACGTTCCACCCGTCGGCCGTGGCGATCACGCCCACGTCCTTGCCGCGGGCTTCGGCGCATTCACGGGCGCAGCCGGATACGCCGAGTTTGAACTTGTGCGGGCTCCGCAGCCCCCGGTACCGCAGCTCCAGTTGGATGGCCATGGCCACGGAATCCTGCACACCGTACCGGCACCAGGTGGAACCGACGCAGGATGTCACCGTGCGCAGGCTCTTGCCGTAGGCCTGGCCGGACTCGAATCCGGCGTCCACCAGGATTTTCCAGATATCGGGCAGCTGCTCGAGCCGGGCTCCGAACAGGTCGATCCGCTGGCCCCCGGTGATCTTGGTGTAGAGGCCGAAGTCGGTGGCCACCTGGGCGATGACGCCAAGCTTTTGCGGTGTGATCTCGCCGCCCGGGATGCGGGGCACCACTGAGTAGGTGCCGTCTTTTTGCATGTTGGCCAGGGCTCGGTCGTTGGTGTCCTGCAGGGCGCCGCGGCCGCCGTCGAGTACGTACTCGCCCAGCTGGCTGGCCAGGATCGAGGCGACAGTCGGTTTGCAGATGTCGCAACCGCGGCCGGCGCGGGCGGTCTCGTCGGCGCCAAAGCGGGCCAGGATCTCCTCGAAGGAGGTCAGTTCCAGGGCACGGACGGCCTCGAACAGTTCGGCGCGGGACAGCGCGAAGTGTTCGCAGAGGGCCTTCGACACGGCGATGCCCGATTTGGTCAGTTCACCTTCCAGCAGCTTTTTGAGCAGGGGCACGCAGGAACCGCACTGGGTCCCGGCGCGGGTGCAGGCCTTGAGCGCGCCCAGTTCCTGCACCGGCTCCGAGCCGTCGCAGCCGCCCCGGGCATGGACCGCGTCCCGGACCGCTCCGGCGGGAACGTTGTTGCAGGAGCACAGGATCGCGTCGTCGGGCAGTTCCGTCTCCGGAGCGCTGCCGCCGGCCGCGGAGAGGAAAGCGCCTGGTTCCGCCGGAAGCTCCCGTCCCAGCAGGGGCCGCAGGCTTGTGTAGGGGGTGGCGTCCCCAACGAAGATGCCACCGAGGAGAGTGCGGGCATCACTGGTCGTGACGATTTTTTGGTACACGCCGCGGGCAGGATCGGCGTACACGACTTCCAGGCTGTGCTCGGTGTGGGCCAGGGCGTCGCCGAAGCTGGCCACATCCACGCCGGAGAGTTTGAGTTTGGTCGCGGTGTCGAAGCCCGGGAACGTGGCCAGGCCGCCGTGCAGCCGGTCGGCGACGATTTCCGCCATGGTGTTGGCCGGAGCGACCAACCCCATGCAAACGTCTTCGAAGCTGGCGACCTCGCCGATCGCCCACACGTTCGGGGCTGAGGTGGAGCAATCCTCGGCGATGGCGATCCCGCCGCGGGCTCCCATCTTCAGCCAGGGAGCTTGGCCGTCCCGGCCACCGGCGAGTTCGTCCCGAGGCCGCACGCCGACGGCGGCAACGACCAGATCCGCCGGTATGGCGGTTCCATTGGCCAGCAGCACGGCGCGCACCCGGGGGAATCCGTCGGCTTCGCCAGCGGTGTCGGTCCCGTCGCCGGTGTAAGTCCGGTCGCCGGTGTCAGCCCCGTCGCCGGTGGCGAGCTTCGCAGCCCCGGGTTCGACGTCGCCCGATCCGAGTTCGATGGCCGCGGGGTAGCTGCCGCAGTGCACCGTGAGGCCTTTGGCGGTGACCAACCTGCCCAGGGCCTGGCCGGCGCCCTGATCCAGTTGGGCATTCATCAACCAGGGGCTGCCGTTGATGACAGCTGATTCCGCGCCAAGCTGCTGCAGTCCCGCGGCGGCTTCCAGGCCCAGGAGTCCACCGCCAATGATCACCGCGCGAGGGGACCGGCCAAGCCGGTCCCGCAGCCGCGCCACCTCCCGATTCAGTGCCCAGACATCGTCCAGGGTGCGGTACACGTGGGTTGCGTCGGCTCCCGGGATCCGCGGTCGGGCGGCGTCGGACCCGGTGGCCAGGACCAGGTCGTCGTAATCGATGATGGATCCCGTGGCCGTCGTGACCGTGCCGGCGACCGGGTCAACGGAAATGGCCTTTTCCCCCGGACACAGCCGCACTGCGCTGTGGTCCCACATCCCGCTGCCGGTGCCGAGCGTCAGGTCCACGCCGCTGCCGGCCAACGCCTTGCTGAGGGCCACCCGGTCATAGGGCAGGTGGGGTTCCTCGCTCAGCACGGTGATCCGCCAACCGTCGAGCCCGCGGGCGTGCATCGCCTCGACGAAGCGGTGCGCGGCAGGGCCGCCGCCGACTACCACGACCCGCCGGGCGCTCGGTACTGGATAGTCGTGCGGGGAAGGTGATGTTCCGGTCACGGCAGGTCCTCCGGTTGGCCTGGGCGTTCCCCAGGGATGGCTGCAAGCCTACGGACCGGCAGTTTCTCCACCGTTTCCCTTATGTTTCGAAGTCTTAACTTCGGCATCACGACGGCGGCGGAAGGCCGTGAGGTTGGTTTTACCGGGCAGACATGTGGAGGGCGGCCCGTGGTAACAGGATGGCCCTAGCGTGGAGGCACACGTCCTGGAAGGAACGCCATGTCGACAGCACTCACCACCCTGCCCACCCGTCCTCCCGCCGGATACGGCGACGTTGATCCTGGCAACGTGTCCGGCACTGCCGGGCAGGTTCCGACCTGGCACCGGGTGTGCCGGCTGGACGACCTTGAGGAGGCCTGGGGGGAAGCGGCGCTGATTGCCGGACGCCAGGTCGCCCTGATCCGGTTGGGAGCGGAGGTGTTCGCGGTCAGCCACCGTGACCCGGTCACCGGTTCCCATGTGGTGGCGCGCGGCATTGTCGGCAGCCGGGGAAGCCGGCCGACCATCGCCTCACCGTTGCTGAAGCAGGTGTATGACCTGCAGACGGGGGAGTGCTACAGCCAGCCGGGCCTGCAGCTGGAAACCTTCGCGGCCCGGGTCGTGCAGGGCATCGTCGAGGTGGCCTGCTGAGCGCTGCGCTACAGGCCCAGCGCCTCCCGGACGTCCTCAAGGACGCTGTCCAGGGCTGAACGGGCCTGGCTCTTGGCCGCGGGCAGGTCTGCCGCGGTGTCCACCGGAACCAGCACCTCCAGGTAGCACTTGAGCTTGGGTTCAGTGCCGCTGGGTCGAATGATGACCCTGCTGCCGTCCCGGGTCAGGTACAGCAGGCCGTCAGTGGGCGGCAGGTCGGCGGAACCCGTTGCCAGGTCCCTGAACGTTTCCACCGGTGAACCTGCGAACGCCGTCGGTGGGTCCGCCCGCAGCCGGTTCATCATGGCCTCCAGCAGTCCCAGGTCCGCCACGCGTACGCTGAGCTGGTCGCTGGCATGGAGCCCGTGGGCCAGCGCCAGCTCGTCCAGCAGGTCGAACAGCGTCTTGCCGGCGGCCTTGGCGTCCGCGGCCAGCTCGGCCAGCAGCACAACGGCGGAGATACCGTCCTTGTCCCGAACCAGGTCCGGTGCCACGCAGTAACCCAGAGCCTCCTCGTAACCGTAGATCAGGCTGGGCACCCTGGCGATCCACTTGAAACCGGTGAGGGTCTGCTCATGTTGGTAGCCGTAGCGGGCAGCCAGGCGGGCGAGCAGGCGGGAGGACACGATCGAGTTCGCCACGACGCCCTGCCCGGCCACTCCTGTTCCGGCCTGCCGGTTGAGCACATGGGCCCCGAGCAGCGATCCCACTTCATCCCCGCGCAGCATCCGCCATGCACCGGTGGAGGGGTCGACGGCGGCGACGGCTGCCCGGTCGGCGTCAGGATCGTTGGCCAACACAATGTCCGCGCCCTGTTCCATGGCCAGCGCGATCGCCAGGTCCAGGGCTCCCGGCTCTTCGGGGTTGGGGAAGGCCACGGTGGGAAAGGCGGGGTCGGGGTCCGCCTGGGCAGGAACGATGCTCACGTGCTGGAAGCCTGCTGCCTCCAGCACCGCCGCAGCGGTGGCGCCACCGACTCCGTGCAGCGGTGTGAGCACAATGCGTAGGTCCCGGGACGGATACCTGTCGGGCAGCAGCAGGCCGGCGATGGCCGCCCGGTAGTCCTCCACCAGGGAGTCGGACACCAGGCTCCACCCCGATTCGGCCAGGGCGATGTCCCCCAGGTCACCGATGGCGGCGATGTTCGCCGCGATATCCGCGTCAAAGGGCGGCACGATCTGGCAGCCCTGTCCAGCCTCAGGAACGGCCCGGCCGCCCAGGTACACCTTGTACCCATTGTCCTGGGGAGGGTTGTGGCTTGCCGTGACCATGACCCCTCCCTCGCAGCCCAGGGCGCGCACTGCATACGCCAGCACAGGCGTCGGCAGGGCGGAAGGCAACAGGAACGTTTCGATTCCGGCGGCGGTGAAAATGGCTGCCGTTTCGGCGGCGAAGACGTTCGAGTTATGCCTCGCGTCGTACCCGATGACCGCCCTGGGTGTGTAACCGCCGTCGGCGGAATCCAGCAGGAAGGCCGCCAGGCCGGCCGCGGCCCGGCGGACCACCACGCGGTTCATCCGGTTTGGTCCCGGACCCAGGGCTGCACGCAGTCCCGCCGTTCCGAACTGCAGGGTGCCGGCGAAGCTGTCCGTCAGCTCCCTGCCGGCGGCTTCGCCCGCCGGTCCCGGCGCCGCTGCCCGGGCCAGCAAATTCCGCAGTTGCCGAGCCGTTTCCGGGTCCGGGTCTGTGGCTGCCCATTTCTCGGCGGCGGTACGGACATGAGCAAGCTCAGCGTCGGGGGAGGTCATGGTGTAAACCTATCGTCAGATGCGGGCCAGGATGTCCGCCAGGAGGCGGGAGATGCGCGGTCCGGCGGCCTGGCCGGCTTCCAGGACTTCCCCATGGCTCAGGGGCAGGGGGCTGATGCCGGCAGCTAGGTTGGTGACCAGGGAGATGCCGAAGACCTCCATTCCGGCGTGGCGGGCAGCGATGGCCTCCAGGGCCGTGGACATGCCCACCAGGTCGGCGCCTATCCGTTTCGCGTACTGCACCTCCGCAGGGGTCTCATAGTGCGGGCCGGGGAACTGGGCGTAGATTCCCTCGCCCAGGCTGGGGTCGACCTCGCGGGCGATGGTGCGAAGCCGCGTCGAGTAGAGGTCTGTCAGGTCCACAAAGGTGGCACCTTCCAGCGGCGAGCTGGCAGTGAGGTTGATGTGGTCACGGATCAGGACGGGCGTGCCCGGAGCCCAGTTCTCGTTCAGGCCACCGCAACCGTTCGTCAGGACCAACACCTTGGCTCCCGCTGCTGCCGCAGTCCGGACGCCGTGCACGACGGCCCGGACGCCCTTGCCTTCATAGAAATGGGTGCGCGCACCGAGCACCAGGACCCGCTTCCCGGTCGGTGTAAGGATGGAGCGCACCGTGCCCACGTGTCCCTGCACGGCAGGGGCGGAGAAACCGGGAATGTCAGCGGCAGCGAGCGTCGCTGTGGTTGTACCGATCAGGTCGGCCGCCTCGCCCCACCCCGATCCGAGCACCAGGGCCAGGTCATGTGCGGGGACGCCCGTGTGTTCGGCGATGTACGCGGCCGCGCTGCCGGCGACAGCGAAGGGGTCCGTTGTGCCGGTGCCGGGACCGGCGGGCGCTGCGGGGGCGATTTCGGGGGATTGCGCAGGGTCGTTTGGGGTGCTGAATGTGGTCATTCGAACAACCTACCGGGTTGGTGGCGGGAGCGGTGATAAGCGAGAATGGACTATTGTGACCAGCCAAGAAGAACTCTCCGCCCCACTCGCCGTTCCCAGCATCGCCATCCTGGGTGGAGGCCCCGGCGGCTACGAGGCGGCCCTGGTCGCTGCCTCCCTCGGCGCTGATGTGACCATCGTGGAACGGGCCGGCCTGGGCGGGTCCGCCGTCCTGACCGATGTGGTGCCGTCAAAGACCCTGATCGCAACGGCCGACGTGATGACGCGGATGGTGGACGCGGCGGCCGACCTGGGTGTCCGCTTCGAGGCGGGCAGCACGGATGGGCCGATCATGCGGGCGGACCTGAAACAGGTTAACGAGCGGCTGCTGAAACTGGCGCACGAGCAGTCAGTGGACATCAAGGCGGGCCTGGAACGCCTGGGCGTGAAGATCATCGCCGGAACGGGCGTGCTGCTGGACAACCAGACCATTGAGGTGACGCCGAGCCCGGCTCCGGAAACGGCCGCCGATAATATTGCGGAGGATTCCAACGCTGCCGCCCGCGGTGAGGAAGCCGGAGAAAAGATCATCGTCAAGGCCGGGGCCATTCTGCTGGCCGTCGGTTCCCACCCGCGGGAACTGCCCACCGCCAGGCCCGACGGCGAACGGATCCTGAACTGGGCGCAGATCTACAACCTGCAGGAACTGCCGCCGGAACTGATCATCATCGGTTCCGGTGTGACGGGGGCCGAATTCGCCTCCGCGTACAACGGTTTGGGCTCTAAAGTGACCCTGATTTCCAGCCGTGACCAGGTGTTGCCCGGTGAGGATACCGACGCAGCACAGGTGCTGGAGGACGTGTTCGCCCGCCGCGGCATGACCGTGCTCTCCCGCTCCCGGGCCGAGGCCGTGGAACGCACCGACGACGGCGTCGTCGTGACCCTCAGCGACGGCCGGAAGGTGACCGGCAGCCATTGCCTTGTCTGCGTCGGCTCCATACCCAACACCAAAGGCATCGGCCTGGAGACGGCAGGGGTCGCCCTGACCGAGAGTGGCCATATCAAGGTCGACGGCGTGTCCCGTACCACCGCGCCCAACGTGTACGCGGCCGGTGACTGCACGGGCGTGTTCATGCTGGCCTCCGTCGCGGCCATGCAGGGCCGCATCGCCATCGCGCACCTGATGGGCGACGGCGTCAAGCCGCTGAAGCTGCTGCAGGTCTCCGCCAACATCTTCACGTCGCCGGAAATCGCGTCGGTCGGAGTCTCGGAGGCCGACGTCGAGTCGGGGAAGTTCCAGGGCGATGTGCTCAAACTGTCCCTGTCAACCAACGCCCGCGCCAAGATGCGGAACTTCACGGACGGATTCATCAAGATCATCTCCCGCAAGGGATCGGGCACGGTGATCGGCGGGGTGGTGGTGGCGCCCAACGCCTCCGAACTGATCTTCCCGATCGCCATCGCCGTAACGCAGAAGCTGCACGTCGATGACGTCGCGAACACGTTCACCGTCTATCCGTCGCTGACGGGGTCCATTTCGGAGGCCGCCCGCCGGCTGCACGTGCACATGTAGTTTTCGGCCTTTCAGGCGGCGACGGCGGCGAAATGCTGCTCGATGATGTCCTTCAATTGGGGGTGGCAACCGCCGCAGCCCGTACCCGCGCGCGTCTGCCGCGAGATGTCGGCCACCGAACGGCAACCCTGCTCCACCGCCGCGGCAATGCGGCCCCTGCTGATGCCCGCACACCGGCACACGGTCGCCTCGGGATCGGCGGAAGAGTCCGGAGTACCGATGCCCTGCAGAAGTTGCTCCGGCCCGTCCAGGCGGAGCAGGCCTGACCGGTCCGCCGGCAGCTCGGAGCCGCGTTCGAACAACAGGACCAGTTCGGCAGCCGTGCGGGGCATGCCAACGCAGACCAGCCCGGCCAACACGCCGGCCCGGGTAGTCATCTTGACGTACCGGCCGTGCTCCGGGTCGGCCCAGAGAGCCACCTGAAGGGGCGCCTCCACCGGCGCTGGGGGCACGCCATGCGTGCACACCGGGATATGCCGGGGTTCGCCGCTGCACTGCGCCCCCTGGTCTGTTTCATCATCGGGCACGTCGTCCGCAAAGTCCCATGGTTCGGCGGCAGCATCCCCTGCCGTCGCCACGTCAACCCCGCGGGCCTTGAGCAGGATCACCCCGTCTGTTTCCGCCGGCAGGGGCATAGGCGCCGGGCTGTTTGGTGCCGTGGCCAGCTGGACCAGCCGGGCGGCGAGCCACTCGGCCTGCCGCCAGCCCGGACCGATCAGTCCGGCAGGTCCGCGGCTGGTGCTGCAGCGGTCACAACCCGAATCGGGGCAGCGCACCTGGGCGCAGTCGCCGACCGCGAAAACGTGCTCGTCGGAATGGGCCTGCAGGCCGTGGTCCACCAGGACCCCCGCGGCGGTGGGAAGCCCTGCCCCCTCCGCCAGTTCGATCCGCGGCCGCACGCCGCAGCACAACACCAACAGGTCCCCTGGCACGTGACGCCCGTCAGCCAGGATCAGGGCCGCGAAGGCCCCTTCCTCGGTCCGGGCCAGCCCGGTGGAGCGGGCTCCCAGCACCAGCCGGATTCCCCGCCGGCGCAACGTGGCGCCCAGCACCGCCCCGCCGACGGCATCGATGCTGCGGCCCAGCACATGCGGACCATGATGCACCACAGTGACCCGCGCCCCCTCGTCGACCAGGGCCAAGGCCGCCTCCAGTCCCAAAATTCCGCCGCCCAGAACCACCACCCGCTGCCGCGCCGCGACGGCAGAACGGACGGTGGCCGCGTCCTGCAACGTCCGCAGCGCCGTCACTCCGGCGGGCAGGGCGTTGGCCGCGGGATCCGGATTCATCCCCGGAAGATTGGGCAGCACAGCCCTGGCCCCGGTGGCCAGCACCAGCCGGTCGTAGCCCAGCCGCCCGCCGTCGTGCAGCAGCACCTGCTGCCTGGCGCGGTCCACGCGCACCACCCGGGAACCGAGGCGGACGTCGACGCCGAGGGCCGCCAGTTCCGCCGGCTCAGCGAGGGCCAGGGCCTCCGGGTCCATGCGGCCGACGCCCACGTCCGCCACCAGCACCCGGTTATAGGCGGCGTCCCGCTCGGCTCCCACCACGCTGACCCGCAGGGTGCCAGCGGCGATGGCGGGGGTCAGTTCATCGATCAGACGTGCAGCG
This sequence comes from Micrococcaceae bacterium, assembly GCA_025465475.1. Classification (GTDB taxonomy): domain Bacteria; phylum Actinomycetota; class Actinomycetes; order Actinomycetales; family Micrococcaceae; genus Arthrobacter_M. The sequence continues at coordinate 33,857 of JAODMR010000067.1, forward strand.
ACGGGGCCGAAACCGACGATAACGAGGCGTTCTGCCATGCTGTACTCCTTACAGGATCCTGCGGCTGGGGGAGGGCTTCCACCGTCACCGCACTGGTCTTGAACTCGGGCATCCCGGAGATCGGGTCGGTTACAGCAGAGGTGAGTCGGTTGGCGTTTTGTCCGGCCGGAAAGTGGAACGGCAGGAACACGGTGTCGGGGCGGATGTCGGTGCTGAGCAGCGCACGGCAGTGCACCTCGCCCCTGTCATTGCCGACCCGCACCTGATCGCCGTCCGCAATGCCGCGTGCGGCGGCAGTGAGGGGGTGCAGCAGCAGGCGGGCAACAGGCGCGGCGGCGGCGAGGTCAGGAACCCTGCGGGTCTGCGTGCCCGACTGGTAGTGCTCCAGCAACCGGCCGGTCGCCAGGGCCAGCGAGGTGCCCACAAAGAGCTCCGACTGTCGGCTCCGGTGCTCGGGACCGACGGCGACTGGCGTCAGCACGGCCAGCCCGTCCGGTGTCGCGAAGCGTTCAGCGAACAGGCGGGGCGTGCCCGAACTGCCCGCCGGGTAGGGCCAATAGGCGGCGGCGCCGCTGTCCAGCAGGGCGTAGTCCATGCCTGAGTAGTCGGCGATGCCACCGGCTGAGGCGAGCCGCAGTTCCTCAAACACCGTCTCCGGGTCTGAGCTGAAGGATGACGGTGCCCTCAGGGCCGCTGCCAGCCGCTCCATGATCCACAGCTCGCTGTGAACCTCAGGCGGGGCTGCCACCGCGGCGCGCCGGCGCAGCACGCGCCCCTCCAGGTTGGTGATGGTGCCCTCCTCCTCCGCCCACTGGGTCACGGGCAGCACCACGTCTGCCTCGGCAGCCGTTTCAGAGAGGAAGAAGTCGCACACGACGAGCAGTTTCAGCCTCCGCAGGCCAGCCACCACGGAGTTGGCGTCCGGTGCAGAGACGGCTATGTTCGCCCCGTGCACGAACAGGCATTCGATGCCGCCCGGGCGTCCGAGCGACTTCAGGAGCTCAACTGCCGGCAGGCCCGGTCCCGGAATCAGGGTTTCGGGTACTCCCCAGACGGCGGCCATGTGGGCCCGGGCGGCGGGGTCGGTGATTTTGCGGTACCCGGGCAGCTGGTCCGCCTTTTGGCCGTGCTCCCGGCCGCCCTGACCATTTCCCTGGCCCGTCAGCGTGCCGTAGCCGCTCCCGGCCGTACCCGGCAGCCCCAGCAGCAGGGACAGGTTGATGGCGGCAGTGGCGGTGTCGGTGCCATCCGCGTGCTGTTCCACGCCGCGCCCGGTCAGGATAAAGCAGCCGCTCCCACGCGCTGCCTTGGCCAGCAAGCGGGCGGCACTGCGCAGGGTTTCGGCCGGCACACCGGTGATCGATTGCACCCGTTCGGGCCACCAGGACGCCACGCTGCGGCGGTAGCCGGCAAAACCGGTGGTCCGGGTGTTGAGATAGGTCTCATCCGCGAGGTTCTCGGCGAGCACCACGTGTGCCAGTCCCAGCAGCAGCACCAGGTCCGTGCCGGGGACGGGCTGCAGGTGCAGCCCGCCGCCGTCGGCGGTGAAGGCAGCCGTGGCGGAGCGGCGGGGATCGACGACGATCAGGCCGCCAGCGTCCCTGGCGCCCTGCAGGTGCTGCACGAAGGGAGGCATGGTGTCGGCGACGTTGGATCCGAGGAGCAGGATGGCGGCCGCACCGTCAAGGTCGGTGACCGGAAACGGCAGTCCACGGTCCACGCCGAAGGCCCGGTTTCCGGCCGCTGCCGCGGAGGACATGCAAAACCGGCCGTTGTAGTCGATGCGGGAAGTGCCCAGGGCCAGCCGGGCGAACTTGCCCAGCTGGTAGGCCTTTTCATTGGTGAGCCCGCCTCCGCCGAAGACTCCAATGGCGTCCGCGCCGGCCCGTTCCCGGATTTCCGTCACCGCCGTCATGATCCGCTCGAGGGCCCGTTCCCAGCTGACCGGCCGGTGCACACCGTCAGGCCCCCGCAACAGCGGCCGGGTGAGTCGTTCGGGGGAACGGAGCAGCGCCGGAGAGGTCCAGCCCTTGCGGCAGAGCCCACCACGGTTCGTGGGAAAGGACCGCCCGTTGACGTCCAGGTCGGTGCCCGCTGCCGCCGGGGCTCCGGCAGATGGCACTGCAGGGCCCGGCACTTCGATTGTCCGGGCTCCGGCGGCCGGCGCTTCAACCGGCGCTTCGACCAGCGGGGTCGCAGGGGTCAGTGTCATGGCGCACTGCAGCGCGCAGTACGGGCAGTGCGTGTCCGTGCCGGCCCCGGTCGCCGCAGCCGCCTGCCTCCGGGACTCAGACATGACCCAGGGCGTTGCGGCTGGCGGGGCGGAGGTAGCAGAACCAGCTGACCGTCATCATGAGCAGGTAGCAGGCCACGAACCCGTAGAACGCGGCCGCGTAGCCACCCGTGGTGGTGCGGGACAGGTTGAGCAGCTGCGGCACCAGGAAGCCGCCATAAGCGCCGATGGCCGAGATCAGGCCGAGGGCGGCCGCCGACTTGCGGGCGGCGCTGACCTGACCGGTGGTTCCGGTTCCGGAGACCCGCAGGGCGAAGACCACGGGGATCATCCGGTAGGTCGACCCATTGCCGGCACCGGCCGAGGCAAAGAGCAGCAGGAACAGGCCCAGGAACAACGGAAAACTGTGCAGCGGAAGAGTCCAAACCTGCACCAGGGTGATCAGCGCCAGGGCGGCGAAGCAGCTGACCGTGACCCGGGCGCCACCCCACCGGTCAGCCAACCGGCCACCGAACGGGCGGGCAAGGGAGCCGACCAGGGCACCCAGGAACGCCAGCGACACGGTGGCGTAGCCCAGCGTGAAACCTGCCCCGGGGCCAAACACGTCGGTGAGCAGCTTGGGGAAGACCCCGGAGAAGCCGATGAACGAGCCAAACGTGCCAATGTACAGCAGGGCCAGGACCCACAGATGCGGTTCCTTCAGGGCGGCCAGGGAACCGGCGACGTCGGAACGGGCGCTGGCAATGTTGTCCATGTACTTCCAGGCACCGATCGCGGCAACCAGGATCAGCGGCACCCACAACAGCCCGGCCAACGGAAGGTTCATGCTGGCCGCGGCCAGGCCGGTGACCACCAACGGGACGGCCAGCTGCGCGACGGCGGCGCCGAGGTTTCCGCCGGCGGCATTCAAACCCAGCGCCCAGCCCTTTTCCTTGACCGGGAAGAAGAAGGTGATGTTGGCCATCGAGCTGGCGAAGTTGCCCCCGCCGAGCCCGGCCAGGGCGGCCACCGCAAGCATCACCGGGAACGGGGTCTGCGGGTTGGCCACGCACAGGGCCAGCCCGACCGAGGGAAGCAGCAGCAGCAGGGCGGAGACGATGGTCCAGTTCCGGCCGCCAAAACGGGCGACCATGAAGGTGTAGGGAATGCGCAGTGTCGCCCCCACCAGGCTCGGCATGGAGATGAGCCAGAACAGCTCGGAGGAGGAAAACGTGAAACCAGCTGCCGGCAGGTACACCACCACGATGGACCACAGTTGCCAGACGACGAAGCCCAGGAATTCACACGCGATGGACCAGCCCAAATTCCGCCGGGCTATCGCGCGGCCAGCCGTCGCCCACTGGCCCGAGTTCTCCGGCGCCCAGTTCTCAAGCCAGCGTCCCTGACGGGAATGCAGGACGGGGGATCCATCCAGCGGTGTGCTGGGCGTCGCCTGGTCCGGGGTCGCCGGGGCTGCCGGGGTTGCTCGGTCGATGGTCACGCTTGCCTCCAGAGGAATGCCGAAAGGGGTACGGTTTTTACCGTAGGGAGCGGGCGTTTCGGGAAGGGCCGCCGGGGGTAAACGGGCTGTGACATTTACCTATCCGTGCGGGCAGGCCCTTGGTGAGGCGGGAGGCACGGCACCCTGCACGTCCACATGGTGAGACGTTTATCCAGTGGCCGGACACCGGTCTTAAACTGAATTCCTTCCTCAACCGTTCCCGGCGAACCAGTGCAGGTCCGTCGGCATAGTGAAAGCCCAACCCTATGACCAGCACCCAGGCGGAATCTTCCGCCGCCGTTCCGAAGGCGAATACGCGCGGGCGGGTTATTGTGGCGAGCCTCGTTGGCACGTCCATTGAGTTTTACGACTTTTACGTTTACGCCACCGCGGCGGTCCTTGTCTTCCCCAAGCTCTTCTTCCCCACCCAGGACGACACCACGCAGCTGTTGAGCTCGTTCGCCGTCTTTGGCGTGGCGTTCGTGGCCCGTCCCCTCGGCTCCATCCTGTTCGGCCACTTCGGTGACCGCATCGGCCGCAAGCGGACCCTTGTGGCGTCCCTGCTCACCATGGGCATCGGAACGTTCCTGATCGGCTGCCTGCCCACGGCGCAGGTTCCCGGCTTCACCTTCTGGGCTCCGGCGCTGCTGGTGCTGCTGCGGTTTGCCCAGGGCCTGGCGCTCGGCGGCGAGTGGAGCGGTGCGGCGCTGCTGGCCACCGAAAACGCGCCGGCCAACAAGCGCGCCATCTACGGAACCTTCCCGCAGCTCGGCGCGCCGATCGGCTTCATCATCGCCAACCTGCTGTTCCTGGTGCTCAACCTCACCCTGCCCGCCAACGCGTTCGCCTCCTGGGGCTGGCGGATTCCGTTCCTGCTCAGCGCGGTCATGGTGGCCATCGGCCTTTACGTCCGGCTCAAGCTGGTGGAAACCCCCGCCTTCCAGAAGGTGCTGGAAACCGGCAACGTCTCCAAGCTGCCGATCGGGCGGGTCTTCCGGAGCAGCTGGCGTCCGCTGATCCTGGGAACGTTCATCATGCTCGCCACCTACGTGCTGTTCTACCTGATGACCACGTTCACGCTGACTTACGGCACCAAGCCGACACTGGCTGGCGCGCAGGCCTCGGCCGAGAAGGCCGGCAAGCCGATGACCGCGGCGGCCGCAGCCGCGTTCGTCCCCGGCCTTGGCTTTTCCCGCAACGACTTCCTCTGGATGCTGATCGCCGGCGTCGTGTTCTTCGGAATCTTCACCCTGGTCTCCGGCCCGCTGGCCGAAAAGTACGGCCGCCGCAAGATGCTGCTGGCAGTCACTGCCGGCATCTTCGTCTTCGGCCTGCTGTTCGTTCCGCTGTTCAGCGGCGGCTTCGTGGGCACCATGGCCCTGCTCATCATCGGCTTCTCCCTCATGGGGCTGACCTTCGGCCCGATGGGTGCGCTGCTCCCGGAACTGTTCCCGACCAACGTCCGCTACACCGGCTCCGCCGTCAGCTACAACGTCTCGAGCATCCTGGGCGCGGCCGTGGCCCCGTTCATCGCCGTGTGGCTCTGGGAAATGGGGAAGGGCAGCCCCGTGCTGGTCGGCGTCTACCTCACCGTCATGTCGGTGCTGACCCTGATCGCTCTGTTCCTGAGCAAGGAAA
>JAODMR010000073.1 GCA_025465475.1 Micrococcaceae bacterium
ACCTCGGACTGGGTCTGCTCCAGCCACTGACGACGGGAGAGGACGACGTTGTTGCGGTTCTTGTCGAGCTCGATGATCTTCGCCTCGAGCTCGCGGCCCACGTAGGGCTGGAGGTCGCGGACGCGGCGCATCTCGACCAGCGAGGCGGGAAGGAACCCGCGCAGACCGATGTCGAGGATCAGGCCGCCCTTGACGACCTCGATGACGATGCCGGTGACGACCTCGTCGGCTTCCTTCTTCGCCTCGATCGTGCCCCAGGCGCGCTCGTACTGAGCCCGCTTCTTGGAGAGGATCAGACGGCCTTCTTTGTCTTCCTTGGTCAACACCAGGGCTTCGACCTGATCACCGACGGAGACGACGTCCCCGGGATCAACGTCATGCTTGATGGACAGCTCACGGGAAGGGATGACACCTTCGGTCTTGTAACCGATGTCGAGCAGAACCTCGTCGCGGTCAACCTTGACGACCGTTCCTTCAACGAGGTCTCCGTCGTTGAAGTACTTGATGGTGGCGTCAATTGCTGCGAGGAAGTCCTCAGCCGTCCCAATGTCGTTGATGGCGACCTGGGGGGTGCTGGTCTTCTCGGGGGTCGTGATGGTCATGTAGTAGGGACTCCGATGTGGATAGATGAATGATTACGCGCACTACGCGCCCGTTTAGTCTAGTCGGGCGGGTCGACGATGGCAAAGCAGGCACCCGTCGCGCCCACCAGACAAAGGCCCGGGGGAAAGCAGCAAATACCGGCCAGGCTGTCCCTGTCGGGTCCATTGAGGCAGGGCCCGACGTCGGTCCAGCCCGCCTTTGGACGTCGGCGCAGCAAGCCTTCGGATGTCAGCGCAGCACGCTTTGATGGCCGCGGCGCGTGGAAGGTCGGTGCAAGGATGGAGCGGTGCAAAACTCGACGCTGCTGAACACGGGCTCCGCTGCCTGGATCCTGTTGGGAATACTGCTCGCCGCCGCTGCGGCGGTGTGGCAGGTGGGGCTGGCGCGCCGCGCGACGGACATGGTGGTGGCGGGGGCACGGGCCCTGCTGCAGTTGGGACTCGTGGCCCTGCTCATTGCCTGGCTTGCGGGGCGGCCCGGCCCGGCCCTGTTGTTCGTGAGCCTGATGTTCGCCGTCGCCACGTGGACTTCCGGCCGTCGGATCGCGCCGCGGGGACGGTGGTGGCTCGCTGCTGTTCCGATCGCCGCGGGCGTCCTGCCGGTTGGGGCACTGATGTTTGCGACAGGAGTGTTGCCCTGGGACGCGTTGGCACTGATCGCTGTGCTGGGTCAGCAGATCGGCGGGGCGATGGCGACCACCACGGTTGCAGGTCGCCGGGTGCGGGACGAGTTGGTGTTGCGGCACGGTGAGGTGGAGGCCGCCGTCGCCCTGGGTTTCACCTGGCAGGCCGCACGCCTGCTGCCTGCCAGGCCCGCAGCGGGCGAAGCGGTATTGCCGGCGCTGGACCAGACGCGCACGGCCGGCATGGTCACGCTGCCTGGAGCGTTCGTGGGGCTGGTGCTGGGCGGTGCCGCGCCCCTGGATGCCGGCATGATCCAGTTGCTGGTGCTGGTGTCCCTGCTGGCGGTGAACTCGCTCGCTGCGTGGGCCACGTTGCTGCTGGCCTCCCGTAACGCCTGGGAACAGCCGGTCCCGCCTCAGTGACCCGCTTCGTGCCAGCTGGTTCCGACGCCGACCTGCACATCCAGCGGCACCGTGAGCTCCGCCGCTGACCCCATTTCCGCGATGACCAGCTGTTCCACCACGTTGCGCTCCCCCGGGGCCACTTCCAGCAGCAACTCGTCATGGACCTGCAGGAGCATCCGCGACTTCAGCTCCTGCCGCTTGAGCTCCCGGTCGACGCCGAGCATCGCTTTTTTGATGATGTCCGCGGCCGAGCCCTGGATGGGTGCGTTCAGCGCGGCCCGCTCCGCCATTTCACGTAGCTGCCGGTTGGTGCTGGACAGGTCGGGAAGGTAGCGGCGGCGGCCCTCGATGGTGGAGGTGAATCCGTCGATCCGGGCCTGTTCGACGACGCCGCGCAGGTAGTCCCGCACCGCACCGAACCGGTTGAAGTAGTCCTTCATCAGGGTCCGGGCCTCGTCGACCGAAACGTTCAGCTGCTTGGACAGGCCGAAGGAGCTCAGCCCGTAGACCAGGCCGTACGACATGGCCTTGACCTTGGAACGCATGGCGCTGGTGACATTTTCCGGGGCGACGCCGAAGACGTGTGAGCCGACGAAGCGGTGCAGGTCCTCCCCTTCGCGGAACGCCTGGATCAGGCCCTCGTCCCCGGACAGGTGGGCCATGATCCGCATTTCGATCTGCGAATAATCGGCCGTGAGCAGCAGCTCATTGCCGGGTGATACGACGAAGACCTCGCGGATGCGGCGGCCCTCCTCGGTGCGGATCGGGATGTTCTGCAGGTTGGGATTGTTGGAGGACAGCCTGCCGGTGGCGGCGATGTTCTGCACGTAGGTCGTGTGGATGCGGCCGTCATCAGCGATGGCCTTCTTCAACCCCTCCACCGTTTGGCGCAGCTTGCTCGCGTCCCGATAGGTCTGCAGCTCCACCAGGAAGGGGTGGCCTGTTTTGACCGTCAGGTCCGCCAGGGCATCCGCATCCGTGGAGTACCCGGTCTTGATTTTCTTGGTCTTGGGCATGTCCAGTTCGTCGAACAGCACGGTCTGCAGCTGTTTGGGCGAGCCCAGGTTCACCTCGTGCCCGATCGCGGCGAAGGCTTTGCGCTGGGCCGTGTCGATAGTCATGGTGAAGTCGGTCAGCAGCTGGTCCAGCTGATCCTGGGACACGCCGATGCCGGTGAGTTCCATGCCGGCGAGCACCCGGGCCAGTGGCAGTTCGAGTTCGCCGAGCAGCCGGTTGGCGCCCCGGTCCAGCACCTGTCCCACGAAGTGTTCGCTGAGTTGCAGGGCCACGTAGGCCCGCAGCACGGCGTCGGGAATCGTCGTGTCGTTCTCCAGTCCCAAGGCCAGCTGGCCGGTTGTCGGCGTGCCCGTCGGGAGCAGGGAAATTTTCAAGTGCACCAGGCTGAGGTCTGCGAGTTCGTAGCTGCGCCGGTCGGGCTGGATCAGGTAGCCGGAAATGGAGGTGTCATCCACCACGCCATCCAGGTTGAAGCCGCGCGCGTAGAGGGCTTTGTAGGCGGCTTTGAAGTCGTGCACCACCTTGGGCGCGTTCCGGTCGCCAAGCCACCCGGCCAGCACCTGTTCGGCTGAGGCGTCCAGGTCAACGAGGTCCAGGTAGCAGGCAGCATTGTTGGTGGACAGGGCCAGGCCCAAAGCATCCAACCCGGCGGAGGTGGATTCAACCACCACCTGCAGGCCGGTCTGCGCCTGGTTGGTGGCCGCCAGCCAGTCCTGCAGTTCCGCCGCGCCGCTGAGGACCTGGTGCGTCGGTGCGACGTGGCTTTCGGCGGGGCTGCTGTCCTCGGCTTCACCGAAAAGCTCAAACAACCGCTTCCGCAGCGCGTTGAACTGGAGCGCGTCGAAAAGTTCCTCCACCATGTCCCGGTCCGGGTGCTGCAGGACCATGGCGTCGAGCACCACTGGCAACTCCAGGTCCCGCAGGAGGTGATTCAGGCGCCGGTTCCGTTTCACGCTGTCCACGTGCTCACGCAGGGCGTTGCCCACCTTGCCGCCAATGGCGTCAAGGTTCTCCAGCACCCCATCCAGGCCGCCGTACTGGTTGATCCATTTGGCAGCGGTTTTCGGCCCGACGCCGGGCACGCCGGGCAGGTTGTCGGCGGTCTCCCCCACCAGGGCCGCCAAGTCGGGGTACCGGGCGGGAGAAACAAAGTATTTGGCCTCCACCGCGGCCGCGTCCATCGGCGGTATGTCGGAGATGCCCTTTTTGGGGTACAGCACCGAGACCTTGTCGGTGATCAGCTGGAACGCGTCACGGTCCCCGGACACCACCAGTACCTCCCACCCGGCAGCTTCGCCCTGGGTGGCGAGGGTGGCGATGATGTCGTCCGCTTCGTACCCCTCAACCGAGATGGTGGGAATCCGCATGGCTTCCATCACCTTGATGATCAGGTCGACCTGGCCGTGGAAGGCCTCCGGCGTGCTGGACCGGCCTTCCTTGTATTCGGTGTATTCGATCGAACGGAACGTCGGGGTATCCAGGTCGAAGGCCACTGCGACGTGGGTGGGCTTCTGTTCCCGGATCATTGCTATCAGCATGGCGGTGAAGCCGTGCACGGCATTGGTGTGCTGGCCGGTATCGGTGGAGAAGTTTTCTGCCGGAAGGGCATAAAAAGCTCGGAACGCCATGGAGTGACCATCGATCACCAGCAGCCTCTTGGGGCCGTCGGCCGGAGCCGCCACCGCCGCCGTGGGGGCCGCAGCCGTAGAGGTTTCGGCCGGGACGGGAACGGTTTTGGTTGTTTCACTCACAGGTGCCAGCCTAGTTGGCATGACAGCTAATTACACACCGAACCCCTTCCTTGCCGAGCTGCAAGCTGCGGGCATTCCGGAAGACATGCACGGCTGGCTGGGCGGTTTCGGCGTCGGTGCGCTGGTGGTGCGGATGGGCATCCGGTTCCTGGAAATGAGCCCGGAACGCACTGTCGGCACCATGCCGGTCGAAGGCAACACCCAGGTGGCAGGAATTCTCCACGGCGGCGCCCACGTGGTGCTGGCCGAGACGCTGGGCTCCTTCGCGGCGGGGATTCATGCGGGCAGGGACCGGATGGCAGTGGGCATCGAGGTGGGGGCAACCCACCACCGGAGCATCGCGTCAGGACTGGTGACCGGGACCTGCACAGCCATCCACCTGGGCCGGACCCTTGCCACGCATGAGATCGTGATGACCGACGAGCAGGGCCGCCGTCTTTCCACTGCCCGCATCACCAACATGATTTTGGATCAGCGCAGCGCGTAGGCGAGCTCCACGACTCCGCTGCCCAGCCGTCGTTCGCTGCGCAGTTCCAGCGGGAAGGTGGGTCCGGCCAGGGGAAGGAGCGGTTTGCCGCTGCCCAGCAGGACCGGCACGATGGTGAGCAGCAACTCGTCGAGCAGCCCCGCGGCGAAGAACTGGGCGGCCAGGTTTCCGCCGCCCACCATCCAGATGTTCCGCCCTGCGGCGGCTTCCAGCGCGGCAGCGTGCACTGCTTCGATGCTGCCCCGGACGTAGGAGATGGTTCCGTCGTCAAAGGGCGGAAGGTCCTGGTGGGAAAAGACCCACGCGGGCAGGGCCGGATACGGCCACGGCTCGTTGGTTGCCAGCAGAAAGCGGTACGTGTCGGCGCCCATGATGACGGCGCCGACCCCCGCCAGGAACGGGTCGTAGGATTCCGCGAAGCCCTCGAAACCGTTGAACTGCAGTAGCCAATCCAGGTTTCCGTCAGCCGTGGCGATGTACCCGTCGATCGAGCTTGCGACGTAGTACTGGGTGGCGGCCATGCCTCATGCTAGCGGCGCTCCGTTAGGAGTGGAAGGCGGGCACAATCAGGTAGACGCCGTACAACACGCCGACGGCGCAGACGGCGAAGCAGGCGTACGCAGCGGCGCGGGCAACCCTGGTGCTGGGCACCGAGTCGTCGACGCTCACAGCGTAGAGGCGTACCCCCAGGGCATAGAGGCCAACAATGACCACTGCGGCGATCAGGGTTGCCGCAGCGACGGTCAGGAATGCGATCCAGTCGATCATTACCGGTCCCCTTGCTTGTTCGGACGGCCGGCTGCACCGTCAACAGCTGTAGCGCCAGTTCGGGTTCCCGCGGGAGCGGGCGAGGGGGCTGACGGCTGCTCGGGTGCGTTCCTGGCCTGCAGCTCGGCGGCTTCCCGGTCAGCTGCCTTCTTTTGCAGGCGCACCACCTTTGCTTCGCGGGCTGCGGTTTTCCGGGCCCGTGCCTCCAGCCGACGGCGCTCCTTCTTACTGGGAATGCGGACGGCGCCACCGACGGCGGCGACCTCGCTGATGGCGTTGCTGTGATCCACGCGTTCGCGCTGGGAGAGCACGAAGATCCACACGATGGCGGTCAGGCCGACGATGGCGTCAATGGTGACCCCGACCGGGCCGAAGCGGGCGATGAAGGCGGCCAATCCACCGACGACGGCCGCGGCGGGCAGCGTGAAGAGCCACGCCAGGGCGATCTTGCCGATCGCCCGCCAGCGGACGGTCGAGCCGCGGCGGCCCAGGCCGGAACCGACCACGGAGCCGGAGGCGACGTGGGTGGTGGACAGCGCAAAGCCCAGGTGCGAGGACGCCAGGATGGCGGCCGCCGTGCTGGTCTCCGCGGCGAAGCCCTGCGCGGGCTTAACATCGGTCAGGCCGCTGCCCAGGGTGCGGATGATGCGCCAGCCACCCACGTAGGTGCCCAGGGCGATGGCCAGGGCGCAGGCGGTGATGACCCACAGTTCAGGCCCGGTGCCGCCGGTCTGCAGGCCGGCGGAGATCAGGACGAGCGTGACGATGCCCATCGTTTTTTGGGCGTCATTGGTTCCGTGCGCCAGGGCGACCAGCGAGGAGGAGAAGACCTGTCCGTAACGGAATCCGCCGCGTTTCTGCACCAGTTTGTCGCCGGAATCCGGATCGGTGCGTCGCGTGATGGCGTACGCCAGCCGGGTGCAGAGGTAAGCGACGCAGCCGGCGATCAGTGGCGCGAGGACGGCCGGTAGGAGGATCTTGGAGAGCAGCACCGTAGGGTTGATCGACTCGAAGCCGATGCCGACGATCGCCGCGCCCACCAGCCCGCCGAACAGGGCGTGCGAGGAGCTGGACGGCAGGCCCAGCAGCCAGGTGACCATGTTCCAGAGCACGGCGCCGAGCAGGCCGGCGAAAATCAGTTCCGGCGTGATGGCGACTCCGCCGCTGCCCTCACGGATCAGGCCCCCGGAGATGGTTTTGGCCACCTCGGTGGAGAGGAAGGCGCCCACCAGGTTCAAGACGGCGGCCAGGGCCACGGCTGTCTTGGGCTTGATGGCACCGGTCGCAATGGGGGTGGCCATGGCGTTCGCGGTGTCGTGGAAACCGTTGGTGAAGTCGAAGAAGAGGGCCAGTGCTACGACAAGCACCACCATGAAGGTGAGATCCACCGGCGATCCAATCTGAGAGGCAAAAAGCGGACTGCTGACGTTGAAACCGTGTCATCCGCTGTCGGTCAACTGGCCGGTCAGGGTGCTGATGGCCGTCAGGAGTTCAACATGGTCCGGTATCGGAACCACATCGATACTACGTGCTTCCGTTCCCTTGACAAAAGGCTGCTGCGCCGCAGGTGCCTTCCGGTCGTCACCGGATGGCGGCGTACCAGATCAACAGCAGCGTGACGCCGAAGCCGGTTGCGAAATTAAGCCACAGAAAGCGGCGCCAGCCGCCGTTCGCCCGTGCGGCGTCGGCGTCGCCGACCGACCGGTAGGGCAGCACATTGGCCAGATACGGCAGGGCCAGCAAGGCGGCCAGCGGACCGGGCGCCGGGGTCAACAGCAGCAGGGCACCGCTGAGCAGGTAGGCTCCGGCCGCCAATCGGACCGTGGCGCGGGCACCCAGAACGGTGGCGATGGAGCCGATGCGGGCCTCCCGGTCCGCCTGGATGTCCTGCACGGCCCCGAAGGCGTGGCTGGCCATCCCCCAGAGGAAAAAAGCCGCGCAGAGGGCCACCAGCCCGGGTGTTGGCCGGGCTCCTGCGAGCGCGAGCCCATAGAGGGCGGGGCTGACGAAGTGGGTGCTGGAGGTGGCGGAGTCCAAAAACGGCCGCTCCTTGAACCGTAGCCGTGGCGCACTGTAGGCGACCACGGCAAAGAGGCTGACAGTCAGTACCAGGTTCGATGCCGTCCCTCCCAGCAGGATCAGAAGGAGCAGGAACGGAACGTTCGTGGCAAGCACCGCCGTCAGGGTGGCCCGGTGCATGGTCCGGTGCAGCACTGCGCCCTCGACGCCGCCCTTTCGCGGGTTCCGCAGGTCCGACTCGTAATCAAAAACGTCGTTGATGCCGTACATAGCCAGGTTGTACGGCACCAGGAAATACAGCGTGCCCAGGATCCAGGACGGGTCGATCCGGCCTGTAGTCAGCAGGTAGGCGGCCGCAAAGGGATAAGCGGTGTTGACCCAGGACAGCGGCCGGGAGGAGACCAGCAGGGTGCGCAGCAGGGGCGCGCGTCCGGCCTGGTCAGTCGCTGGTGCCACGGGGTTCTTTCCGCCACACCAGCAGGATCCACAGTGCCGGAAGCATCAGCACGGCCGCCGCCGGGTAGGCGAAATCCTCCAGCGGTACCAGGCCCAGAAAGAGGCCCAAGATGGTGTCCGGGTTGAAGCTGAACAGCCCGGCAGCGATCATGACGTTGTCGAAGATGGCGGTGAGCACCAACAGGACAACGGCTGCAGCGCCGACGGCGGCTGGCGCGGCACGGGCATTGCGGGCGGCACGGCTATCGCGGGCAGCACCAGCGCGGGAGGCGCCATCGGAAGCGGCAGCAGCGCGGGCGGCAGCAGCGGGAAATCCGGAACGGGCGGGCGCCGTGCCGGCCTTAACGGTCCGGCCGGCCGACGCCATCCGGTGGACCCGGAGGGCCGCGACCACGGCCAGGACACCTGGGGGGAGCAGGAAAACCAGGTTCAGTAGCGCGTAGGTCATGGCCGCTCCTCCGATTCTTCGGCGTGCCGGGACGTCAGCCAAGCCAACAGCAGCGTGAACAGGATCATCGTGACGTAGCAGAGAAAAATCAGGAAGAACAATTCCTCCAAGGGCAGCTCCGGCGCCAGCAGCAGCCCGGTCATGATCGGGGTTTCCCCGCGGTGGAAGATGTTCAGCCGGATTCCTGCGGTGTCCCAGAGCAGAAAGAATCCAACACCGCACAGCAGGACCAGCGCGGCGGCCCCGGGCTTCCTCCACAGGAACAGCCGGTAGCGGCGGTCCAGCAGAACCAGGCATGCCAGGCCGGCGAGCGTGGACAGCAGGTATACCAATCCCATGGTCAATCCCTCCGGTCAGTTGTGTCGGCCCAGATGCTTTCGGCCGGGCGCAGCGGTTCGGCCAGCGGGCCGGTGCTGGTATCGCCGTCGAGCCGCTTCAGCACCAGTTCGGCGCTGATCAGGCACATGGGCAACCCAATCCCCGGCTGGGTGGAACTGCCCGCGTAATACAATCCCGAAACCTTGCGGCTGGTGTTGGACGCCCGGAAAAAGGCACTCTGGCGCAGCACGTGAGCAGGTCCCAGGGCGCTGCCCTGCCAGGCGTTCAGGTCCGCGGCGAAGTCGCCGGGGCCAAAAGTGCGGCGTGTCACGATCCGGTCGGCGAGGTCGGGAATTCCTGCCCAGTCGGCAATCTGGCCGATGACCCTGTCGGCGATGGCTTCCAGGTCCGGGCTTCCGTTCCCGTCCACGCCGCCGGTGCCAAGCGCCGGATCGGCGGGCACCGGAACCAGCACGAAGAGGTTTTCACCGTCGGGCGGGGCCACGGTGGTGTCGGTCCGGCTGGGCGCGCAGATGTAGAGAGACGCCGGATCGGGAACAGATCGGGGATCGGAGAAGATTTTGCCAAAGTTGTCCCGCCAGTCGGACGTGAATAGCAAGGTGTGGTGCTGCAGTTGCGGGAGCCGGCCCCGCACGCCCAGGCAGAGCAGGACGGCGCCGGGTCCGGCGGTGCGCCTGCGCCAGTATGCGGCGGGGTAGGTCTGCAGGGATTCGGGCAGCAGCTCGGTCTCCAGATGATGCAGGTCAGCGGTGCCCACCACGACGTCGGCCGGCAGTTCAGCGTCGACGCCTTCCGGGGTGCGGTACCGGACCCCGCGGACGGCTGGCTTCCGGCCGGCGGCGGAGGTCCCGGTCCGGGGGCCGTCGGACGTGGTCAGCACCGCCGTCGCCGGGGCGCCGGTCAGGATGCGCACACCCTCCGTTTCCGCCAGCCGCTGGACGGCCCGGATGACGCCCGTGAATCCGCCGCGCGGATAGTAGACCCCGTCCTCCAGGTCCAGGTGGCTCATCAGGTGGTACATGGCGGGGGCGTCGAAGGGTGACGAGCCGAGGAAGACGGCAGGATAACCGAGAATCTGCCGCAGTTGGGGGCTCGAGAAGGACCGGCCCGCAAACCGGTCCAGCGGTTGGAGGAACAGTTGCAGCAGCGTGGCCGCCTGCCGCAGGACGTCGAAGGTCAGCAGCGGGCGGAAGGACGCGAATGTGGTGTACAAAAACCGCTGGGTGGCCATGGCGTAAGTGCGCCGGGCTGAATCCAGGTAGCGCTCCAGCCTGCTTCCCGCGCCGGGCTCTACTGCCTCGAACAACGCGACGTTGGCGCTCCTGCCGGCGGGAACATCCAGCTGCTCCCTGTGACTTTCGAAGATGACCCGGTAGCCGGGGTCAAGCCGGACCAGGTCAAGTTCCTGCTGCGCCGAGCTGCCGAGCAGCCGGAAGAAGTGGTCGAACACCTCAGGCATCAGGTACCAGGAGGGGCCCGTGTCGAACCGGTATCCCTTGCTGCTCCAGCTGCCTGCCCGGCCACCGACCTCGTCCTGCTTTTCCAGCACCGTCACCTCGTAGCCCCGCCGCGCCAGCAGGGCCGCCGTGGCCAGGCCGGAAATGCCCGCTCCGATGACCACTGCCCGCGGCGGCCCGGCGTGGCCGGTCACGCCCGGACTCCCTGGACAAGCGGTCGCCGCAGGAAACGCTGGCCAGGCACCGCGACGCCCGACCCGCCGACCAGTGCGGAGGCGGCGATCCGCGCCTTCACGGAGTTGGGCACGCGGACGCGCGTGTGCATCAGGTCGGCCGCCGGCGCCTGGCGGAGCCTGATGGCGAGCTCGGCAAAGATGGCGTGCGCGGCCAGTACGGCCCGGCGGGAGGTCGGAGGCAACTGCAGCACAGCCGCCAACGCCGCGTTCAGGTCGGACTCGATGTCGTCCAGAATCCGGTCCTTGACCTGGTCGGTGCATCCGGCCGGGCCGATGGATGGAAAGTAGCTGCGGCCCAATGTTTGCAGGTCGGCGCCGAGGTCGCGCAGGAAGTTCACCTTTTGGAAGGCCGCGCCGAGCCTGCGGGCGCCGGGGGCCAATTCCTGGAAGCGCGCTCCCGCGTTGGGAGTGCCGGACAGGAAGGCCGCCAGGCACATCAGTCCCACCACTTCCGCGGACCCGTAAATGTACTCGGCCAGGCTCTCGTCGGTGTGCTCGCATTGTTGGAGGTCGGCGCGCATGGAAGCAAAGAACGGTTTGGTCAGTTCAGGACCAAAACCCGTTTGGCGGGCCGTCAGCGCGAACGCATGCACCACCAGGTTGCTGCTGTAGCCACACTCCAATGCTGATTCCGTTGCCCGCTCCAACCCGTCCAGGCACTCAGCGACACCGGCGGCGCCCAGGGTGCTCGCGGCTGCGACGCCGTCGACGACTTCATCGGCGATGCGCACCAGGGCGTAGATGTTTTCCACGTGGACGCGCACTGCGGGGGCCAGGAGCCGGCAGGCCAAACCGAATGAGGTCGAGTAGGACTGCAAAACCACTCCGGCGGTCCGGATCGCCACCTGGTCGTACTGTTCCTGCGGGGATCTCTTCATGCCTGGTTACCTTGTCCTCGTCGTTACGGCGGTCAGCAGCTGCTCCAGATTGTGCTCCAGCTGCGGGGGCAGAGCTGCCTGCCGAATTTGCCGCCTGGCGCTGGCGGCATGGGATTCGGCCAGGTCGACGGCGAAGGTGCGGGACCCGGCGCCGGTCAGAAGGTGGCGGATCCTGGTTGCATCAGCTGCCGAAAGCCCCGGCCTGCCGATCAGCCCGGCGATCTCAGGCCATTGCGGCCGGGACATGGCGTGGGCAATGAGCACTGTCCGCTTACCTTCACGCAGGTCACCGAGCGTGGTCTTGCCGGTGGCTTCCTCGGCCCCGAAGACGCCCAGCAGGTCATCGGTGATTTGATAGGCGATGCCGAGGCTTCGTCCGATGCCTGCCAGCTGCCGGACCGTGGAGGCGGGGGCGCCGGCGAGCACAGCCCCGGCCTGCAGTGGCGCCTCAAAGGAGTAGACGGCGGTCTTGAGCCGGTCCATTTCAATGATGCCGGCTATGGAGATCTCCTCCCCTGTGTCGGAGAAACACAGGTCCAGCAGTTCCCCGGCGGCGGAGGAGAACATGGCCTCGTCCAGCAGCTCCTGCAGGTCGGCTTTCAGGTCGGGGGCCACCGGCAGGCGGTCAAGCATGCGGTAGGAGTTGAACAGGGCCAGGTCTCCGGCAATGAGCGCGGCAGACATGCCGCGGTGTTCGGCCTCGGTCAGGCCGACGTCGGCGGCCAGGGCCTCCTCCCGGTACCTTCCAGCCAGGTTCGGCACACCGCGCCGGATGAAGTCGCGGTCAATGACGTCGTCGTGCAGGATCAGGGCTGTGTGCAGCAGCTCAAACGCCGCGCCGACGGTCGCTGCCAGCCGGAAGTCCAGCCCGCCCAGGCCCTTGTACACGGTTAGGGCCATCCGGGGCCGGAACCGTTTCCCGGCGGCGGCCCCGTCCGCGAGGGCCGCCCACAGGGCCTGGTACTGGGAGCCCATGGCGGCAGCCCGTTGCCGGGCCGAGGCAAAGAAGGCGCGGAGCTCCTCCTCCACCAGGGCAAGGTGCGGTTCGTGGGGAAGCCCGCCCTGTGGTCGAGGGTTGTTTTGCCCGCCGGTGTCGTCCGGTGTCAGCGGTTGCCGATCAGCGGACGTGTTCTTCGGGGGTGCAGGGCGTCCCGCCGTCGTGCGTCCCAGCTGTTCGGTCTCGGCGTCGGTCATGGCGCCTGTCCTTTCCCTGCTTCCGGGCCCGCCACCGGCCCGATGGGTTGGGGCACGTCCCTGGTGAGCTGGATGGCCCGCTCAAGGTAGTCAGTGATGGCTACCTGCTCGGCCGATGAATACTGTGCCAGCAGCGCGTCGGTGCCTTCGACGAGGGGCCGAAGGTAATCGAGCGCTTGGCGCACCGAATCTTCCTGCGGTACCACTAGCAGGCTCCGACGGTCAGTCGGATGCGGTTCGCGGCTAACGTGGCCATCCCGGACCAGGCGGTCGGTGGCGACGGTGGCCGCGGCGGTGCTGATGCCCAGGCTCCTGGCCAGGACGGTGGGGCTGAGCGGGCCCTGCAGGATCAGCAGCTGCAGGACTTCCAGGTCGGTGGGATTGACCTGGAGCCGGGAACCCAACCGCTTCTGAACATCCTGGGTAGCGAGCATCAGTTCCCGGAGCAGCCCCGGCGCACGATGCAGCCCGGGGGTACCGGATCCTCGTGGAGGGGTCTGCTGCATGCGGACACGCTACCACGGGTCCTTCAAAGGTTGAATTACAAGGCCATCTAGCGAACTGGGCGGGTGGTCGGATCGCCGGATAGCACGGCGAGCCGACGGCGAGCTTCAAGGCTTTTGCGCGCCGCCCCTTCCATGGTGCGCTCCGCCGCCTCGCACGCGCGGGCCAGCTGGGCGGTATCGGAGTCGGCCATGCCAAGTTCGTGGCGGGCCCGGAATAGCTGTTCCTCGAGGGTCCGGACGCGTTCCTGCAACTCCGCACGGCGTGCCGCTGCCGCCCCGGCAGCTTCGGTGGCCTGGGACAGGGCGGCACGGGCCTGCTCCTCGGCGGAGGAGGTGTCCTGCACGGCCTGCTCAGCGTCCGCCAGGGCGGCCCGGTGACGGTTGATAAGGTCGGGGTCTGTTGCCTTTGCCTTCGGCCGATGTGCTGCGGGAACGGCCTCGTCTTTTCCTGCCTCCGGCTCCAGGGCCAGTGGAACGGCCACGGCCGCGCTCACCTCGGCCGGCCCGTCGTCGGAAGCCAAGGTGCGCACCAGGCCGCCGGACAGGACCGCGGCAGCGGCCAGCGGGCTGGAAAGAGCCGCCCGAAGAGTGTCCTCGACGGCGGTCAGGGCGGCACCGCTGAGGGGATGCCCATGCCCTGCCGCCTGCTCGCCGACCTGGTCCACCAGGCTCCGCAGCAGGGCCGTGCGATCGCGGGCCAGCGACCGCAGGGCGGCTCCGTCGAGCTGCTGCTGGGCCTCCTGCAGCGCCGTACCGAGCTGCGACAGTCCGGCCAGGCTTTCGGGCGACTGGCGGGCCATTCGGTTCAGGGCCCAGGCTGCCAGGCTGGGTTTCGCGAGCGCCTTAACCTGTCGCGCCAGTAACGGCTGCCCATCGGACTTGGCCTGCGCTGCTGACGCATTACGGGCGCCGGTGAAGTCCTCGAGGTCCAGGCCGTACAGCCGGGAGGCGACCTCAGTCAGTTCCACGCCGCGTCCCCGTGCCGCCTGCGCTACCAGCGGGGATGGACCGTCGCGCGGAAGTACTTGTCGTAAACGGCCCGAACTCCCTCATCAAGGTCTGCGCCCAGTCCGGCAAGGTCGGCGGCCGCGGCGTTGGCGCGGGCCT
Source organism: Micrococcaceae bacterium (assembly GCA_025465475.1). Taxonomy (GTDB): domain Bacteria; phylum Actinomycetota; class Actinomycetes; order Actinomycetales; family Micrococcaceae; genus Arthrobacter_M. Next base: position 14,294 of record JAODMR010000073.1, read on the forward strand.
GTTCCACCGTGCGGGCACCGGGAATCACCGAACTGACGCCATCCTGGGCAATGATCCACGCCAGGGCAGCCTGGGCTGTTGCTGTGCCGTCGGGAAGCAGTGCCTCGAAGTCGCGGACCGCTTCCAGCCCCTGTTCGTAGTCGACCCCGGAGAACGTCTCGCCCACATCGAAGGCCGACCCGTCACGGTTGTAGTTGCGGTGATCATTGGCGGCAAACGCGGTGTCCTTGGAGTACTTGCCGGAGAGCAGGCCGGAAGCGAGGGGTACCCGGGCGATGATTCCCACACCGGCGGCCTTGGCGGCCGGTAGGACCTCGTCCAGCGGCTTGAGCCGGAAGGCGTTGAGGATAATCTGCACGGAGGCCGTGTTTCCCCTGGCGATGGCGGCGAGCGCTTCGTCGGTGCGCTCGACGCTGACACCGTAATTGCGGATGGCGCCTTCACTGACCAGGGTGTCCAGCGCGTCATAGACCTCACCGGACTGGTACACGGCGGTGGGCGGGCAGTGCAGCTGAACCAGGTCCAGGGCGTCCACGCCCAGGTTGCTGCGGGACCTGTCGATCCACTGCCGGAAGTTTGGCAGCACGTAATTCTCCGGGACCTGCTCCACCCGGCGGCCCATTTTGGTGGCAACGGTGATATCCACGCCCGGGTTGTCGGCCAGGAAGGCGCCGATGGCCGCTTCGCTGCGTCCGTCGCCGTAGACGTCTGCGGTGTCGAAGAACGTGACTCCCGCCTCCACCGACGCTGCCAGGATTGCTGTCGCCTGGGCCGGGTCCACCGTCCCCCAGTCAGCTCCCAGTTGCCAGGTTCCCAATCCGATGACCGAGACTTTCCGTCCGGTCCTGCCCAGTATGCGTTCTTCCATGATCCGACTATAGCTGCCGGTTTGGAGCCAACGGCGGCTGCTGTGCAGACCCTTCTGCAGGGGTGGGCAAGGGCCGCCGACGTTGCGCGACCAGCAGCACGCCTGCAAAGACCAGCACGCCGCCGAGCAGTTGGGGCAGGCCGAGCGGCGTGCCCAGCAGGGCGCTGATCAGCACGGTAAAGACGGTGATGAGGTTCAGGTACACCCCGGCGCGGCCCGGCTGGACCTTGCGCAGGGCGGCGTTCCACAGCAGGTAGGAGCCCACGGACGGAAAGATCGCGATGTACAGCAGGGACGCGACGGCAGGCAGTTCCACGGGCCAGGACAGGTGCGCGGCCGGGGCGAAGGGGAGCATCACCAGCACGGCGATGCCTGCCTGGACGGCGGTGGAGGCGATGGGTGGAACACCGGCAAGGCGGCGGCCGAAGATGGTGTACAGGCTCCAGACCAGAATGGCTGCCAGCATCAGCAGGTCCCCGGCGTTATAGGAGCGCGTCAGCAGTCCGGCGAGGTCGCCATCCACTATCACCACCAGGACGCCCACCAGGCCGACGGCGATTCCTGCTACTCCTCGCAGCGTCAGCCGCTCCCGGACCAGCACGGAAGCCAGCACCGCGATCATGGCCGGGTTGAGGGCGTTGATGAGGGAGGCGTTGACGGCGGTGGTGTGCTGGAGGGCTGCGTAGAGGAAAAGGGTGTAGCCGAGCATGCCCGTCAGGGACAGGCCCAGCTGCAGCGGCCAGCGTCGGAACACGGCCCGCCAGTCCGGCTTCTCGACCAGCTGGGAAATCAGCACCAACGGTACGACGGCCAGGGCCCAGCGGAGGAAGGTGAGATCGAACGGGCTCATGCTCCGGACCGCGAAGGCACCGACAACATAATTGCCGGCCCAGAACAGGGTGGCGAACACGATCGCGATCAGGGGCCAGGACCGGCGGACAGGAGTATCGGGCACGTGTCCACCCTATTCGCACGAGCCGGAACGCTTAATACGCGGACGCCCGCCCGTCACGCGGGCGGGCACCGGCGCTAGATGTCCTCAGGCTGCGCTTCGGGGTCTTCTTCGGGTTCGAAAGTTGTGGCTTCACCGCCCGCGCCCAGGCCTACACCCTGGTCGCCGTCGGGAATCGTCTCCCCTGTCGGTTCCGCTGTCTTGTCCTGGCCCGCATCGGGTTCCGGTGCATTGACACTCATGGGTCCTCCTTGGCTCGATGTGCCTCCACCCTACCGGGAAGCACCCGCAACAGAAAGGTTGCTTACTATTCCCCCTAGGATGGTGATACCGCCGCGCCGCTCCGGGCAAGCGGAGGGCAGGTGCCAGGTGAAAGGAACGTCAATGGCTTTGCAGCAACTGATACTTATCCGGCACGGCGAAAGCGAAGGGAACGTAGCTGCCAGCGCCGCGCAGCTGGACGGCGCCGATGTTATTGGTGTCGCCTTCCGCGACGCTGATGTGCCGCTCAGTGCGACCGGCCGGGAGCAGGCGTCCGCGTTGGGCGCCTGGCTCGCGCACGCAGCTGGGGACAATCGCCCACAGCTTGTCCTGAGTTCCCCTTACCGGCGGGCGATTGAGACGGCCCAGCTGGCAGGCCTGGCGGAGGCCGGCCTGCAGGTGGATGAACGGTTGCGTGACCGGGAGCTGGGAGTGCTGGATCTCCTGACGGCGTCCGGCGTTGCGGCACGTTTCCCGGAGGAGGCACGACGGCGCGAATGGCTGGGTAAGTTCTACTACCGGCCGCCGGGCGGGGAGTCCTGGACGGATGTTGCCCTGCGGCTGCGCTCGCTGCTGCGCGATGTGGAACAGTTACCCGCCGAGCGCGTGGCCCTGGTCTGCCATGATGCCGTGATCCTGCTGCTGCGCTACGTCTGCGAGGGACTGAACGAAGCGGAGCTGCTGGCGATTGCGTCCTCCACCGCTGTCCGAAACGGTTCCGTTACCCGCCTGGTCCGGTCTGCGGCCGGCGCACCATGGGAAGTCGCCACGTTCAACGAGGTCGAACACCTCGAAGCGGCCGGAGCCCCCGTCACCGAGCATGCAGGAGACACCAATGTCCACCCGGCCTGAGCTGGTCACCCCGGCGCTGTTACGGGACTGGAGCCTGTCCCAGGAAGCGAGCAGCAAGGAAGACCGGGGCACGGTGCTGGTCATCGGCGGCGCCCGCAGGACCCCTGGCGCGGCCATGCTCACCGGACTGGCAGCCCTGCGGGTGGGCGCCGGACGGCTCACCATGGCCGTCGCGGAATCCGCTGCCGTCGCGGTGGCCGTGGCCATCCCGGAGTCAGGAGTGGTTGGCCTGCCCGAGACGGAGGCCGGCGCCGTTCGCGGCAGCGGCGCGTCCCGGCTCGCTGCGGATCTGGACGCCGCCGACGTTGTCGTGATCGGGCCCGGTCTGGACGACGCCGAGGAAGCTGCAGCCCTCCTGGAGGGGATCGCTCCCCTGCTCAATCCCGAAGCCACTGTGGTTTTGGACGCCTACGCCCTGGGCGTCCTGCCCGGGCTGCCGGACCTGTACCGGGGGTGGAACGGGCGATTGCTGCTGACGCCAAACCCTGCGGAGGCCGCACGGTTGCTGGACCGGGAATCCGTGGACATTGGTGACGCCATTGGCGAGGTGGCCGCAAAGTACGGCGCCGTCGTCTCCGGACAAGGCCTGGTGGCCGCTCCCGACGGCCGGCGCTGGGAAATCCCTGCCGGCAACCCGGGGCTGGGCACCTCGGGCAGCGGTGATGTCCTGGCCGGAGCTGCCGGCGGGCTGCTGGCCCGGCGCGCGGACCCGGCACAGGCGGCTTGCTGGGCCACGTACCTGCACGCGACGGCCGGTGACAGGCTTTCGGCGTCCATGGGTCCGATGAGTTTCCTGGCCCGCGAACTGTTGGCAGCAATGCCCCAGCTACTGGCCGAACTGTCCTGACCCGGCGTGCAAGAATGGCCGCATGCGACTGCCCCTGCTGCCTCCTGTAGCCCCCATGCTGGCCAAGTCCGTGCCGAACCTGCCGGACGGCGACGTCAGCTACGAACCGAAATGGGACGGCTTCCGCTCCATTGTGTTCCGCGACGGGGATGAGGTGGAGATCGGCAGCCGCAACGAGAAGCCCCTGACCCGGTATTTCCCGGAACTCGTTGAAGCCGCACGGCAACAGCTGCCGGAACGGTGCGTGGTGGACGGTGAGGTGATTTTGGTCGGCGCCAGCGGGGACCGGCTGGACTTTGACGCGCTGCAGCAGCGGATCCACCCCGCCGCGAGCCGGGTGCGGATGCTCTCCACGACGACGCCTGCCCGGTTCGTCGCCTTCGACCTGCTCGCCTTGGGCGACGAAGACTTCACCGGCCGTCCCTATGCGGAGCGCCGCGCCGCATTGGAAGGCGCCTTGGCCGGCGTGGCCGGTCCCATCCACCTGACCCGCACCACCCGGAACCGGGACGAGGCGCAGCGGTGGTTCAGCCAGTTTGAGGGCGCCGGGCTGGACGGCATCGTGGCCAAGCCCCTGACTGGGACCTACCAGCCCGACAAACGGACCATGTTCAAGATCAAGCACGAACGCACCGCTGACTGCGTGGTCGCGGGATTCCGGCTGCACAAGAGCGGTCCGGATGCGATCGGTTCCCTGCTGCTGGGGCTGCACAACGCCGAAGGGGACCTGCTCAGCGTCGGCGTTATCGGTGCCTTTCCGATGGCCCGACGGAAGGAGCTGTTCACCGAGCTGCAGCCGCTGGTCACCTCGTTCGACGGCCACCCCTGGGCCTGGGCCGAACAGGAGACAGGGACACGGACACCGCGCAACGCCGAGGGCAGCCGGTGGAGCGCGGGCAAGGACCTGTCCTTCGTGCCGCTCCGCCCGGAACGGGTCGTGGAGGTGCGCTACGACCACATGGAGGGCGTGCGCTTCCGGCACACCGCGCAGTTCGTGCGGTGGCGGCCGGACCGGGACGCGCAGTCCTGTAGGTTCGACCAGCTTGAGGAGCCGGTGTCCTTTGACCTGGCCGAGGTGCTCGGCAACGGCCCACAGGCATCCACGGCTGGCTAAACTGGACAGGCGGATCTGAGGAAGGAACAGCAGCCCATGGCGAGCCACAGCACGACAGCCGGCGATGCGCTGCCCGACGGCGGTCAGCCCCACGGCGGTCAGCCGGACGATGCGGAGGCGGACGACGCCCAGCCTGGCGATGGTCGCCAGGAGTCCGTTGAGCAGAAGGCCGACCGGAACTGGAGTGAACTGCTGCAGGAGATGCGCGTCATGCAGACCGGCACCCAGCTGATCGCTGCCTTCCTGCTGTCGCTGCCGTTCCAGTCCCGCTTCCAGGAGCTGGATGATGGCCAGCGCTCCGCCTACCTCACCTTGGTGGCCCTGGCAGCGGTGGTGACTGCCTTGACGCTCACGCCGATCTGCCTGCACCGCGGCCTGTTCAGGCGTCGGCTCAAGGAGCGCCTGGTGGACAGCAGCTCGCGGTTCGTGAAGGCGAGCCTGGCCGGCGTCGCGCTGCTGGTGGCCGGCACGGCCGCATTCGTTTTCGACATCGTGCTCGGCCACACCGCCGGCATCATCACCGCCGCACTGCTGCTGGCGGCCATCGCGGGACTGTGGGTGGCGTATCCACTCAGCATCCGGCGTCGCAATCCTCCCACGGCTCCCAAGGCGCCCCGCAGGGTTTAGAGGCACGGCGGTTTCAGGGCTACAGCCCGGGCGCCTTACCCAGCTCGGCGCGCAACGCGGACAGCCTGGCGTAGGCGTGGTCGCGGTACGCGAGCAGTTCCTCCCGCCGGCCCGGATCAATGTCCAGGAAGCCACGACCGGACTTCAGCCCCAGGTTTCCTGCCGCCACGGTGTCCCGCAGGGCGGCCGGGGCATCGAAGCGCTCGCCGTACGCCTGCCCCAACGTGTCGTAGGCGCCCTGGTAGACATCGAGTCCGGCCATGTCGCCAATGGCGAAGGGGCCAAACAGGGCCAGCCGGAACCCGAAGGAGTTGCTCACGACGTCGTCGATCTGCGATGCCGTCGCCGTGCCCTCCTCCATGATCCGGACGGCTTCCTTGTACAGGGCGAACTGCAGCCGGTTGGCGACAAATCCGGGAGTGTCAGCCACCCGTGCCGGAGCTTTCCCCACGCGCAGGATCAGTTGCTCGGCGGTGTCAACCGTTTCCGGCGCCGTAGCCGCCCCTGCGATCAGCTCCACGCAGGGCACGAACGGGGCAGGGTTCATCCAGTGCACTCCGAGGAACCGTTCTGGCCGGTCCACCACCGTGGCCAGCTCGCTGATGGGAATCGCCGACGTGTTGCTGCCGATGATGGCGGTGGCCGGAGCCCGGAAGCTGATGCGGGTCAGTACATCGAATTTCAGGTTCCGCTGCTCCGGTACCGCTTCGACGATGTAGTCGGCCGACTGCACTGCCTCCTCGATGCCCGGCGCCGCCCGCAGGTTCCCGGCGATGGTGTTGCCGGCACCGGCCGGCATCAGCCCCTGCGCCTCGAACGAGGCGGCCTGGTCCACCAGGCGGGCCCGTGCCGCTTCTGCCGTTGCGGCGTCAACGTCGCCCAGGACCACCGGGTAGCCGGCCAGGGCCAGTACCTGGGCGATGCCTCCACCCATGTAGCCGGAGCCGACGACAGCCGTCGTCGTGATTTCCGCAAAGTTCATCCTGTTTCCTGCCCTGTCAGGCCCGGGCGCCACACCGTGCGCCCGGGCACGTCAATGAATGGTGTAGCCACCGTCCACCGTAAGCGTCGCCCCGGTGACCAGTGACGACGCGCCTCCCAGCAGGAAGGCCACGGCGCCCGCGATGTCATCAGGTTCACCAAAACGGCCCATCGGGATCCGGCCCAGCAGCGTTGAGGCCCATTCAGGCTGGCTGAGGGTCGCCTCGGTCAGTTCCGTCCGGATGAAGGTGGGGGCGACGGCATTGACCCGGATACCGGCCGCGGCCCATTCCAGGGCCAGGGCGCGGGTCATCTGGATCATTCCGGCCTTGCTGATTCCATAGGCGCTGCGCTCCTCGATGGCGATCATGCCCGCCTGCGAGGCGATGTTGACGATGGCGCCCGGGCGCCCTGTCGCAAGCCATTCCCGAGCGACTGCCGTCGAAAGGAAGAAGCTTCCCTTGAGGTTGGTATCGAGCACCGCGTCCCAGTCCGCCACCGTGACATCGACCGCCGGTTTGGGAATGTTAATGCCGGCGTTGTTGACCAGGAAGTCCAGCCCGCCGCTGTGCTCCAGCACGGCTGCGGCCGCGGCTTCCAGCGAGGCAGTGCTTGTCATCTCCATAATCGGCGACGGCGTACCGTACCGTTCGGAGATCCGCTGTGAGGTGGCCGCGTCGCGGCTGGTGCCGTAAACGGTGGCCCCGAGGCCGGCAAGACCGTCGGCGACGGCCTTGCCGAGGCCACGGCCGGCTCCGGTGACCAGCGCCGTTTTGCCGTCCAGGCGGAAATCCAGCGCCGCCATGTCAGTTTCCGAAGGTGTGGTCGGACCAGGGCAGCGAGGTGCCACGGTATTTGGCGGCGCGGACGTCACCGGAGCGGGCGTGGCCCTCGAAGCGTTCCACCCGGGCGGCGCGGCCGCACAGCTCGCCGAAGAAGGCGCTGGATTCGGTGTTCGTCACTTCCTGGTAGGTCACTGTGCGCAGGTACTTGCCCACCCAGAGGCCGCCGGTGTAGCGGGCGGCGCCGCGGGTTGGCAGGACGTGGTTGGTGCCGATGACCTTGTCGCCGTAGGACACGCAGGTCCCCTCACCGAGGAACAGGGCGCCGTAGTTGTGCATCTTGTCCAGGGCCTCGCGCGGCTCGGCCGTCAGGATCTGCACGTGCTCGTACGCGTATTCGTCGGCCAGGGCGTAGGCGTTCTCGAGGTTGTCCACGACGTGCACTGCTCCCCAGTCGCGCCAGGCGGCACCGGCGTAGTCGCGGGTCGGCATGTCGACCAGGAGGACGTCGATGTGCTCCATGACCTTGCGCCCCAGCTCCTCGCTGGTGGTAATGAGCACTGCCGGGGAATCGGGTCCGTGCTCAGCCTGCGACAGGAGGTCGACGGCGACGATGAAGGGATCGGCAGCGTCGTCGGCGACAATGAGGACTTCCGTGGGGCCGGCGAAGAGGTCGATGCCGACTTCTCCGAACAGCTGCCGCTTTGCCTCGGCGACAAAGGCGTTGCCCGGGCCGGCCAGCATGTTGACGGGCTTGATCGTTTCGGTCCCGACCGCCATGGCTGCAACGGCCTGGATGCCGCCCAGGAGGTAGATCTCATCCGCTCCAGCCAGGTGCATGGCGGCGACCGTGGCATCGGGGACCTCGCCCTGAATCAGGGGCGTGCAGGCGGCAACCCTCTCCACTCCGGCGACCTTGGCGGTGATGATGGTCATGTGCGCGCTGGCCAGCAGGGGGTACTTGCCGCCGGGGATGTAGGCGCCGGCGGCCTGGATGGGAACGTTTTTCTGGCCCAGGTGCACGCCAGGGAGGGTTTCGATCTCAAAGTCCGCAAGTGATTCGAGCTGCTTGGTGGCCATCAGGCGCACCTGTTCCTGGACGAACGTGATGTCGTCAATGACCTGCTGCGGAACCCGGTCCATGATTTCCTGCAGCTGTTCGGGGGTCAGCAGGAAGGACTCCGGCGAGTACTTGTCGAACTTGGCGGAGTACTCCCGGACCGCCTCGTCGCCGCGGGTCCGAATATCGTTGATCACTGCTTCCACCGTCGCCCGCACCTCGGGCGTGCTTCCCCGGCTGGCGCTGCTCTGCTCGGGTGACTTCAGCAGCACCGAAGGGATCTGGGTGCTGGTGGCTGTTTCGACGGTCATGGGAAACCTTCCATCCTCGTTGATGGGGAACGCTCGAACGCCCCCGCTGAGACCCGATTGGGCCGTTTGGACACCGACTGTATACGTATACAAGTCACAGCGCAAGAGGTTGCGTTCCCCTGCTGCATACGTATACAGTCCTGTTCTGATCAGCCCTTGTGGCTACCCTCACATTTTGAGACGAAGACAAAGGAGTCTCCCATGACCTCTTCCGTTCTGGCGGCAGATCCCGCCATCGATCCGAAGATGCGGCGCAAAGCGCTGACGTCCTCGGTGCTGGGCACCTGCATTGAGTGGTACGACTTCTACGTCTACGGCGTGGCGGCGGCCATTGTGTTGAATGTCCAGTTTTTTCCCAAGGTGGATCCCTTTGTCGGCATCCTGCTGTCCTTCAGCACCTACGCCATCGGCTTTGCCGCCCGTCCCGTAGGTGGCGTCATTTTCGCCCACTTCGGGGACCGGCTGGGCCGCAAGAAAATGCTGATGATCACCCTCGGCCTGATGGGATTCGGCACCTTCCTCATCGGCTGCCTGCCCACCTACGGCACCATCGGCGTCGCGGCCCCCATCCTGCTGGTGCTGCTGCGCATTGTGCAGGGCATCGGCGTTGGCGGTGAATGGGGCGGGGCGGCCCTCATGGCCACCGAGTATGCTCCGGCCGAGCGCCGTGGATTCTTCGGCTCCTGGCCCCAGATCGGCGTTCCGGCCGGAACCCTGCTGGCCAACGGCGCCTTCTTCATCATGGGCGGCATCATCGCGCCGGAGGCCTTCAGCGCCTGGGGCTGGCGGATCCCGTTCCTGATCTCCATCGTCCTGGTCGGCATCTCCTTCTACATCCGCAACAAGGTGGACGAATCCCCGGCCTTTGAGAAGATCCGCGACGCCGGAGAAATCGAAAAGCTGCCCGTGGTCACCGTGATCCGCACCCGGCCGCTGATGATCCTCAAGGTCATCATGATGCGCTTCGCGGAGAACGCGAACTACTACATCTACACGACCTTTTTGCTCGCGTACGGCCCCGCGGTGCTGCTGGAGAAGAACAGCATCCTGCTGGCCACGATGATCATGGCCGGGCTGGGCATCTTCTCCATCCCATTCTGGGGCTGGGTGTCAGACCGCTGGGGACGCCGTTATACGGTCCTGGCCGGTGCGGCCACCATGCTGGTCACCGCGTTCCCGTTCTTCTGGGCCGTGCAGACCGGCGACTTCCTGATGATGCTCCTGGCCCTGGTCCTGACCTGCAATGTGGGCCGCGACCTGTGCTACTCCGTGGAGCCGGCCTATTTCACTGAGCTCTTCGAGCCCAAGCTGCGCTACTCGGGTGCCTCCGTGGGGCCGCAGGTCGCGGCCGTCTTCGCCGGAGGCTTTGCCCCGCTGATCGCCACCGCCCTCATCGGTCCCGGTTTTGATCGATACTGGCTGGTGGCCGGCTACATGGTGCTGACCGCGTTGATCACTGCAGCCGGCGCCCTCTGGTCGCCGGAAACCGCGCCGCGGGTCCGCCGTCGTCGTGGCCTGACACCCGAATACGACCCGATCACCAACACGTAGGATGACGAGGACCGGTTAAGCGGGAGGGACGGGAGCGTACATGGTGACAAGCCGGGATGTGGCACGGCTGGCGGGAGTTTCCCAGGCCACCGTCTCACGGGCACTGTCCTCCCCTTCAAAGGTCTCCGCGGCCACTTACGCCAAGGTGGAAGCTGCCATGGCGACCCTTGGCTACGTGCCCCATGCCGGGGCGCAGGCCATGAAGACGCGGCGCACCCACACCGTCGGCGTCGTGGTGGCGGATCTGACCAACCCCTTCTATCCGGAGGTGCTGGATGAGCTGACCAGGGAACTGGACGCGGCCGGTTACCGGGTCGTTCTGTGGAATGCCGGCGGCAGCAACCACACCGATGCGCTCAAGGCCATTCGGGAGCGGGCCGTCGACGGCGTCGTCTTTACCACGGCCACGGAGGACTCGGTCGAACTGCAGGCGGCCGTGGAGCAGCAAAGCCCGATCGTGCTGATTAACCGCATTGTCGACGGGCTGGAGTGCGACCAGGTGGCCAGCAGCAACCGGGCTGGCGGTGCACTCGTGGCGAACTATCTGCTGGACCAGGGGAAGACCCGGATCGCCTTCATCGGCGGAGCCGCCAACGCCAGCACCTCCCGCGACCGCCGCGCCGGATTCCTGGAGCGGATGCAGGCCCGGGGGTATGCGGTTCCGGACTCGCTCCAGTTCGACGGCGGGTTCTCGCACCATGTCAGCGCCGGGATCATGGCCGAGCTGCTGGCGGCGGATGCCCCACCGGAGGCGGTTTTCTGTGCCAATGACTACATGGCCTTCGGTGCCCTGGACGCCCTGCACAAGGCGCGGGTTCCTTCGGAACAGTGCTGGGTGGTCGGGTACGACGACGTCGACATGGCCGCCTGGGATTCCTTCGACCTGACCACCGTTCGCCAACCGAGCCGGGAGATGGCCCGTGTTGGCGTCCGGATGCTCCTGCAGCGCCTGGCGGTCCCGGGAGCTGCACCCCAGCGCCAGGAATACCCCTGCGAGCTCATTGTCCGCGGGAGTACACCCTCCGTTGCCACCGCAGACCTGCCGGCGGCCGCGCGATAGGACGGCGGCCGACTGGCCAGCAGTGCAGTGGGCCAATAGTGCGGTGACGCGGTGCCGGGCACTTTCCCCGGCACCGCCACTGCCCGCACGTGGATCACTCCTTGGTGAAGGCGTCCTTGAGCTTCTCGCCGGCCTGCTTCAGGTCGCCCTTAACCTGGTCCGCCTGCCCTTCGGCACGCAGGTCCTCGTTGCCCGTGGCTTCGCCGGCCGCTTCCTTGCCCTTGCCGCCAAGCTTCTCGGCAGCGTTCGATAGCTTGTCTCCCAGTCCCATACCGTCCCTCCTTGTTCCGGTGGCACCTTTTCCCGTGGTGCCAGTAGTGACTTCATCCGCAGGCTTGGCCGCGGATGCACTTATCTAATACCGATGGCAGGAGTCCGTCCACCTCTCCCCCACGCCGACGCCCTCATCCGGGCCCTCCTCACCCGTTCGCCGGCTGCCGCCCGCCGCCGGCCGTCGTCGAACCGCCGTCGCCGAACCGCCTTGGGGCAAATCGGCTTGGCCAGCCCGGGCGTGTGCGGCAGAATCGGCCCAGGGACTCCCGCTCCTCCTGCCCGGCCGGGTGGAGGGCGAGGCCCACCCACATACCTCTTCGGAAGGAAACCGATGGATTACGTCAAACTCGGCTCGACTGGCCTGGACGTCTCTCGAATTGCTGTCGGCTGCATGAGCTTTGGGGACCCGGCCCGCGGCGCGCACCCGTGGTCGCTGCCCGAGGAGGAAAGCCGACCGCTGATCCGCCAGGCCCTGGAGGCGGGCATCAACTTCTTTGACACGGCCAACGTCTACTCAGCCGGCAGCAGCGAGGAAATCGTCGGCCGCGCGCTGGCGGACTACGGCAATCGGGACGAACTCGTCGTGGCCACCAAGGTGCACGGCGTGATGGCGGAAGGCCCCAACGGCAGGGGCCTGTCCCGCAAAGCGATCATCAGCTCCCTTGACGCCAGCCTGCGCCGACTGGGCATGGACTACGTGGACCTCTACCAGATCCACCGCTGGGACCCTGCCACCCCGATCGAGGAAACCCTCGAAGCCCTGCACGACGTCGTCAAGGCGGGCAAAGTGCGTTATCTGGGTGCCTCATCCATGTACGCCTGGCAGTTCTCGAAGGCGCAGTACACCGCCCGGGCCAATGGCTGGACGCCCTTCGTGTCGATGCAGGACCACTACAACCTCCTTAACCGTGAGGAGGAACGCGAAATGTTCCCACTGTGCGCCGATCTGGGCGTGGGTGTTATTCCGTGGAGTCCGCTGGCCCGCGGCAGGTTGACGAGGGATTGGGGAACCGAAACGGAGCGCAGCGGAACTGATCAGTTTGGTTCCACGCTGTACGACGACGCCGACCGCGGCATCGTTGAAGCGGTCGCCAAGGTTGCGGACCGGCACGGCATTCCGCGGGCACAAATCGCCTTGGCCTGGGTGCTTTCACGTCCGGTGGTGAGCGCGCCCATCGTCGGAGCGACCAAGGCCAAGCATCTCAAGGACGCTGTCGCCGCCCTGGACGTGGTCCTTACCCCGGAGGACCTACGTGAGCTGGAGGAACCCTACCTGCCGCACACTCCTGCGGGGTTCTGACACAGTTTTCCTGGCCTGGGCAACGGTTCGGATGGTTCCGACACGCCCAAATAAAGCTAAGCAAACTGATAGTAAGGCGGCTGATTATTGATACTGTTGTTGTGTAGTTACTTCTGCTGTTGTTCCTGACAGCCGAGGAGGCTTGAGTACGAGGCGGACCGGCAGTGCCGGCGAGCCATCACCTACAACGGAAAGATTGTCGTCATGGGATTCTTCGGATTTCTTCTTCTCGGCCTCATCGCCGGCGCGATTGCCAAGCTCATCATCCCCGGTCGCCAGGGCGGTGGCTGGCTGATCACCCTGGTGCTCGGCGTCGTCGGCGCGCTTCTGGGCGGCTTCATTGGCGGGGCTATCTTCGGTAGCGGCCTGCAGGAGTTCTTCTCCATCCAGACCTGGCTGCTGGCCATCGTGGGTTCCATCATTGTGCTGCTGATCTACGGCGCCATCACGGGCCGCAAGCGCGTGCGCTAAAACCTGCCACGCAGGACCAGAGTGACCCCGAGGGGGCTCCGCACTTCGCTGCGGAGCCCCTTCCGCATTTCCCCCGAGTGTCGACCTCTGCACCCCACCCCACCCCCGAATGTCGACCTCTGCACCCCCACTCAAGGCGCGTCGAAGCCGCGGGGCGTGCAGACGTCGACACTCGGCAGGAAGTTGGGAAGCGGTGGGGCGTGCAGATGTCGACACTCGGCGGGGGTGTGCGAGGATTTGGCCATGACTGATACTTCGCTCGCCCCGCTGGTTCCCTTGCACAACGGCGCCGCTATTCCGCAGATCGGCTTTGGCACCTGGCCCCTGAACGACCAGGAGGCCGCTGACGCCGTGGCGGCTGCCCTGTCCATCGGTTACCGGCTGATCGACACGGCCGAGAACTACCGGAATGAGCGCGGCGTCGGCGAGGGCATTCGCCGCTCCGGCATCGACCGCTCGGAAGTTTTCATCACGACCAAGTTCAACAAGGAATGGCACAGCCGCCAAGGCGCTGTCGAGGCCTGGCGCAACTCGGCGGACAAGCTGGGCGTCGACTACATCGACCTCCTGCTGGTTCATTGGCCCAACCCGTCCCAGGGTACTTTCGGCGATGCCTTCCAGGGGCTTGCTGAGCTGCTGGCCGACGGCAGGGTTCGTGCCATCGGAGCCTCCAACTTCAAGATCCACCACCTGCAGCCGCTGCTCGACGCCGGCGTGCACCCGGACGTTAATCAGATCCAACTCGATCCCCGACACACTCGGGAAGCTGTCCGCGACTTCCACCGCACCCATAACATCGTGACCGAGTCGTGGAGTCCACTGGGCAACGCGAGTGAACTGCTTCGGGACCCGCTGATCACCACGCTCGCCGGCCAGTATGAGCGCACGCCGGCGCAGATCGTGCTGCGCTGGCATGTCCAGCAGGGCCTGGTCGCCATTCCCAAATCCATCGCACCCGAGCGGATGGCCGAGAACTTTGCGGTGTTCGACTTCGCCCTCACCGAGGACGAGGTGCAGCAGGTTTCCGCCCTGAACATCGGTGAACACGACATTGCCGATTCCGACGAGTTCGGCCACTGACTCCTCGTCGGACGAGTTCGGCCACTGACTCCTCTGCCAAGGGCCGGCCAGGGAAGGCCGGAAGCAGGCAAGGCACGAGCAGCGCAGCCACAGGGCAGCTTTGGGAACCTGCGGAGCCTTTCGGGGGGCAACGAGGCGGCAACGGCGGTCAACGGCGCCGGGAAATAGCATGCCGCGATGTCTAAGGTCCTGCTCACGGGGTATGGAACAAGTACACCTGCCGCCTCGTCCAAGGGATGCCATGCTGACCGAAACCGCCCAGAAGACCACCAACCAGCCCTCTGCCGGATCCAGCGGACGGGAAACGCTGACCATCCGCAATCCCAGGGATGGTTCGCTGGTTGGCACCCTTGCCGCAGCGTCCGCCGACGACGTCGACAGGACCCTGGCCGCCGCGGCGGCGGCGGCACCCGCCTGGGCTGCCACTGACCCCGAAACCCGCGGGAACCTGCTGGCGGCGGCCGCCGACGTCCTCGCCGCCGCTGCGCAGGAACTGGCCGAGCTCAATGCCGTGGAAACCGGTCGTCCCCTCGAAGAGGCGCTCGGCGGGGTACTGGCAGGCGTCGGGACCCTGCGCCAATACGCCCAACTCGGCCCGGTGCACCGGGGACGCAGCCTGCGTGGCAAACAATTGGCGGCCGACTACACAGTTCCGGAACCGCGTGGCGTGGTCGTGGCGCTGACCCCCTGGAACGACCCGGTGGCCGTGGCCTGCGGGCTGATCGGAGCCGCCGTCGTCACAGGGAACACCGTCGTCCACAAACCCAGCGAGCGCTGCCCGCACCTGGGCCGGCGACTCGGGGAACTGCTGACCCAGCCGTTCCCCCCGCACGTCTTCGCCTCCCTCGACGGCGGTGCCGACGTGGGCCGGTTGCTGACCTCCTCCCCCGGCGTGGACGTGATTGCCCATGTCGGATCAACCGCGACGGGCACCGCCATCCGGCTGGCCGCAGCTGGAACGGGTGCCCACGTGCTGCTCGAGAACGGCGGCAACGACGCCCTGCTCATCGATGGCGACGTGGACCCGGCGTGGGCTGCAGAACAGGCAGCGTTGGGTGCCTTCGCCAACAGCGGGCAGATCTGCACCTCGGTGGAGCGGATCTACGTGCACCAGGACATCGCTGACGATTTCCTGGCAGCCCTGGTGCTGGAAGCGGAACGGCGGAACGCCGACGGCGGCCTGGCCCCCTTGGTGGATGACCGGCTCCGCGTCGCCGTGCATGCGCAGGTAGCAGACGCCGTGGCTTCCGGCGCGACTGCCGCTGCCGGCGGGCAGCTGCCCGAGGGCCCCGGCAGCTGGTACCCGGCGACGGTGCTCACAGGTTGCACGCAGGACATGACCGTCATGTCCGAGGAGACTTTTGGTCCGGTCGCTCCCGTTCAGGTGGTTCCCGACTTTGAAACGGGACTGGAACTGGCCCGCGCGGGAAACTACGGACTGGCGGCGTCGGTCCTGACCGCCGGTCTGGAGCACGCCCAACGCGCCGTCGCCGCACTGCCGGTGGGGACCGTGAAGATCAACCACGTGTTTGGCGGGGCACCCGGCGGAGCCGCGCAACCGCGCGGGGCCAGTGGGACCGGCTTTGGCTACGGTCCTGAGCTGCTCGACGAAATGACAACCGTCAAGGTGGTCCATATCCAGCCGCCCGGCACCCGCGCCGGCTCCTGACGCCGCCCGGCCGCGCGGTGCACCAGCGCCGGGCGCGCCAGCCGTCGGCGCGCTCCCGCACCAGCCGCACCGCCGCACTACACGGCTTCGGCCACAACCGCCTGGATGGTGCGCCGGTCGCTGAGAATGCGGAAGTGGCCGCCCAGGTCGAGCTTGATGTTGCGCGCCTCAGGCAGCAGGCTTCCCTCGGGAATGTGCGGATCGAATTCCCCGAAGATGGACGTGATGCGCTGGTTGACGTCCTCTTCCTTAGCCAACTGCAGTGTCAGGGCGTCACGCGGGGAGAACGCCCGCAGGCTCGGGACCAGGAGGAACCGGGCGTAGCGGGACCCGGAAAACGGCGAACAGATCGCCACCATCCGGGAAATGCGGCTCTCCTGATCCAGCTTCAACATGGCGTATTTTCCGATCAGGCCGCCCTTGCTGTGGGCCACCAGAACCGCTTCGTGCAGGTCCTGGCGGGTGACATAGTCCGCCACCAGCTGAGCGGCCTGCTGCACAGGCAGCCGGTTGCGCTGCAGCAATGTGACAACATGCACCGGGTGCCCGTTGCGGTGCAGGGCCTCGATCAACGGCAGCATGAACTGCCAGCTTTCGTAAATGCCGGGAATCACGACGACGGCCCGGCCCGTTCCGGACGCGAAGTCCTCCGGTTTGGCCCGTGACAGGGCCGCCTTCAGCTGCCACCAGCCGGCGTACAGGTAGTCCTGCGCCCACCACTTTGCGGCTCTGGGCACCGACGTCACAGGCCACGCTCCGCGAGCGGCGCATCGTTTTCGACGGCGAAGGAACGGATGGCGGCGGCAACCTCCGGCGCCGAGGCATGCTGGACCACATGCCGGCCCTTGATCTGCGTAAGTTGGCCCCGCCGGGTGGAAAGCAACAGGCGGCGGCACCAGCCGGCACTGCCGACAGGATCACGTGAGCCGCGCACGATCAGCACTGGTGCATCGACCAACCCGGTCCGCTCCTCCATCGGATACTCCAGCATGACCGGCAGTTCCTTCAGGTACCAGCGGGGACCGCAGCGCAGGTAGTCGGTGAAAACGACGGCATTGGCCAGCGGTGGTTCCTTCAGCATGTCCCGGCCCAAAGCGAGAGCCTGGTGAACAGCCGTCCGCCGCTCCGGATCCACCACCGGCCCGATCAGCACTATCCGCGTCACCAGTTCAGGTCGCTGCAGGGCCAGTTCGACGGCGAACTGGGCTCCCATGGAGTGGCCGACGACGACGACCGGCCCAACGCCTGCCCGGTCCAGCACTCCACCGATGAATGCGGCATAGTCGGCGACCGACAACCGATTCCTGGGTGCCGGCTTCGCGGCGAAGCCGGGCAAGTCCAGGGAATGTGTCGGAGCGGTTGAGGCGAGTTGCTGGTGCAGCCTCTTCAGGTAGCGGTGGGAAACACCGATCCCGTGCAGCAGCAGGTACGTCGGTGCAGCGCCGCCACCGACAGCGTCGACTGGCCCGGAACTATATAACCGCCCGGGCATTCCGGGCAGGCCCACGTCCTGGGCAAGGGTATTCATCACCCATCGAGACTATCCGAAATGCAGTGTTGACCTGCTTTTCTCCGCCCAGCACCTAACCGCAACACCACCGTAACGACGGCGGAGCAGGGTGGAAGCATGAAGACGCCTCGGGAAACCGGCACCGCCGTCGAACTGCGCTGCGAGGCCTGCGGCCAGCTGCCCGAACCGGCCCGCACGCGCCTTACCCTCGCCAACATCGGAGCCATGCTGCCGATCGAGCTCGGCGTGCACGCCCTGGTGCTGCACCTTGAGCTCCCATACCTGTTCAAGGTCCTGGTGCTGACGGTCACCGCGACCGTGCTGGTGATCTGGGTTGCTGAACCGTCCGCGACCAGGTTGCTCCGGTCCTGGCTGCATGCCCCGGCCCTGCGGCACCGGCGGCACCTGTCGGCCGCGGGAGCGCTCTGGCGGGCGCGGATCACTGTTCCGGATACTCCGGGAAACCTGGAAAAACTGACCAGGTCGCTGGCACGTCAACAGGTCAACATCCTGGGGATACAGGTCCATGTCCTATCGGACGGTGTCCTGGATGAACTGGTGCTTGCAGCTCCCGAGGAACTGACCGAGCAGGATCTGCTGGCCATATTGGCTTCCGGTGGCGGGTCCGCCGTGGGCGTTTGGCCCACCACCGCCTTGGCTCTGGCCGACGCACAAACCAAGGCACTGTCCCTTGCGGCCCGGGTCGCTGCCAACCCGGAGGAGTTGCCCATGGCGGTGGCGGATCTGCTCGGCGCCGAGATCGTTGTTGACGGGCCAGCGGCAGGAAACCAGAAACGCCGGCCGGAGTCGGACGTTCCCGGCACCATACTGAAAATTCCGACGGCCCTGGGTCCGCCCCTGTTGTTCCGCAGGGAGGGCGAACCGTTCACCCCTGGTGAGTCCGCCCGGGCGGCCCGGCTGGCCGAGCTCGCCGAACAGTCCCACCTTGCCGAACAGCCTCGGCTCGCCTGACAGTCCCAGATCGGCGGAGTCCCGCGGACGCGTCGCTGGCTGTAGGGTGTGCTGAACCGGCCGGCCCGCTGCGCCGTATACCTTTCGGGAGGTGGTGATGCCGGCAGACCAGGCGCAGGTGCTTCGAACGCTGCATCAAAGGCATGCACCCGAACTGTGGCGTTACGTCTCGCGCCTGACCCGGGACCCGGGCCAGGCCGAGGATGTGGTGCAGGAGGTGCTGTTCCGGCTGTGGCAACGGCCCGCGGTACTGGAACGACCGGAGCCCGCTGTGCGTGCCTGGTTGTTCACGGTGGCGCGCAACCTGGTGCTGGACGAATGGAGAAGCGCCCGACGGCGGCACGAAGTCGGGGCGGCCGATGTACCCGACGCCCCACAGGAGGACGCGACCGACCGCGTCCTTGACACCTGGCTCATTTCGGAAGCCCTGGCCGGGCTTTCCGGAGAGCATCGGGAAGTGGTGTTGCTTGGCTACTTCCGCGCCGCTACCACCAAGGACATTGCGCGACAGCTCGGCATTCCCGAAGGAACCGTGAAATCGCGGATGCATTACGCCTTGCGTGCCCTGCGCCTGGCCCTGCAGGAGAAAGGAGTGACCGAGTGAACCGGGACCCAGCCGCCGGCCCACCAGATGATGGGCGGGGAGACCCGTATGCGGGCATTCCCCCGGTGCCCGTTGCGGGGAACTCCGGGGACCCCTACCGGGAATGGGATGCCGCCTACGTGATGGGCTCCCTGGACCCAGCCGACCGGCACGCCTTCGAGCATCATCTGCTCAGCTGCCGGGAGTGCTCGGCAGCCGTTGCACAACTGGCCGGACTGCCGGGAATCCTGGCCGCCCTTCCCGCCTCCGAGGTGGAATTCCTTGCGGGCACCGAGGACCCGGGCGACAGTCCGCCGGCGACAGTCCTGACCGGATTGGCGGCCAAGGTCCGACGCCGCAGGCTCCGCAATGCGGCCCTTGCGGCCGGGATCGCCCTTGGTTCCGCCGCGGCCGCCTCCGGAATCACGCTTGCTGTCACCGCCCAGCCTGCCGTTTCGCCGTCGGCCGTCCAGCCGGCCACAACCATTGTGCTGCACTTCAACGGCAGCCCGGAGAGCTCAGTGGTGGCTGACGGCACCGTACAGAACGTCGGCTGGGGAACGCGGATCGATTGGACCTGCAGCTACCAGAGGGCAGGAGCCTCCTACCAGGACCAGACTCAGCCGCCCAAGCGGTACCTGCTGGTCGTCACCGACCTTTCCGGCGTGGAAACAGTGGCAGCGAGTTGGGAGGGTTCCCCCGACAGCGTGGTGGCTCCGACCGCAACCATCAGCACCCCCATCAGCCAACTGCGCAGCATCGACATCCGGTGGGCCGGAAACGGTAAAACAGCCCTGCGTGCGGAGTTGCCGTCCACCGCCGGATAGGCTGCTGGGGTGACTTTCCAAGCCCCCACCCCCGTCCGCCGCGTTGTCCTGCACCCGCTTTATGTTCTGCTTGCTGACGTGGTGCTCGTTCTGATCTTCGCCGCGACGGGCAGGGCCAGCCACGCGGAGGAGCATCCGGTCCTCGGCGTCCTGCTGACTGCGTGGCCATTCCTGACGGGGCTCCTGATCGGCTGGCTGGCCAGCCGGAACTGGCGGACGCCACTGCGCCTGTGGCCCAACGGCGTCCTGCTGTGGATCATCACGGTGCTGGCCGGCATGCTGCTGCGGATTGTTTCCGGCCGGACCGCTGAGCTGCCGTTCATTATGGTGGCCACGGTGGTTTTGGGCCTGTTCCTGCTGGGCTTTCGCGTCATCGCCGGGCGGCTGGTTGCGCTCCGGCAGCGCGGCGCCCGCTGACCGGCGGGATGCGCTAACCTCAAAGCTCCACCGTTCGACGCTGACCAGGAATGGAACCCACCGTGATCACCGCCTTTGTCCTGATCAAGACCGACGCTTCCCGCATTCCGGAGTCCGCCCAGGAAATCTCGGAACTGGAGGGGATCAGCGAGGTCTACTCCGTCACCGGCGAATGGGACCTGATCGCCATCGCCCGGGTGCGCCGGCACGAGGACCTGGCGGACGCCATCGCCGACCGGCTGTCCAAGGTCGCGGGAGTGGTGTCCACCACCACGCAGATCGCTTTCCGGGCTTACTCCCAGCACGACCTTGACGCCGCTTTCGCGCTCGGCTTCGACCACTAGGAGCCCCCAGCACCTGCCGGGAACGCGGCACCAGGGAACACAGCAGCCGGACCGACAGCAGCCGGACCAACAGCCCTGCGGCTAGTGCGTCGCGGTGTACTCCACCCAACGGCCGAGCACAGCGGCCCCGGCGCCGTCGTCGATGGCGGCCCCGGCCCGGTCCATCGCCGCCTCCATGCGCTCCAACAGCGGCGCCTCGGCGTCCACCTCGTGGGCCACCAAGGCGGCGGCCGCATTCAGTACGACGGCGTCCCGCACCGGCCCGGTCTTCCCGTCCAGCACCTGGTGGACAACCCGGGCGTTGTAGGAGGCGTCCTTTCCGCGCAGGTCAGCCACCGTGGCGCGCGGGATCCCCAGGGCGGCAGGGTCGAACAGCGTTTGCTCCACTGATCCGTTCCGCACTTCCCAGATGACCGACGGGCCGGTCGTAGTCAACTCATCCAGGCCGTCACTGCCGCGGAACACCAGGGCGCGGCTGCCCCTGCCGGCGAGCACCCCGGCCATGAGTGGCGCCATCCGTTCATCGGCAACACCGATCGCGGAGGCGCTGACACCGGCCGGATTGGTCAGCGGTCCCAGGAAGTTGAAGGCGGTCGGCACGCCAAGGTCGCGTCGGGCCACCGCCGCGTGGCGCATCGAGGGGTGAAACAGGTTCGCGAAGCAGAAGGTGATACCCACCTGGTGTGCGGCGGCCGCCACCGCCGGAATGGGCATGTCGAGGCGAACGCCCAGCGCTTCCAGAACGTCGGCGGACCCGGCGGCTGAGGAGGAGGCGCGGTTTCCGTGCTTGACCACGATCGCGCCGGCGCCGGCGCAGACCAGCGCAGCCATGGTGGAAATATTCACCGTGTTGAGGCGGTCGCCTCCAGTGCCCACGATGTCGAGCGTCTCCCCCTCCACCGTGAGCAGGTTCGCGTTTTCCAGCATCGCCTGCACCAGCCCGGTCAGTTCCTCGACGGTCTCGCCCTTGGCCCGCAGCGCCACCAGGAACCCGGCGATCTGCACGGGAGCCGCGGCCCCTTCCATGATCGTGTTCATCGCCCAGCTTGTCTCGGCGAGGGACAAATCGGCGCCTGACAGCAGCGCAGAGATCAGGGACGGCCAGCTCATAGCTGACGCGGCGGAGGCGATGGGGGCAGGAGTCACCCTCT
Organism: Micrococcaceae bacterium; assembly: GCA_025465475.1. GTDB lineage: Bacteria > Actinomycetota > Actinomycetes > Actinomycetales > Micrococcaceae > Arthrobacter_M. Next base: position 36,157 of record JAODMR010000073.1, read on the forward strand.
GATGCTAGTCATCGCCCCCGCAGGGTGCCCAATATGACCGGGCCGGGAGCCGCAGCGGGCTGAGCCCCCGACGGGTCCCTGAATTTCGCGGCTTTGTAGAAAAACTTCCTTCAATCAGCATTTTGCGTTGGGCGCACGCACCTTTTACAGACATAATGTCTATGTGACAACAGCGACCCATACTCCCAGTGCCCCGGCGCATCCCACGCTCAACCGCCCCAACATGGTGTCCGTCGGGACCGTTGTGTGGCTCTCCAGCGAACTGATGTTCTTCGCCGGCCTTTTTGCCATGTACTTCACGCTCCGCTCCACCTCCAGCGGTCTGTGGAGCGAAGAAACCGCCAAGCTGAACTTTCCGTTCGCCCTGGTCAACACCATCGTGCTGGTGTCCAGCTCCTTCACCTGCCAGATGGGCGTCTTCGCCGCTGAGCGGCTGCAGGCACGGCGCACCGGCGGGCTGTTTGGCTTCAGCCGCTGGGGCATGACCGAGTGGTTCCTGGTGACCTTCATCCTCGGTTCGCTCTTCGTTGCGGGCCAGTCCACCGAGTACGCGATGCTCACCTCCGAGCACGTCACCCTGAACGCGAACGCCTACGGTTCAGCGTTCTACATCACCACGGGCTTCCACGGACTGCACGTCATCGGCGGCCTGATCGCCTTCCTGTTCATCATGGGACGAGCCTTCGCTGCCAAGAAATTCGGGCATTTCGAAGCCACGTCAGCCATCGTCACCTCGTACTACTGGCACTTCGTCGACGTCGTCTGGATCGGCCTGTTCTTGGTCATCTACGTCCTGAAGTAAGCTGACTTCAGACTTCTTCTACACGAGGCAGAAAAGCAAAAAGCGGCTTGGACAACAGCTGCAGGATCGACCAAAGGAACCACTCAGTGAAGGCACTATCGCAGAAGCGACGTCACCCACTGGCAGCAGTCGCCCTGCTGCTGTTGGGGCTCATCCTGACCGGAGGGCTCTACGCCGCGGCCACCGCGCCGACGGCCAAGGCTGACACCACGACGTACACTGCGGCTGACACCGAGGAAGGCTCCAAGCTCTTCATCGCCAACTGCGCCACGTGCCACGGCATGGGTGCCGTCGGTTCTCCCTCAGGGCCCTCGTTGGTCGGCGTCGGCGCTGCGTCTGTGGACTTCCAGGTGGGCACCGGCCGCATGCCGATGGAAAACCAGGGACCGCAGGCGGAGCAGAAGCCCGCACAGTTCAACGAAGAGCAGACCAAGCAGTTGGCGGCGTACGTCGCATCGCTGGCCCCCGGCCCGGCGGTGCCTGCCGAGGAGTACACCGACGGCGGCGGCAACGCCGCAGAAGGTGGCGAGTTGTTCCGCGTCAACTGTGCCATGTGCCACAACGCAGCCGCAGCCGGAGGAGCACTGACCCGCGGAAAGTACGCCCCCGCACTGGCCGGTGTCTCCAACGAGCACATCTATGAGGCCATGGTCACCGGCCCGCAGAACATGCCGGTGTTCAACGATGCGAACATCACGCCCGAGGGCAAGCGGGACATCATCACCTTCCTGAACACCATCGAGAACAACGGTTCCCCGGGTGGCGCTGACCTTGGCGCCCTGGGCCCGGTTTCGGAAGGGCTCTTCGCCTGGGTCGCCGGGTTGGGCGTCATCATCGCCTTCACCATCTGGCTCACGTCACGGACCTCCTGACGACCACGTTTTTCTCCGGCCCCGCACGGCCGGACGCACCACTGATAACAACCCCGGTTCCGGCCGGGACAAGAGAAGGATGAGGGGAAAATGGCTGACCATAGTGACGGCACGCCGGCTGGTTCGCATGCCGTAGCTAGGGCGGGTCGAAGTGATGTGGAGAAGTTCCAGGATCCTGGGCTCGCTCCGCACCGATTGAGGCTGGCTGACACGGACCCCCGGGCGGCCAAGCGCGCCGAACGCCAGGTCGCGATCCTCTTCGGCGTGTCCGTCGTTGGAACGCTGTTGTTCTTCATCGCCTACTTCGGTGTCCGGCTGGACGACACCATCGCCACGCTGCGCCTGCAGAACCTGCTCCTGGGTTTGGGGGTCGCCTTCGCCATGCTGGGCATCGGCACCGGCATCGTGCACTGGGCGCGCGCCCTGATGCCCGACCACGAGGTGTCCGAGGAACGACACGAAATCCGGACCGAGCGCGACCGCGTAGCCGCACAGCGCATCGTGGAGGACGTCCTCGAGGAAACCGGCATCAAGCGCCGGCCCCTGATCCGCAACACCCTCATCGGCGCCCTGGCCCTGGCCCCACTGCCGGCGATCGCCGTGTTCCGCGACCTCGGACCCCTGCCCGGCAACGCACTCCGCCACACCATGTGGAAGGAAGGCACCCGCCTGGTGCGGGACCCGACCGGCACGCCGATCAAGGCTTCGGACGTCACCATCGGTTCGGCGTTCCACGTCATTCCGGACGGCCTGAATGAACTCGAACACGGCAAGCTTGAGGAAAAGGCCAAGGCAGTCGTCCTGCTGATGCGCCTGAACCCCGAGTCGCTGAACCCTTCCCCGGGCCGGGAGAACTGGGGCTACAACGGCATTGTGGCCTACTCCAAGATCTGCACCCACGTGGGTTGCCCTGTCGCCCTTTACGAGCAGCAGACGCACCACCTGTTGTGCCCCTGCCACCAGTCGACGTTCGACCTCACGCAGGAGTGCAAGGTCATCTTCGGCCCGGCCAACCGGCCGCTGCCGCAGCTGCCTATCAAAGTCGACTCCGAAGGCTACCTCGTGGCCCAAAGCGACTTCCACGAACCTGTTGGACCTAGCTTCTGGGAGCGTGGCTGAGCATGAGCACAGCAACAGAATCCACCTACCGGCCCGCCACCAAGGTTGGCCGCGTCACTGATTTCGTCGACCAGCGCGTGGGTGGCTCCCCCATCCTGCGCGAGTTCGGCCGCAAGGTATTTCCGGACCATTGGTCCTTCATGTTCGGTGAAGTAGCGCTCTACACTTTCGTGATCCTGCTCCTGACCGGAACCTTCCTGACGTTCTTCTTTGATCCGTCGATGGCGGAGACCACGTATGCGGGAAGCTACGTCCCGCTCAAGGGCGTGGACATGTCGGTGGCGTACAGCTCGTCGCTGAACATCTCGTTCGACATCCGCGGCGGCCTGTTCATGCGCCAGGTGCACCACTGGTCGGCCTTGCTGTTCGTCGCCTCCGTCGCCGTGCACATGCTGCGCGTTTTCTTCACCGGCGCCTTCCGCAAGCCGCGTGAGCTGAACTGGGTGGTCGGCGGCACGCTGGTCATCCTGTCCCTGGCGGCCGGTTTCACCGGATACTCCCTGCCGGATGACCTGCTCTCCGGTAACGGCCTGCGCATCATCGACGGCGTCGTCAAGTCCATCCCGATCGTCGGTTCCTACATCTCGTTCTTCCTCTTCGGCGGCGAGTTCCCCGGATCGGCCATCATCGGCCGCCTGTATGTGCTGCACATCCTCCTGATCCCAGCGATCATCCTCCTCATGATCGCCATCCACCTCTTCATGGTCGTGGTGCACAAGCACACGCAGTACCCCGGTCCGGGACGCAACGACGGCAACGTCGTCGGTTACCCCCTGGGTCCGGTCTACGCCGCAAAAGCCGGTGGGTTCTTCTTCATCGTCTTCGGCGTCGTCGCCCTGATGGCCGCAGCCTTCACGATCAACCCGATCTGGAACTACGGACCGTACGACCCCTCCCCCGTGTCGGCAGGTACACAACCCGACTGGTACATCGGCTGGGTGGACGGCGCCCTGCGCCTGATGCCGGGTTGGCTGTTCGGTTTCCCGCTGGAGTGGCACATTCCGCTTCCCTGGGGCGTCAACACGCTGTCCCTGAATGTGCTCCTACCCGCATTGGTCCCCGCCGGAATCGTCTTCACCGTCCTGTTCGCGTACCCCTGGATCGAGCGGTGGATCACCAAGGACGACCGGGAACACCACGTCCTGGACCGGCCCCGCAATGCGCCGACCCGCACCGCCATCGGCATGGCCGGTTTCACGTTCTACTGCGTCATGTGGGCAGCTGCGAGCTCCGACCTGGTGGCCACCCACTTCCACGTGTCACTGAACGACGTGACGTACTGGCTCCGCGCCCTGTTCTTCATCGGACCGGTCATCGCCTACGCCGTAACCAAGCGCATCGCCCTGGCGCTGCAGCGCAAGGACCGCGAGATCGCCCTGCACGGCCGGGAGACCGGACGTATCGTGCGCCTGCCCCACGGTGAGTTCATCGAGGTGCACGCCCAGGTGGACGATTACAAGCGGTACAAGCTGGTGGGCTTCGAGTCCCCCGAGCCGTTGCCGGAAATAGTCAACAGCGACGGCAAGGTCACCCAGGCTGAGAAACTTCGGGCCAGGCTCAGCCGGGTGTTCTTCGAGGATCGCGTGGCTCCGGCCACTCCGGCGGAACTGGAAGCCTCCCACGCACACGGCGACCACGAGATCGCGGAGTCCGAAAACCTGAAGGAAGTAGCCCACTAGGATTTACAGGGCAAAAGAAGGAGCGTTTCCCGGCCGACGGGAAGCGCTCCTTTTTTGTTGCCTGCCGCTCCCCCCGACAGTGCTCCACGACCCTTCAGGGGCCTTTCCTCAGCCCAGCGGACGGGAGGGCGTGTAGGAGCGGGGTGAGCGGACGCCGGGGCGCTGCAGGGGCACCCAGAGCTTGTAGCGGTCCGCCCGATAGAACGAGACGGAGTAGTCCACCATCGAACGGGACACGAATGCGTGCCGCTGGATCTTCAGCAGCGGCTCCCCCATCTCGACCTTCAGCAGGCGGGCGATGGACGGAGTGGCAGCAGTAGCCTCGATCATGTCCTCCCCCCACTCCATCACCAGTCCAAACCGCTCGCTGAGGACGTTGTACAGGGACGTGGGTGGGGGCTCGTCCAGGATGCCGGGAACACGATGAGCGGGGATGAAGTTCTCGTCCACGCTCATTGGCTCCCCGTCAGCCAACAGCAGCCGGCGGAACCGGATCACCGGTGTCCCTTCCTCCAACTGCAGTTCGCGTGACAGCAGGACCGTGGCGGGGATCTGCTCGAAACTCAGGACGGTGGCGGCGGGGATCATGCCGCGGCGCTGCATTTCCTCGCTGTAGGAGGTGAGTTTTACCTGCAGGTCGACCTTGGGCCGGGCGACGAAGGTACCGAGACCCACGACGCGTTCCAGGACGCCCTCGGCCACCAGCGAGTCGAGCGCCTGCCGAACCGTCATTCGGGCCAGCCCAAAACGGCTGGACAAAGCACGCTCCGGCGGAACGGCAGCACCGGGCTGCAGCTGGCCCACGATATGGCGTCGAAGCAGCTCCCGCAACTGCACGTGCAGTGCCGTGGGCGAAGACCTGTCGATCTCGCCTGCAATGTCCTTCGCTGGCTCTGCCACCGTTCTCCCTTCGCGCGTGCTGTCCCCAGCTTAAAGTCAGGCTAGGGTTTTTACTGCACCGCCTTTTCGACCAAGGAGCTTCCATTGCTGACCCGCTCTGCCACCGTGACAGCCGCTGTGGGCCTGCATGCCAGGCCTGCTGCTGCCTTTGTCCGTGCGGCCGCGCAAACCGGCCTGCCCATCACCATCACACGGCCGGGCGAACCGGCCGTGGACGCGCGTTCCTTGCTTGCCGTCATGTCCGCCGACTTTGGTCCTGGCTGCATGGTGGAGCTGGCTGTTGATCCCGCGTCCGCCGACAGTGACGCGGCCGCGGCTGCCGCCCTGGAGTCCCTGGCTGCCGTCCTGGCGGCTCCCGAGGATACTGCCCAGGCCGGATAGCCCCGTCGGGTTCCTGGCGGCTGCCAGGGCCGCACGGCAACCCGCCCCCGGCTTAACCTCTCATCAACCGGAACGAAGAATGGCGGGCCTCCCCGAAGGGAGGCCCGCCATTGTCGTTGCCAGGCTGTCGCCTACTGCCTGCTAGTGCGCGTGGTCACCGCGGCTGTACTCGAAGACCCAGCCGACCAGGGCGATCACTGCGAGTCCGGCGGCGATGAAGAGAATCCACCAGCCGACCGCCAGGCCCAGGAACCCACCGGCGCAGGCCACACCAAGCACCAGCGGCCACCAGCTCCACGGGCTGAAGTGCCCCTGCTCGCCGGCGCCCTCGTGAATCTCGGCGTCATTGCGGTCCTCGGGCCGCATGCCGACACGTCGGCCGGTGTACCCGAGGTAGAACCCGATCATGCCTGCCAGTCCGGCGACCAATAGGATGCCCAGGACTCCCACCCATTCATTCCAGCTGGTCATGAACCCATAGATGATGGCGACCGGGACGAAGAAGAAGATCCCTGTTCCGAAGAGCCACGATTCGATTTTCACTGTGAGGTGTCCTTCTGGTCGGCCGTACCCAGCAGGTCGGCAATCGGTCCGGGAGACGACGACGTGTGATGGAGGGCCAGTTCCGGGTGGTGCAGGTCCAGGGCGGGACGCTCGGAACGGATCCGGGGCAGGGAGGTGAAGTTGTGCCGCGGCGGCGGGCAGGACGTGGCCCATTCCAGCGATGCGCCGAAGCCCCAGGGATCGTCCACGGTGACCTTCTTGCCGGCCCGCCAGGTGATGTAGACGTTCCAGAAGAACGGGATGAGGGAGGCTCCCAGGAGGTAGGAGCCGAAGGTGGAGAACTGGTTCATGTAGGTGAAGTTGTCCTCCGGCATGTAGTCCGCGTACCGGCGGGGCATGCCCAGGACACCCAGCCAGTGCTGGATCAGGAAGGTTCCGTGGAAGCCCAGGAACAGCATCCAGAAGTGGATCTTGCCGAGCCGTTCGTTGAGCATCTTTCCGGTCCACTTGGGCCACCAGAAGTAGAACCCGGCGAACATGGCGAACACCACGGTGCCGAACA
>JAODMR010000093.1 GCA_025465475.1 Micrococcaceae bacterium
GGCACACCGGTCTGCCGCCGCAGCGGATCGACGCGTTTCTTGGCCGAACGGGTGCCCTTGTCTGAGAGCTTTTCCTTGCCGATGCGCAGCACCTGCACCATCTTGTCCGCGTCAATGTCGTACGACATGGTCACGTGGTGCAGCATGCCGCCGTTGCTCAACCGCTTCTGCGCGGCGCCGCCGATTTTGCCCTGATCGGTGGCGATGTCGTTGAGCGGAACGTAGAAGGCCGAAATCCCGAGCGACTCCAGGGCTGCCATCACCCAGCTGTCGAGGAAGGGGTAGGACTCCGCGAAGCTGAGCCCGTCCACCAGGCTTTGCGGGACGTACAGCGAATAGGTGATGCAGTTGCCGGCCTCCATGAACATGGCGCCGCCGCCACTGACACGGCGCACCACCTTGATGCCGTGTTCGGCCACCCCGGCAGGTTCCAGCTCGTTCCGCACTGACTGGAAACTGCCGATCACCACTGACGGCTCGGACCAGTCCCAGAAACGCAGCGTCGGATTACGGCGGCCTGCCCCGACCTCCTCAGTCAGCACCTCGTCCAGAGCTACATTGAGTTCGGTTGGCAGCACCGTGGGCGGAATAATGTCCCACACGTGGTCTGCCCAGCTGGTGGCCTTGGCCAGGGCACGCCGAACGGCGATGGCGACGGCACGGGTGGAAAAACCGAAGAGTACGACGCCGACGGGAAGGACCGCGTCTATCGCGGCGCTGAGCTGTTCCGCGGTGGCGCCGGCAGGCTGCCCGGTGAGGGCGGCGTTGATCTTTCCGAGCGCTTCGTCCGGTTCAAGGAAAAAGTCGCCGCTGATCGAGACGTCGTCGAGTCGCTCATCGCGGACGTTCAGGTCGGCCACCACCAGCTTGCCGCCCTGGACCTTGTATTCGCCGTGGAATTCAGGTGCCATGCTGTCCATCCTGTCAAAGACAACGGGGCCCGCACCAATCGGTGCGGGCCCCGCGAGTTGGGTCGCAGCAGCGCTGCGCAACCGTTTACTTCTTGCCGAAGCCCTTGAAGCGGGCGTTGAAGCGCTCCACGCGGCCGGCGCTGTCCATGATGCGCTGCTTGCCGGTGTAGAACGGGTGGGACTCGGAAGAGATTTCGACGTCGATCACCGGGTAGGTGTTGCCGTCCTCCCACTCGATGGTCTTGTTCGAGCTGACGGTGGAGCGCGTCAGGAACTTGGTGCCGGAGGCCAGGTCGTTGAAGACAACGGCTTCGTACTTCGGGTGGGTATCATTCTTCACGGTGTTTGCCTTTGTTAGTTGCCTGGATTTTGCCAGGCAGGATGAAAATCATGTGGACCGGCGGCCGTTCGGGGCGCCTCGGCGCACCAGCAACGGCCATCCTGCGGACCAGCATCCAATACTACACTGCCTTGGCCGCTGGCCGTACGCCCGCTCCCCGTACAGCCAGTCCCTGCGGCCTGCTGTGTCGGCGCCCGCTATTTTGTCGGTGCCCGCCGTTACGGTTGAGGATGGACCGGAGTCCCTGGCCCACCCGGAATTAAGGCGGACATGACGAACGCACACCGACTGCTGCAGATCAGGCGAATCTATGTCGAACCGGCGGCCGCGCTGCTCCCGCGTGGGCAGCAGATTCTGCAGCGGTGGCCGGAGGCCGAGGTCGTGGAGGTGGCCAGCCACTGGCGCATCCCCGAACTGAGCGGCAACGAGGCCAACGTTGACAGGTGGGTGCGGATCAAGACGGAGGCGCTGGTGGTCGGGGTCAAGAAGTCGCTGACGGCCAAGCCCAACGGCCGATCCGCTGACTTCATTGCTCCGTCCACTTCGAACGGCTGCGCCATGGCCTGTGCTTACTGCTACGTGCCCCGGCACAAGGGCTACAGCAATCCCATCACCGTCTTCGCCAACATTGAGCAGATCGGCGGCTACCTGGAACGGCACGTAGCGCGGCAGGGGATCAAGCTGGAACCGAACCAGTGCGACGACTCGGCCTGGGTGTACGACATTGGCGAGAACAGCGATTGCTCGGTGGATGCACTGGTCAGCGACAACGTGCAGGATCTGGTGAATCTTTACCGTGAACTGCCCACCGCCAAGTTGTCCTTCGCCACCAAGTACGTCAACCGGGACCTGCTCGGTTGGGACCCCCGGCAGCGCACCCGCATCCGCTTCTCCCTGATGCCCGCACCGCTGGCGAAAAGCATTGACGTTCGCACGTCCCCGGTTCGTGAACGCATCGCAGCGATCAACGACTTCGTCGAGGCCGGTTATGAAGTGCACGTGAATTTTTCACCCGTGATCGTCACCGACGGCTGGCTCGACGCGTGGCGCGAACTTTTTTCCCAGCTCGACGACGCCCTCAACCCGGCTGCCAAGGCCCAGCTGGCAGCCGAGGTCATTTTCCTTACCCACAACGAGCAGCTGCACGAAGTGAACCTGGGCTGGCACCCGCGCGCGGAAGAGGTGTTGTGGCGGCCCGAGCTGCAGGAGAAAAAGGTCTCCCAAAACGGCTTTAGCAACGTCCGCTACCGGGCCGGGGCCAAGCGCCGCTACCTGGACGACTTGCTGCAACTGGCCCAGGACATCATTCCGTACTGCAGGATCCGCTACGCGTTCTGAGGGCGCACGACGCCATCGCGCCTTGTCGCGCCTCAGCAGCCACGCGGACGGCAGGCCCAGAACGCCACCGCCCCCGCGGCAGCAACATTGAGCGAATCAACGCCGGCGCGCATGGGAATCCGGACAGCACAATCGGCGGCCGCCAGCGTTTCCGGGCGCAATCCCTCCCCTTCGGTGCCCAGTACCAGGGCCAATTTCGGGTGGTCACCGGCCGCCAGCTCCTGCAGGTCCAGCGAGTCCTCGGTCAGGGCGAGGGCCGCCGTCACAAAACCGTGCCGGTGGAGGACGTCAATGCCTTCCGGCCAGGTGTCCAGCCGGGCCCACGGGATCTGGAAGACGGTGCCCATGCTGACACGGATGCTGCGCCGGTACAACGGATCGCCACAGCGGGGGCTGACCAGGACGGCGTCAACGTCCAGCGCCGCCGCGGACCGGATGATGGCACCGAGGTTGGTGTGGTCGACAATGTCCTCCAACACGGCCACCCGGCGGACGGAGGCCAACAGCTCCTCGACGTCGAGAGGCTCCGGACGGTGCATGGCCGCCAGTGCACCGCGATGCAGGTGGAACCCGGTGATCGACTCCAGCAGACCCGGCGCGCCAACGAAGGCAGGAATATCGGGGTACTCAGCGATCACGTCGGCCAGGTCGTCCAGCCACTTGGGCGCCAGCAGGAATGAGCGCGGCCGGTGGCCTGCGGCCAGGGCCCGGCGGAGGACGCGGGAGCTTTCGGCGATGTACATCCCTTCGGCCGGTTCCCGCGCCTTGCGCAACTGCACGTCGGTCAGCGACGTGTAATCGCTGATCCTTCCATCCGTTGGGTCCGTGAGTTCAACAATCACGGCTGAGTGGCGGCACGCGCCGAGAACCTGCCATCGACGGAGCTGACCTGCAGCGGCAGCCCAAAGGTGGTGCTGAGGTTTTCTTCCGTCAGGACCTCGGCGAGCGGTCCGGACGCAACAATGCCGCCGTCGCGCAGCAGCAGGGCATGGGTGAAGTTCGGGGGCACCTCCTCCAAATGGTGGGTGACCAGGATGATGGCGGGGGCGTCCTCGTCGGCTGCCAGGGCGCTAAGCCGGTGCACCAGGTCCTCACGGCCGGCCAGGTCCAGGCCTGCCGCGGGCTCGTCCAGCAGCAGCAGTTCCGGGTCGCTCATGAGGGCGCGTGCTATCTGCACCCGCTTGCGTTCGCCCTCACTGAGGGAGGCAAAGGTGCGGTTCATGAAGGTGGACATCCCCCAGGCATCCAGCAGGAAGAAGGCGCGGCGTTCATCATTCCGCTCATAGGCCTCCCGCCACCGGCCGGTCACGCCGTAGGAGGCAGTGACGACGACGTTGAGAACCTTCTCGTGCTCCGGGATCTGGTTGGCCAGCGCCGCTGATGCCAGCCCAATGCGGGGCCGCAGTTCGAAGACGTCAACCCCGCCCAGCACCTCATCCAGGATGCCTGCGACGCCGGTGGTGGGGTGGATGCGGGCTCCGGCGATTTGCAGCAGGGTGGTCTTGCCTGCGCCGTTGGGTCCGAGCACCACCCAGCGCTCACCCTCCCGAACCTGCCAGTCGACCCCATCCAGCAGTTTCTTCCCGCTGCGGACAATGCTGACATCCGCGAATTCCAGAACGTTCCTCATAGCTTTAGACAGTAGGCCACGCGTCGGCGCCAAAGCCAACCGCGACGGTTCCGACCGCTGGCTAGACTGGACAGCATGCCTTCTTCCTATGCCGCGATCAGCTATGGCCACACCCTGACCGCAACAGACCTGGACCGGGTACGACGTTCCCTGACCGGACACGGCGCCTCCATCCGCCATGAAAAAGCGGTTCCGGAAAACCGTTTTGCGGTTCACCTGTTCGAAGTGGACCTGCCCGATCCGGCGGGGAATCGGAAGGACGGGACGTTGGCCGCCCTCCGGCTGGCCCTCACAGCGACCCCCGAAAGTGGTGTGGACACCGCCGTCGTGCCGGCAGCGCTGCGGCAGGCGCAGCGGAAACTGGTGATCCTGGACGTGGATTCGACCCTCATCCGGCAGGAGGTCATTGAACTGCTCGCCGCACGGGCCGGTACCGAAGCCCTGGTGGCCCAAGTGACCGAGGCGGCGATGCGCGGTGAACTGGATTTCGCCGCCAGCCTTCACGCACGGGTCGCCACCCTCGCCGGCTTGCCGGAATCGGTGCTGGCCGATGTTGCGGAAGAAGTGGTCCTCAGCGACGGCGCCGAGCGGCTGGTGGCGCAGGCCAAAGCGGCCGGGCACGTGGTGGCGGCGGTGTCCGGCGGATTCAGCCGCATCCTGGCACCGCTGGCGAAGCGCCTGGACCTGGACTACGCGCTGGCCAACGAACTGGACATTGTGGACGGGGCGCTGACGGGCCGGGTCTCCGGCGCCGTGGTGGATCGGGCAGCCAAGGCCGCCGCGCTGCTGAGGTGGGCGGCCCAGGAGGGCATCGACCCGGCCAACACCGTGGCGATCGGCGACGGAGCCAACGACCTGGACATGATGGCGGCGGCGGGGCTAAGCGTCGCGTTCAACGCCAAGCCCGCCGTCCGCCGTGCGGCTGACGCCCGGATCAACCTGCCCTATCTGGATGTCGCCCTGCATCTTGCGGGTTTCTGAGCCCGCTCAGCCCTGTCCTGCAGGTTCTTCCCCTGCCGATTCCTGGGCGAAGTAGTCGTCCCCGCCCACATACTCGGTGTGACCGGAGGGAACCTCGGCGGTAACCATCCGTGCCACCTCGGCGGCGAACTCCTGCACTGAATACAGCTTCCCCGCTTCGGAACGCCGCGCTTCGATGGCTCCCGGGTTGGCACGGTCAAGCAGCGTGGCGGTGACCGTCCCTTCGATCATGTCCCCGGATACGACCACCAGGGAGACTCCATTGCTTTCCAGGCCGGGAAGCAGGTCGCGCAGCGCATCTTCCCCTGCCCTCTTGCTCAGGGCCACCGGCTCGTACTCGGGCATGGTGGGTACCGTGCGGACAAAGTGGGCCTGATGGCTGGTCACGAAGACGACGCGTGAACCTTCCGGCAGCAGTGGCAGGGCGGCGTTCAGCATGTTCACCTGCGCGTCCCGGTTCAGTTTGAGGGCGTAATCCTCGGCGACGCCCGTTTCCATGCCACCGGAAGCGTTGAGGACCAGGACGTTCAGGGACCCGAAGTTCTCCATCGCAGCACTGACCAAGGCCTGTACGCCTTCCTGCGAGGTGAGGTCAGCACCGACGGCGACGGCACGGCCTCCGGCTGCCTCGATGTCGGCGACCACCTTATTGGCGCGGGGCGCCTTCTGGCGGTAGTTCACGACGACGGCGGCGCCTTCAGCTGCCAGGAGTTTGGCGACCTCTGCGCCGATGCCGCGCGATGAACCGGTGACGATAGCTGTCTTGCCTTCAAGCTGACCCAATGTAATGCCTCCAAGAAATGTTCAGTGTGTAGATAGGTACAACGGCGCCCCGGCCGGAAGGGCCCGCCCCACGGGTTGCTAGTGACCCATGCCCAATCCGCCGTCGACGGGAATGACGGCACCGGAAATGTAGGCTGCCTCGTCGCTGGCGATCCAACGCACCACTCCGGCCACCTCGTCGGGCTCGGCAAAACGGCCGGCCGGGATGCTGGCAAGGTACGTTTTCTGCGTGTCCTCCGGCAGCTCAGCCGTCATGTCGGTGTTGATGAAACCGGGCGCAACAACGTTGGCGGTGATTCCGCGGGAGCCCAGCTCCCGTGTCAGTGAGCGGGCGATGCCGACCAGCCCCGCCTTTGACGCGGCGTAGTTAATCTGCCCAGGCGCCCCGTACAACCCGGAGACCGAGGAAATCAGCACCACGCGGCCCTTTCGCTTGCGGATCATGCCCTTGGAAGCTCGCTTGATGACACGAAAGGCGCCTGTCAGGTTCGTGTCGACCACGGAACTGAAGTCGTCCTCACTCATGCGCAGCAACAGGGTGTCCTTGGTGATGCCGGCGTTGGCCACCAACACCTCGACAGGGCCGTGCGCGGCTTCGACTTCCGTGAAGGCGGCGTCGATCGAGGCTTCATCGGTGACGTCTGCGCGGACGCCGAGGATGCCCTCCGGCAGAGCCGTTTCGCTCCGAAACGTTACGGCCACACGGTCACCATTGGCCGCGAAGGCCTTGGCGATCGCCAGGCCGATGCCGCGGTTTCCGCCGGTAACCAGGACGCTGCGTCCCGCCGGTGCCGGCACATGCTGTTCAGTCATTCGATCCTCCGTGATGGTTCCCGCAATGAATCCTAGCCGCCAATCGTTGAACCCTTGGAACTACTGGGCAGTAATGCATCGGCACCGAAAGACGTGCGCGACCGTTGTCCCGGCGGCCTGCCGGGGTGGATGCCGGCACCGGTTTTTGGCCCTGCTGAGCGCCGGTGCGAGAATGGAAAGGGTCCTGGGAGCGTAATGAAAAACAGAGCAGAAGAGCATGGCACCGGAACGCATGCCGGTTCATCAGCTGTGCACAGCATTACCGATGCCAGGACGGCGCACACGGATGAGATGCGCCAGCGCATGATCAAATACGCGGTGGCCATGGGAATCCGCGTGGTGTGCCTTGGCATGCTGTTTGTTCTGGACGGCTGGCTGAAGCTCATCGCCATTGCGGGTGCCGTGTTCCTGCCATGGTTCGCCGTCATCATTGCCAATGGCGGATCGGACACCCTCGCCGAGCACTCCACGGCGCTGCTGGATAACGTTCCGCTGCCCGAACTGGAGGCTCCCCGCCCAATGCCGTCCAGCGACACCACGACGGTCCTTCAGGGCGAGGTCGTGGCCGAGGACCGCAGCACCGGCGCCGAAACAGGGACCGGCGCCGGGGCCTCCACCGACCGGAACGGAACTGCATGAACCTCCTTGACATGCTGAACGGGGACAGTTCCCCCGCCACGGCAACGTGCTCACGCAAAGGCTGCCGTAACGCCGCCACGGCGCAGCTGGTGTGGAACAACCCCAAGGTGCACACTCCCGAACGCCGCAAGATCTGGCTGGGCTGCGACGAGCATACGGCCTGGTTGGAGGACTATCTGCGCAGCCGCAGCCTCTGGCGCGAAACCCTGCCGCTGGCGTCCGACGGTGAGCGCGGCTAGTGCGCGCGTATCGCTTCCTCTTCACCGCGCGCTGGCTTGGCTACCTGGCCATGGCGGCGCTCTTCGCTGCGGCCTGCGTCGGGCTGGGAATGTGGCAGCTTGACCGGCGTGCGGAGGTGCTGGCCAACATCAACAAAATCAACACCAACTACGAGTCAACGCCGCTGGGTTTCGATGCCGCCCGCCCCTTGTTCGAGAACTGGGATCCCTCCCGCGAGTGGAGCCAGGTGACCTTGACCGGCAGCTACGACCTTGCCGGCCAGCGGGTGGTACGCAACCGCCCCCTCAATGGTCAACCGGGCTACGAAGTTGTGGTCCCGCTCCGGTTGGCGAACGGTGCCACGGTAATTATCGACCGCGGCTGGCTGCCCATCGGCAATAACGAGGGTGGCAGGCCCGACGTCGTGCCCGAGCCCGTTACCGGTACCGTCACCGTGACGGCCCGGCTGCGTCCGGCGGAGCCGCAACTGCAGCGGGGGGCCCCCGAAGGGCAGCTGGCCAGCATTGAACTGACCGGCTACGCCAAACAGCTGGGTTATCCGATTCTGACCGGCGCCTACGCGCAGCTGGCACAGGAAACCCCGGCGGCCGCGCAGAACCCTGTCGAATTTCCCAAACCCTCTATCGACGAGGGCCCGCACCTGAGCTACTCGATGCAGTGGTTCGCCTTTGGTGTGCTCTTCTTTGTGGGTTTCGGCTACGCCGCCCGGCAGCAGGCCAAGACGGACGCCTATGAGGCCACCCTGGCGGCCGAGGACGACCAGCTGGAAAGGCACGGCCGGGGCTCAGCCTTCACGCCCCGCCGCCCCGCCCCCGCTCCGCGAGCGGGGAAACGCCCCACGGCGGAGGAAGAGGAGGACGCCCTGCTGGACGCGCAGGGTTACTGATCCTCAGGCGAGGGTGATCAGGTCCAGGTAGTCCTCGTTCCAGAGGTCCTCGACGCCGTCGGGCAGGAGCACCACCCGCTCCGGGTTCAGCGCCTCCACGGCGCCTTCATCGTGGCTGACCAGGACGACGGCGCCGGAATAGTTCCGCAGCGCCCCCAGGATCTCGGCGCGGCTGGCCGGATCGAGGTTGTTCGTGGGCTCATCCAGCAGCAGCACGTTTGCCGAGGACGCCACAATCGTGGCCAGGGCCAGCCGGGTCTTTTCGCCACCGGAAAGCACACCCGCAGGCTTGTCGACGTCGTCCCCGGAGAACAGGAACGATCCGAGGATGCCGCGCACCTCCGCGTCCTGCATCTGCGGGGCTGAGCTGCGCATGTTCTCCAGCACGGTCCGGCTGGTGTCCAGGGTTTCGTGCTCCTGGGCGTAGTAGCCAACCTTCAGGCCGTGGCCCGCGGTGACGGACCCGGTGTCCGGGGTGTCAACACCTGCCAGCATACGCAGCAGCGTGGTCTTGCCGGCACCGTTCAATCCCAGAATGACCACCTTTGAGCCGCGGTCAATGGCAAGGTCCACGTCGGTGAAGATTTCCAGCGAACCGTAGGCCTTGCTCAGTCCTTCAGCGGTCATGGGCGTCTTGCCGCAGGGGGCTGGCTCCGGGAAACGGAGTGCCGCGACGCGATCCTGCGCCCGGACCTCCTGCAGGCCGCTGAGGAGCCGCTCCGCACGCTTGGCCATGTTTTGTGCGGCGACGGCCTTGGAGGCCTTGGCGCGCATCTTGTTGGCCTGGTCCATCAGGACGCCGGCCTTCTTTTCAGCGTTGGCACGTTCCCGCTTACGGGCCCGTTCGTCGGTTTCCCGCTGCTCCTGGTACTTCTTCCAGCCCAGGTTGTATTGGTCGATAGTGGCCCTGTTGGCGTCCAGCAGGTACACCTTGTTGACCGTGGCCTCCAGCAGTTCCACGTCGTGGCTGATCACGATCAGCCCGCCCTGGTGGTTCTTCAGGAACTCCCGCAACCAGGCGATGGAATCGGCGTCCAGGTGGTTGGTGGGTTCGTCCAGGAGCATCGTTTCGGCGCCAGAGAACAGGATGCGCGCGAGTTCGACGCGGCGTCGCTGTCCACCCGAGAGGGTTTTCAGCGGCTGGTTCAGAATACGGTCGGGCAGGGCGAGGTTTGACGAGATCGCGGCCGCTTCGGCCTCCGCGGCGTAACCACCGCTGTTGAGGAACTCGTGCTCAATGCGGTCATACCGGTTCATGGCCTTGTCCCGAACGGCAGGATCATCACTGGCCATGTCTGCTTCAGTGGCCCGCAGCTTGCTGATCACGGTGTCCAGGTTCCTGGCGGACAGGATCCGGTCCCGGGCGAGCTGCTCCATGTCGGGAGTGCGCGGGTCCTGCGGCAGGTAGCCGATCTCGCCCGTGCGGGTGACCTTACCGGCGGCGGGGAGCCCTTCACCGGCCAGGACGCGGGTCAGTGTGGTCTTGCCCGCACCGTTGCGGCCGACCAGTCCGATCTTGTCGCCCTTGTCAATGCGGAAGGACACCTCGTCCATGAGCAGCCGGGCTCCGGCACGTAACTCAAGGTCTTGGACGATAATCAAGGATGTAGCCTTTCACAGAGGAAATAAGAACTGCCGTTGGTGCATAACGAAACGCACAACCTAGTTATTCTACCGGCCCGCACCACGCTCGGCTGACCCGCGGGAAAAGGCACCGTGGCCGCCGCGCCGAAGCCAGGTCGCAGCACCGGGGGCCGGCCGTCACATATCGGGATGCGGCCCGCGATCCGTAAAGTTAGCACCGGACCTTTCGCCAACCCTTGAGGAAACGCACCATGTCGAATCCCTCCTCCCAGCGCGCCGGAGACGGCTCGCCGCAGCATTCCCCGCACCCCGCTCCGATCCGGGACGCCTCCCAGCAGGACGGAGCGGCGCGTACCGCTGCGGACGGCACGGCACGCCGGACTTCAGTGGCGCGTCGCCGTCGAAGCCGGTGGACCCAGGGCGACCTGGCCCTGATCGCCGTGTTCGCGGCGCTGTTGGCCGCGTCGGTCGCCGT
The DNA here is from genome assembly GCA_025465475.1 of Micrococcaceae bacterium. Taxonomy (GTDB): domain Bacteria; phylum Actinomycetota; class Actinomycetes; order Actinomycetales; family Micrococcaceae; genus Arthrobacter_M. The sequence goes on from JAODMR010000093.1 coordinate 10,621, forward strand.
CCCCGGCATCCCGGTCGGCGCTTTCGGCGTGCCGATCACACTGCAGACCCTTGCCGTCACCTTGTGTGGCCTGGTGCTCGGCTTCGGCCGCGGTACCGCGGCCGTCGGGCTGTACGTCCTCCTCGGGCTGGTCGGGCTGCCCATCTTCAGTGGATTCCGGGCTGGTCCTGCTGTGCTCGCCGGGCCCTCCGGCGGGTACATCGTGGGCTTCGTGCTGGGCGCCGCGGCAATCGGGCTGCTCACTCCAATGGCGCTGCGGCGCCGCGCGAAGGCAGTGTGGCTGTTCGGCGCCGCGGTGGCCGGCATCCTGGTGATTCACGGCTGCGGCGTGCTCGGTTTCCTGGCCAAGGGCATGGGTCCGGGGCTCGCCATAGCCACCGACGCGGCGTACTTTCCCGGGGACCTGCTCAAGGCTATCCTCGCCGTCATTATCGCATTGAGCCTGCACCGCGCCTTCCCGGACATCCTGCGGCGCCGCCGCCGGTGAGCCGGATCGACCTGACTGCCGCCAACGTCACCGTCGAAGCCGCAGACGGTTCCCCCCGCATCATCCTCCACCCCACCACCCTCACCTTGACTGAGCAGCGGATCGCCGTCATCGGCGCGAACGGCTCGGGCAAATCAACGTTGCTGAGGTTGCTGAACGGCTTGGTCCTTCCCTCAGCCGGTGCCGTCTCCGTTGACGGGCTGGACACGGCGGCGTCGGGCCGGGAGGTCCGGCAGCGGGTCGGGTTCGTGTTCACTGACCCGCTGTCCCAACTGGTCATGCCCACCCCGCTGGAGGACCTGGAACTGTCCCTTCGCCGCTCCCACCCGTCGGCACGGGACCGGCGAAGCGCAGCGCTTGCGGTGCTCAATGGGTACGGCCTGGCCGATTTGGCACAGAACAGCGTGTACGAACTCTCCGGCGGTGAGCGGCAGCTTGTCGCGTTGGCCACGGTGTTGGCGGTGGAGCCGCGCGTCCTGGTGCTGGATGAGCCGTCCACGTTGCTGGACCTGCGGAACACCAAACTCCTGCGGCAGCTGCTGGCGGGGCTCGAACAGCAGGTGATCCTGTCCACCCATGACCTGGACTTGGCCCTGGATTGCACCCGGGTATTGGTGGTGGACGGCGGGCAGATCGTTTTTGATGGCCCGGCCCCAGACGCCGTCCAGCACTACCGGGGGATGTGCTCCTGATGCGTGGACATGTGCACCTGATTGCCGGGTATGTTCCGGGGAACTCCTTCGTGCATCGGACACCCCTGTGGCTTAAGGGCGTCCTGCTGCTGGCGGTCGCCGTGGCCTGTTTCGCCGCCCCCGGTGCGCTGCTTCCCACCGCGGTGCTGGCCACCGTCGTCGTCGTCCACTTTCTCGCGGGCCTGCCGGCGTCGCGGCTCTGGACGCCGGTGAAGCTGATGCTGATTTTCCTGGTGCTGATTACCGGCTATCAGCTGTGGCAGTTCGGGCCCGCGGCAGCGTGGCGGATGCTGGCAGCCATCATCGCAACGGTCCTGGCCTCCAACCTGGCCACCGCCACGACGACCATCGCGGCGCTGCTGGACGGCCTCACCGCCGCCGTCCGTCCCCTGGAACGGCTTGGTGCAGACCCCGAACGGTTCGCCCTCACTGTCTCGCTGATGCTGCGCAGCATCCCCTTCATTGTGGGCGCGTTCGACGACGTCCGCGACGCAGCGCGGGCCCGGGGCCTGGAGCGGAACCTGCGCGCCCGGACGCTGCCCGTGGTGATCGGCACGGTCGCGTACGCCCGGCAGACCGGAGAGGCGCTGGCCGCCCGCGGGCTGGGAGAAGCCGGGCCCTGAGGGCTGTCAGCTGCTCCGCGGCGCCGACGGGGCATTTACTTCTCTAAGGTGGAGGTATGAGTTTCAACGACGGATCCCAGCTTGATCCATCCCAGGTCCAGGACCGGCGCGGCAGCATGGGCAGGGGCGGCAAGGCGGGCATCGGCATCGGCGGCGGCGTCATTCTGCTGATTGCTGCCCTGCTTGGCATCAACCCGAACATGCTGACCGGGCTGGTTGAAGGTGGCGGCGGGACTGCCATCGCCCCCGCCACGAACCTCACCAGCGGCGGCGCAACGGACTGCAAGCTGGGCCGCCAGGCGGATGAACGGCTTGACTGCCGCATCGTCGGCACGGTGAACAGCCTGAACGACTTCTGGCCTTCCTACCTGCAACAGCACGGAGGAACCTACTCCCCCGTGGATGTGGTGCTGTTCAGCGACGGAACGAACACCGGCTGCGGATCCGCAACCTCCGACGTCGGGCCCTTCTACTGCCCCACCGACCGGACGGCGTACTTCGACCCGGCCTTCTTTGACGAACTCGTCACCCGCTTTGGCTCCTCGGCGGGCCCGCTGGCGCAGGAATATGTGGTGGCGCATGAGTTCGGTCACCACATCCAGGACGACCTGGGCACCATCGCCAACGCCCAACAGGACCCGCAGGGCGCCGAGTCGGCGTCGGTGCGCACCGAACTGCAGGCCGACTGCTATGCGGGCATCTGGATGCGCTACGCGTCCACGTCCCCCGATCCCGACACCGGCCAGCCGTACCTGGAGGCGCTGACCAGCCAGGACATCCAGGATGCCCTGTCCGCGGCGTCCTCTGTCGGTGATGACCGCATTCAAAAGGCCGCGACCGGCCGGACGAACCCCGAGACGTGGACCCACGGTTCCAGCGACGAGCGCCAGCGCTGGCTGATGACCGGTTACCGCAGCGGCGACCTGGCTTCCTGCGACACCTTCGCCGCCGCCCAACTCTAACCCGCCCTCTCCGGTGGTCGAGCCTGTCGAGACCCGTCGGTCGAGCCCCGCTGGTCGAGCCCGTCGAGACCCGTCGGTCGAGCCTGTCGAGACCCGTCCGGGTCCTGATCTCGACAAGCTCGATCAACGACACCCCCGCTGGTCGAGCCCGTCGAGACCCCGCCGGATCCTGATCTCGACAAGCTCGATCAAACGCGTGGCGTCCTGATCTCGACAAGCTCGATCAACGCTCAACTCGATCAACGATCAAGCTGAACCAACGACGGCGGCCGCTGAACTGGACTGGGAAGTCCAGGTCAGCGGCCGCTGGTGTTGCTGGTGCCGGCGAAGAGCGGTCAGATGTTGAAGCCGAGGGCCCGCATTTGGTCCCGACCGTCGTCGGTGATCTTCTCCGGGCCCCACGGGGGCATCCAGACCCAGTTGATGCGCCACTCGTCGACCAGGTCGCCGATGGCCTGCTCAACCTGCTCCTCGATGACGTCCTGCAGTGGGCAGGCCGCCGTCGTGAGGGTCATGTCCAGCAGCAGCGCACCGTCCTCGCCGTAGTGCAGGCCGTACAGCAGGCCCAGGTCCACAACGTTCACGCCAAGTTCTGGGTCAATCACGTCCTTGAGCGCCTCTTCGACGTCCTCAAGGTTCGTCTGCGCCGGATTGGCGCTGGTGTTGATCTCGGTCATGATTCCTTCTTTGCGCGGTGGTGGTTAAGCCTGGCTGCTGGTGGCGCTGACGAAACGGTCGTAGCCCTCGTCCTCGAGGCGGTCGGCCAGTTCCGGGCCACCCTCCTCGGCAACCCGGCCGTCGACGAAGACGTGGACAAAGTCGGGCTTGATGTAGCGCAGGATGCGGGTGTAGTGGGTGATGAGCAGGGTGCCCATTGCGCCACCTTCGGCTGCCCGGTTCACGCCTTCGGAGACAACCTTCAGCGCGTCAACGTCCAGGCCGGAGTCGGTCTCGTCCAGGATGGCGAACTTGGGCTGGAAGAGTTCCAGCTGCAGGATCTCGTGGCGCTTCTTTTCGCCGCCGGAAAAGCCCTCGTTGACGTTGCGCTGGGCGAACTCGGGTTCGATCCGCAGCTCGCCCATGGCCTTCTTGACGTCCTTGGTCCAGGTCCGCAGGCTCGGGGCGGTGCCGTCGATGGCGGTCTTGGCGGTCCGCAGGAAGTTGGTCATGGTGACCCCGGGGATTTCGACCGGGTACTGCATGGCCAGGAAGAGTCCGGCCCGGGCACGCTCGTCGACGCTCATGGAGAGCACGTCGACGCCGTCCAGGGTGATGGTGCCGCGGTCCACCTTGTAGCGGGGGTGGCCGGCGATGGTCGATGCCAGGGTGGACTTTCCGGAGCCGTTCGGGCCCATGATGGCGTGCGTTTCGCCGGTCCGGATGGTCAGGCTGACGCCCTTGAGGATTTGCTTGGTGCCCTGCTCCGTCTCAATGCTGACGTGCAGATCCTTGATTTCCAGGATGGACATGCTGTTGGTTCTCCTTGTTAGGCTTCGGCGTCGGGGGCCTCGGCCCCGTTCAAAATCTGGTGGACGTCCACGTACACGTCGCCGTCCTCAAGGGTGAGGGCGAAGACGGGAACCGGCTCATAGGCCGGCAGGGTCAGTGGTTCCCCGGTGTTCAGGTCGAAGGAGCTGCCATGGGCCCAGCACTCGATCGTGCAGCCCTCCACATCCCCTTCGCTCAGTGAAATCTCGGCGTGGGAGCAGGTGTCCCCGATGGCGTGCAGGTTTCCTTCGGAATCCCGCACCACTGCCACCGGGTACCCGCCCAGCTCGACGCGCACGGCGCTTTTGACTGCCACGTCCTCGGCCCGGCAGGCGAATACTCCTGCCGGCTCAGTGACAGCAGCGGACATCAGAGCGCTCCCGCATTCAGTTCGTGCTCGACGGCCTCACGCAGGCGCTCCTCAAGGGCGGGGACCTTGATCTGCTGGATGACTTCGTTCAGGAAGCCACGGACCACCAGGCGGCGCGCAACATCCTCGGGAATGCCGCGGGCCTGCAGATAGAACAGCTGCTCGTCGTCGAAGCGTCCGGTGGCACTCGCGTGGCCGGCTCCTTCGATCAGCCCGGTCTCAATTTCCAGGTTGGGCACCGAGTCGGCGCGTGCACCCTGGGTGAGGATCAGGTTGCGGTTCATCTCGTACGTGTCGGTGCCCTCGGCGTCCTTGCGGATCAGCACGTCGCCCACCCAAACGGTGTGCGCGTCCTTGCCCTGCAGCGCGCCCTTGTAGGTGACGCGGGACTTGCAGTTGGGGACGGCGTGGTCGACGAAGAGCCGCTGCTCAAAGTGCTGTCCGGCGTCGGCAAAGTACAGCCCGTACATTTCCACGTCCCCGCCGGTCCCGGCGAAGCGGGTGGACGGCGTGATGCGGACCAGGTCTCCACCCAGGTTGATGACAACGTGCTTGAACTTGGCGTCGCGGCCAACCTTGGCCTGCTGCGAGCTGGCGTGCACGGTGGTGTCATCCCAGTCCTGGATGCTGACGACTGTCAGCTGCGCGCCGTCGTCGATCACGATTTCCACGTTTTCGGACACGACGGCGGACCCGCGGTGATCCAGCACGACGACGGAGCGGGAGAACCGCTTGGCGTGCACCAGCACGTGGCTGGCGGCGGGGGTCTCACCGGCCCCGGTGAGGGTCAGGGTGACCACCTTGTCTTCGGCGCCGCCGTCGTACTCGGTGGGGATCGTGACGATCACCGCTTCGGTGAAGGCTTCCCAGGCGGCGGCGGACACGCGGTCCTCCGGGATGCCTGCGGTGCCGATGCGCGGGTCGGTTCGGGGCACCGTCTCAACGGCAACCTCGATGGGCTTGTGCACCTCCAGGGTGGGGGCGGCACCTGACAGTTCCACCTTGTCCAGGCCGCGCAGGCGCTTGAGCGGCGTGAACCGCCAGTCCTCCTCGCGCCCCGTAATGGCCGGGAAATCGGCCGACTTGTAGGAGGTCAGGCGGCCGGCGCGGGAGCTGTCGGGGACGCCGACGCCGCCGCCGTGGCTATGCGACTTGGTGGCCGCACCGGCGAGCGGACCGCCGGCCGGGTTGATCTCGGAAAGCTGCTCGCCCTCCTCGTTCATCCCGGCGATGCGGCGGAGGTTGCTCGCGGCCAGTGGGGTGGGAGCTCCGATGCGGGCCTTTTCCGCCTGGCCAGGGACCAGGTCCTGGGCTAATTCTTCCTGGGCCAGCTCTTCTTGGGTCATTTCAGCGGAAGCCATTAACCTACGGCCCCTTCCATCTGCAGTTCGATCAGGCGGTTCAGCTCAAGGGCGTATTCCATGGGCAGTTCGCGGGCAATGGGCTCAATGAAGCCACGCACGATCATGGCCATGGCCTCGTCCTCCGGCAGGCCGCGGGACATGAGGTAAAACAGCTGCTCTTCGCTGACCCGGGAGACGGTGGCTTCGTGGCCCATGGTCACGTCGTCCTCGCGCACGTCGACGTAGGGGTACGTGTCCGAACGGGAAATGGTGTCCACCAGCAGGGCGTCGCAGCGAACGGTGTTGGCCGAGTGGGTCGCCCCTTCGCGGACCTGCACGAGGCCGCGGTACGCCGCCCTGCCGCCGCCGCGGGCAACCGACTTGGAGATGATGGAGGACTTGGTGTTCGGCGCGATGTGGACCATCTTGGAGCCGGTGTCCTGGTGCTGGCCCTCGCCGGCGAACGCGATGGAGAGGGTCTCGCCCTTGGCGTGCTCCCCGACCAGGTACACGGCCGGGTATTTCATGGTGACCTTGGATCCGATGTTTCCGTCGATCCACTCCATGGTGGCGCCTTCATGGGCGATGGCACGCTTGGTGACCAGGTTGTACACGTTGTTCGACCAGTTCTGGATGGTCGTGTAGCGGACCCGGGCGTTCTTCTTCACCACGATTTCGACGACGGCCGAATGCAGCGAGTCGGAGGTGTAAATGGGCGCGGTGCAGCCTTCGATGTAATGGACATAGCTGTCCTCGTCGGCGATGATCAGCGTCCGCTCGAACTGGCCCATGTTCTCGGTGTTGATGCGGAAGTACGCCTGCAGCGGGATGTCCACGTGCACGCCCTTGGGGACGTAGACGAAGGAGCCACCGGACCAGACGGCCGTGTTCAGCGACGCGAACTTGTTATCCCCCACCGGAATGATGGTGCCGAAGTATTCCTGGAAGATTTCCGGGTGTTCACGCAGCGCGGTGTCCGTGTCGAGGAAGATGACGCCCTGCGCTTCCAGGTCCTCGCGGATCTGGTGGTAGACGACCTCGGACTCGTACTGGGCGGCGACACCGGAGACGAGGCGGCTGCGCTCAGCTTCCGGGATGCCCAGCTTCTCGTACGTGTTGCGGATGTCTTCGGGCAGGTCCTCCCAGGTGGCGGCCTGCTTCTCGGTGGACCGGACGAAGTACTTGATGTTGTCGAAGTCGATGCCTGACAGGTCAGCACCCCAGGTGGGCATGGGCTTGCGGTCGAAGTACTTCAAGCCCTTCAGCCGCAGGTCGAGCATCCATTCGGGCTCGCCCTTCTTGGCCGAGATGTCCCGGACCACTTCCTCGCTGAGGCCGCGGCGGGCGTTCAGGCCGACGTCGTGCTTGTCGGACCAGCCGAACGCATAGTTGCCGATGCCTTCCAGCTCCGGGTTTTTCTCCAGGATGTCGGTGATGACCGAGTCCTTGGCGGAATCCTTGACGACGGCGTCGCTGAGACCGACGTCCTGTGCTAATTGGTCCGTCATTCCGGCCTTTCTTGCTGATGGTTGGACACTTGCAGTACCGGCGTTGCCGCGGCGGAACCGTTACGGTTCCGCACGGCTAAGCGTCCGGTGGGAATGTGGGTGGTGCAGACGTGGCCTCCGCTGGCCAAAGTGGAAAGCCGGCGTACGTCGACGTCCAGCAGCCGGGCGAAGACCTGTGCTTCAGCTTCGCAGAACTGCGGGTACGCGGCCGCAATGTCCTGCACCGGGCAATGCCCCTGGCAGAGCTGCACGGCTGACAGCGCGGACGAGCTGTTGATGGTGGCAGTGGACGCGGCAAACCGGTCTTCACTGAGCAGCCCGGCCAGTGCCTTGGCCCGGGCTGTGACGTCACTGCCCGCCGCGTTGATGACCGGCTGGTACCTGCGTTCCATGTCTGCGAAGCGGCTGGCGGCAAAACGGTCGATCGCCTCGGGGCCCGCGACCTCTGCCAATTGGGCCAGCGCGGTGCGTGCTATGCCAAGATAATCGTCCCCGAGTCCTGACTGGCCCCGCTTGGACAGCACGTAACGCCGGGCCGGGCGGCCAGCCCCGGTGCGGGCGCTGCTGCCCCGTTTGACTTCGATGACACCGTCTTTGGAAAGGGCGTCAAGATGCCGTCGGACAGCGGCGGGAGTGAGCTTCAGCAGGGCGCCGAGTTGGGCGGCGCTGATGGGTCCGTGTTCCAGCACGGCACCGATGACCCGGTCCTTGGTCCGCTCATCCAGGGCGGCGGCATGCGGCTCCTGGTGCTCGGGCGTAGGCGACGGGGTTTGCTCGGAGGCACGTCCGGCGAAGTCGCCCTGCTCCCGGGGAGGGGTCGAGGCTTCCGGGCGCGCCAACAGGGGCACGGCTGCCGGGCGAGTCGCCTCGTTCGTCGAAGTTCCTGTCACGCAATACACAACACAATCATGACGTAATTTACTCCCGGCCTCCAGTAAGGACTGCCTACTCGTTGCAGCGGGCCACGTACGGCCGCGTCCACGTCGTGAACCCCCTGGCAAAACCGCGCACCTGGCCGCTCTGCAAAATCCCAACAGGCGAGCGGGTGCGGCACACCTTATCGCTTGACGGCCTGCCGCTTGACGCCTGCCGCTTGACGGCTACCAATGAGCCGGCTCGCCCGTTGATGCGCCGACCGCCTCGTTGGTGGCGCCCATGACGGACTATCCCTTGGTGGCACCGAGCAGGAAGCTCTTCAGAAGCGGGCCGCCACTGACAGCTCCATAATCCCCATCCTCGACGAAGACCGCAACCGAAAGGTCCCCCTGGGCGGCAATGATCCAGGCGTGGGTTTTCAGCGGAAGTTCCGTGCCGTACTCGGCGGTTCCGGTTTTTGCGATCACCGGCTCGCCCGGCACATCGGCCAAAAAGCCCGCATGTCCGCTGGTGACGACGCCGCGCATCAGCTCCCGCAGTTGGTCGGATTCAGCTGCAGTGAGTGGTGAGGCCGTGTTCGGGGACGGCTGGTTCGACGACGGCTGGTTCGACGACGGCTGGTTCGACGACGGCTGGTTCGACGACGGCTGGTTCGACGACGGCTGGTTCGACGACGGCGTGAACGTGGGGCCGGCGTTGGCACTCGTTACCAGCCGGGGTGACACCAGCCCGCCGTGCTGAACGGACGCCGCGCTGACGGCTGCGGCCAACGGGGACACGAGCACCTCTCCTTGCCCGATCATGGCCGCGGCGTGCGCGGTTCCTGCCGCAGAGTCCGGCACCGCCCCGAGAAACGCCGTGGCACCCAGATCGGCATCGACCCCCAATCCGAGGGAGGCAGCAGCGGAGGCAAGGTCGGACTGGGGCACCAGGTCGGCGTTCGAGATGAAGGCGGTGTTGCAGGAATGGGCGAACGCGTCACGCAGCTCAATCGCGCCCAGGTGGTCCTCGGGATAGCCATTGGCGTTTTTGAAGGACTTGCCGTCCACGGTGATCGTGGGTGTGCAGCGTTCCGTGCTGTCCGGTGTCTGGCCGTGACGGAGGAGTGCCAGCGAGGTGGCCACCTTGAAGGTGGAGCCCGGAGCGTACTGGCCCAGCAGCGCCGTGTTGTACCCATTGCTGCCGGGTCCGCTTGCGGCTGCCAGAACTGCTCCGTCGGAGGGCCGCAGGGCGACTATGGCGGTGGGAGTGGCGGTTTCGCCGGACAGCACCTGTTCGGCCAGGGACTGCAGGCGCGCGTTGAGGGTGATGGTGAGGTCCGCGCCGTCGGACGGTTTCGTCGTGAACAGGACCAGGCCATCGTCGGGAGTTCCGGTGCCTTGGGCCGTTGCAGCAGCGCCGCCGGGCGTGGGCGTGCCGCTCGCGGCCGCGGTTGCGGTCGCGCCGCCGTCGCCGGTCACCCCCGGTG
>JAODMR010000104.1 GCA_025465475.1 Micrococcaceae bacterium
TTCCCCCAAAAGCTTGTCGCTACAACCTAACCCTGATAGTTTAGTTGTAGCAACAACCAATACCCCCTCAGGAACGGACGATTCATCATGACGCACGTAAGCATTCTCGGCGCTGGCAACATGGGCCCGGCCATCGCAGGCATCATCACCAAGGGCGGCAACACCGCCGACCTGCTCACCAGCTCCGATGCCGATAAGCCCATCACCGGTGACATCGTGATCCTGGCCGTGCCCTACCCCGCCCTCAGCCAGATCCTGGCCCAGCGCGGCGATCAGCTCGCCGGCAAGATCGTCGTCGACATCACGAACCCGCTCAACTTCGAGACCTTTGATTCCCTCACCGTCCCCGCCGACGGTTCCGCCGCCGCCGAACTGGCGACAGCGCTCCCCCAGTCACGCGTGGTCAAGGCCTTCAACACCAATTTCGCCGCCACCCTGGCCGCCGGACAGGTCAACGACCAGCCCACGACCGTGCTCATCGCCGGTGACGACGCCGAGGCCAAGGCCCTCCTCACCGACATCGTCACCGCCGGCGGCCTGCGCGCCATCGACGCAGGCTCCCTGCGCCGGGCCCGCGAACTCGAAGCGCTGGGCTTCCTGCAGATCACCCTGGCCGCCGGGGAAAAGATTTCCTGGGCCGGCGGATTCGCCGTCATCCACTAACGAACAATCCGGGCGGTCACTGTCGCTCACCCCGCCGTGGAGGCGGTACCGAACCAAGTCGGCAGATGGCGGAGCAGGCTTTCCTGGTTCTCGCCGATCCAGGCGACGTGACCGTCCGGTCGGAGCAGGACTGCCGGCGCGTCCAGTTGCCTGATCACGCCGGCGATATAGTCGATGCGATCGGCCCAGCCCAGCAGGGAGAGGCGGCCGGTTTGGTCCAGCAGGAGCCCGCGGCCTTTGCGGGTGAGCTCGTAGAGGCGTCCCCCTGCCAGTGGCATGTCCCGCAGTCGCCTGCCGAGCAGCTGCGGTCCCTCACCGAAGTCGTAACGGATACCGATGGCGCTTATTTTCTCCGCCAGGAGACGACTGACGTCCTCAAAGTCCATCAACTCGGTCAGAAGGCGCCGCACGGCTTGCGGGCCCGGTTCAGGAGAGAGCAGCTCGCTCTGGGCGCGGGTGATGGTCAGCACATCTTCAGCCACTGGGTGACGCTCGGCCGAGTAGCTGTCCAGCAGCCCGTCTGGCGCCCACCCGTTGATCTCGGCCGCCAGCTTCCAACCGAGGTTGAAGGCATCCTGGATGCCCAGGTTCAAGCCCTGTCCTCCCAGCGGCGGATGGACGTGCGCCGCGTCACCGGCGAGGAAGACCCGGCCTCTCCGATATTGTTCGGCGAGCCGCGTGGCGTCGCTGAAACGGGATAGGTAGCGCGGTGAATGTGCGCCGAAGTCGGTGCCCGCGTACGCGCGCAACCGGGCGCGAAACTCCTCCAGGGTTGGCGGGGCCGACCGGTCCTCGGTCACAGCGGCCGCGGGCACGACCGCTCGGTAGAGCCCGTTCCCGCTTGCGCCGATGCCGAATCCCTTATGTGTCTTGCGCACTTCTGCGCCCACGGCGGCAAGCTCGTCGGCCGGCGTGGTCACTTCCACCTCGCCGAGGATCCACTCGGTCTGGGCCGGCTGGCCCGGGAAGCCGATTCCGAGCAGCCTCCGCACCCGACTGTGTCCGCCGTCGCACCCGACCAGCCAGCGGGAGCGCAGCCGGGTGCCGTCGTCGAGCACAACGTCGACGCCGTCCTCGTCCTGCTCCACACCCGTCACCTCACAGCCGCGGCGGATCCGAGCGCCGAGCTCCCCGGCGCGCTCTGCGAGCAGGCGATCGGTGACCGGCTGGGGGATGCCGAGGACGTAGCCGTGAGCGGTGTCGAGGTTGGCCGGCGCCGGCTTGTCGATCGCGGCAAAGTGCCCGACGCCGCCTGGATACTGCTGTCCGTGGGCGAGGAACCTCTCCAGAATTCCGCGCTGGTCCATGATCTCGATGCTGCGCGGATGAAGACCGAGCGAACGAACCATGACGGTTGGCTGCGCGTCCTTCTCTAACACGAGTACGTCCACGTCGTGCAGACGCAGTTCGGTGGCCAGCATCATCCCCGTTGGTCCGCCACCACTGATGATCACGTCGACCATGTGCATCCCCACAGCAAACACGCCTTTCAGTGGTCCCGTCTTGTCGAAAGCACCCTATCCGAGCCATGGGAGGGCGTCGACCTGCCGGTCGGTCAAAAGACGACGGTCCACCCCTCCCGACCTGCCTGCTCGGCGGTATAGGAGACACCGTCGACTTTCAATCCCTGCGGATCGAGCAGGGTAACCGTGCCCCCTCTGTTGCCCAGTTGGACCCCGTCGGCCACCGGCACGTACAGCGTTTCACCCGCTTCCAGGGGGGCCGACGGCACCGGACAGGTGTTCTCCAGCCTGTCGGAGAGCCGCCACCCGGTCAGGTCCACGGGGTCCGGTGAGGCGTTGATCAGCAGCACGGTTTCAGCCTCGGGCGCTGGGCCTATAGGGTTCACCATGGCGGCAAGGATCCGCATGCTGGCGGCATCGGGTTTGCGGCCGGGGCTGTCCGGAATGGCCTGGCCGGTAACGTCATCGGTGTGCCACGCCTGGCTTTGGAAGGCCAGGAAAATGGCCACCCAGCGCGATTCCGTGGGGAAGTGCAGGAGCAGCCCGCCATCCTGCCACACGCCGTCGTCGCGGGTGAAGGCGCCGTCGTTGCCCTGGTTCATGTGGATGTCGTGAACGCCGTTGCCGGGTTCGAAGCCGAACACCTTGTCCGGAATGCCGGGCTCGGGGCCGAAGCGCTGGCCGAAGACGTAGAGCAGAGCCTGGTCGTCGTCGATGGCCCGCTGAACGTAGTGGTCCAGCAGGTCCGCTAGATCATTGTCTGGGCCGGTGAGGTCCGGTGGAAGCAGGCGCATGGCCGTCGGGTCGAAGAGGTTGCCCCGGATGAAGTCCAGGTTGGGGCCTCCCGGACCGCTGGGCAGGGGGGTCCAGCCCTCCGCTGCGTCGGGTAGCAGGGCCAGAATTGGGTGGCCAAAGTTGTCGTCGGCCAGGTACAGCAGTTCAGACGGCGCCTGCTGAGACTTCACATTTACCGCAGCCCGGTAGTCGGTGCCGTCGGCGTCGCGAAGGTGGATCTGGTAATGCGGTGTGTTGGCCGCGCCCTCGCGCCGGCAATCGACCGCCCTGGCCGCGAGGACTCCGTACTGCTGCAACGCCATTTTCTGCTCCTCAGCATTGGTGAAAGTTATACGGTCGGTGGTCGAAATCTGCCGGTTTGAGTCAACCGCGTCCGGTGTTACTCGCCCATTACGTTCCGGTTGAGGCGGGGCCGGGGTCTGCCATCAACGCCTTCGCCAGACTCATCCTTGGAGGCTGGCCACATACGTCGCCATGGTCCGTTCCGCGCCGTGTGTCTTTCGTAGCCAGCGATAATAGAAAAACGCAGCTGGCCCGAAAGCCGCCTGGGCCGGGACAATGATGTCGGTCCGGCTGTCGACAAAGATGGTGGTGAACAAGGGCAGCACCGTCGGAACGACGGCCCCGAAACAGATTGCTATGAGTGCCGCCCCGCGTGCGGCCCTGGCCCCGTAAGCCTTCAGGACGACGGCGACGAACAAGCCATAGACCAGCAGATCGCCCAGGCCGACGGTGGCGTTGTAGATCCCCATCCTGAACCCCACACTCGGATCGAAGGGCCAACCGATGAACTCCTGTGCCAGGGCGTTGGTGATGGGCCAGACGAAGGTGAAGAGCGCGTCGTACGCGGCGAGGACCAGACCGAACCATGCCACGTGACGGACGCGCATACCGCCTTGGGCGTAGAGGTTCGCGGTGGTAACGGCGGCGGTGATGACGATGATGTCGTTCTCGATCCAGAACAGCTGCCAGCCGGTCACGGTGCCCAGCATCGTTCGTGCCATCCAGATGTTGCCGCCGATGAGCACGCCGATGAGCAGCCACGTTTTCGCTGGTCCGAGAAGCGGGCGCAAACCGAAGAACAGGACCGAGGTGAAGATGAGTCCGAGTATGAGGAGCAGTGGTTCCAGGGGCAAAAGCACGTAGAGCAGCGGCAGGAAAACGATGAAGCCGAACACCACGACGATGTCCGAGGCGTTGAAGGTCCCGACGGCGGGGCGCTCCAGTCGAACGAGCCGCAGGTAGGCGGTGGAAAGCGTGATGGTGACCACCGTTCCGGCAACGGCCACGACGAGCGCAAACAGAACCGGAAGATAAGGCGACTCACCGAGTGGCATCGGAAGCTCCGATTGGGATAGGAGTGGAAAAGGTCAATTCGCGCAGGTCGCTGCGGACCGGGCGGAGGGATCGGGCCTGGTCCTCATTCACAACTTCAATCTGGACCTGCAGCCCGTGTCCGGTGAAGTGGTGGGACAGCTCGGCCGTCGTCAGTCCCGCGACCGCTTTATGGGGCAGGGACAGACACAGCCCGTCCCCGACGGCTTCGGCCCGGTAGCGGGCCGGCCACGGCTGGGTGGGCAGTGACTCGACGGCGTCGATGAGCTGCCGCGGCGTGACGACAGTTCCCGTAGAGGTGGTGACCAGTTGGTCGGCCTTGCCCAGGACCCTGCTGGTGCCCGGAAGACCGGCCTGTTCACAGGGCGGCTCATCAGCGCCGAGCTGGCGGACGACGTCGCGGGTGTCATATCTGAACACCGGCATGCATTCTCGGTAGGGAAAGTAGGGGGTGATCACCAGTGTGCCGAGTTCGCCGGGTTGGGCCGTCGCGCCGGTGTGCAGGTCGAGCACCTCAACGTGGCCCATGGTCAGGTCATGGTGGAGGTGCCCGGCAGAGCAACCCGTCGCGGACACCGGAATGGCTTCGGTCATACCGAAGTTGTCGTGGACCCGGGCTCCGAAAGTGTCCACGACGGCGGCACGGAGGGAGTCGGACAGGATCTCACCGGCTGCATCAACCCGTCGTAACCTGAAGTCGGCGGCCGTCAGGCCTCGGCGGCGGGCCGCGAGCACCAGCTCGGCGAGGTAGCTGGGGTTGGCTGACATGCGCGTGGCGCCCTCGAGCAGAGCGTCCAGTGCATCGTTCGGTGGAATGATTCCAAGTAACCGGCACCTCGCGCCCACCATTCGGCAGCTTGCTGCGGTCAGCTGGACGGCTGCAGTGGCCCGGGAAGAGACGTGCACCTGCATCACATCGCCGGCGTGCAGTTCGTCATGAAGCACGGAACTCAGGGCATTGAAACCGGCGAGGACCTCCATCTCATATGCCGACAGCCAGATTTCCAGTGCCCGCCCGGTTGTGCCGGTGGTTCGGGTCGCCAG
>JAODMR010000105.1 GCA_025465475.1 Micrococcaceae bacterium
AGCGTAGGTGAGTACGTAGAGGCCGCCGAAGGAATGGCCGGCCAGCACATAGGGTCCGGGAACCTTTCCGCGCTGCAGCAATGAGTGAAGGTCGGTGGCTATCTGCGTCCCGTCCTGGACGGCGTCACTGGGTACGCTCCACCCTCGGCCTGCCCGGTCGTAGACGCAGACCCGGCTTCCACTGGATACAGCTGGCGCAACCCAGCCCATATTCGAGGACATTTCGCCCCCGCCTGGTTGGAGTACGACTGTGGGACTGCCCGAGCCGGAACAGCGCAGGTGCAGACTATGCCTGCCAACCTCGATCAGCTGGCCGGGCATCGGGTAGGCCTGTACACCCGCGGCCTCACGCACGGTCTCGTAGCCGCCGCCGGTGGGGGCAAGAGCAATCACCACGATCACGGGATAAAGCAACCAGGTCCTGCTCCGGCTCCTAAGCTGCCGACGGGCCCGGATGACCGTCCTGACTGCCAATGCAAGCAGGACCGGAGGCCAAACCCAGCTAAGGATTCCTCGCACCGGGGAGCCGAACACCACCAGAAGAAGACCTCCCAGTCCCAGGACCAGGGCCGGAACCGCGGCCTATCGTTGAGGCTGGTCCGTGAGTCGGGCTGAAAGAACCGTAACCACCAATATGGGAAGTACTGCTACCCCTGAAAAAAGTGATTGCGAGGGCCGGTTTTTGACTTGACGCGTGTTTGCCGCCGCATCGGAGCGGGCTAGATGTTGATGTCTTCCTGGGCTACCGGTCAATAATGCAAGATGGAAGCGACCATCAAGCATTTTGCTATCAACCGCATGATCTAGGAGACATGCCCAGTCGCTAAGCGTGATCCACCGTTGGATCTGCGCTCTCGCTTGTTTCGCGCCGAGTACCAGCAGAGGTAGGCCAGGGTCGGCAGGACCACCAGACCGGCGAATATTCCGATGAGTGTTAGTCCTGCAAGCATGCCCGCGTCGCCCGTCGCTTTCACCCTGTTTAGTGTGTAGTCATCGATCATCAGTGTTCCTTCAGCGGCGAGTTGGAATCCAAAGCTGATTCTGGTTGCTTCTGCGGGCATCGGAGGTGTCGTCCACTGGAGTTGCTCCCAGGTGTCTGACCCTAACGCCTGGGGTGAAGCTGTCCAATATTTCCAAGCACCGGAACGAAGCCGGTAAAACGCCACGATCCTTGTTGGCGCGGTTGAGTTGTACCAGCCGCCCACCTGGTAGGCCTGACCGGGAGTCACAGCGGGGGAACATGATCCACTGTCCTGCCGGATCACTAGCTTCTGGTCTCCAGTTGAGTATTTCGATACGGTGACCTGCTCGGCCCAAGCACCGGAGTGGGCAGAGGTGACTCGTGCCCATTCGCCCGTGTTGTCGCCGAAGGCCGACTGGTCCCAGCACTGACTTGTCACAGCGGGTCCAGTCGCTGGAGCGGTCTCAGTTGGGAGTTCAAGGGACGGGTTGACCAGTTGTGCGTCGGAACGGACATCTGCAGCCGCAGTGACTATCGGACGCAGCGACCCGCCCACGACGCCCGTGATGGTCTTTACCGTCGTTCCGTTGGCCGCCCGGGCCTGGAGCCACGTAAGGAGAGAGTCGAAGTCCGATGGCGTAACCGCCATGTCGGAGCACATGTCGCAGACGTCGTGGAAAACCAGTGGGACCCACCCCCCACCGTTACTTTCTGCGTCAATTATTTGCTGCTCGATACTGGAGATCCGGGTGGCGGTGGCGACAGGAACAGCTGTTCGGATCGAGTAAGGGTCGGCGGCCGGAATCGTTTCGGCGAATCGACAGGACTCGTCACAGGTCCCGAATCCGCCTTCGGATCGGGCACTGTTGTATCCGCATTTTGCCACGATCGATTTCGTCACAGGTGCGTAGCCGTCGAAGGGGTAGGCAAAGGAGGTGACGTTAACGCCATGCGCCATCAGCGCATCACGGTCGTCACAAATCTGGCGGGCCTGTTCGGCCTCGTCCAATGTTTCCAGATGAAGGTGATTGACGGTATGGCCTCCGATCTCGTTGCCTTTACTTTGCAGGTCCTGAACCTCTTCCCACGTCAATCGCCCTGGTTGGCCTACAAAGCCACTCGAGACATAAAACGTTCCACGCATATCGTGTTGCGCCATGATGGCTCCGGCTTTTGAGGCTGACGCAAACCCGTCATCGAACGTCAGGGAAACGACTGTCTCTCGAGGTTCTGATAGCTCCGCCGCGTGCGAGGGAGTTACACCATTCACGAGGGGCATGGCTATCGCGCACATAGCTATCAATAGCGAGGGAATCCTCCATGTTCTGTTTCTTGTCTTTTCAGCAGTCGGTCCGCATTCCATTAGGCCTCTAACGGGGTCAGGGTCGGTGCCAGATCCCGGGTTTGCCAACGGTTGTCGAAGAGTTTCCCCAAGGCAATGTATCGGGTGGGCATCAGAAGTATGAGGTTAAGGATTATGGCTCCAGGGGTTCCTACGACCCAGCACAGGAGCTTCTGACGAAGAGTCAATTGCGGTCTGCCGATGAGGTACAGCGCGGAACCCGAGTATCTGACAATGATGTAGGCCCCAACGTAGATCGACAACACCTCACCATGCCCTGCGTACCTGCCACCAATGGAAAGCAGGGTTGCAACCAGGATGTAGATCGTCATGGCAGGCGTGACGAGCAGTTGCAGCAGACCGTACAGCGGACTGACCAGTTGTTTGATGCTTAGGTGCCGGAAAACGTAAGGCAGCATCCACCACCAGGACCTGGCCCACCGTAACCGCTGCTTGTAGGTGCCGCCCAGCGTCGTGGGCATATCAGTTTCAACCCCGGCTTCGGCCACGGCGACGACCTCGCCTCGGCGCAAGGCCCGAAGTGCGAGCCACCGGTCATCTCCCGTGCCGCATTCGACCTCATAAGCATCCAAGTGGTCGTACAGGAGGTCCGAGCGGTACAGGGCCAGAGCACCGGATGTGGTTTCGAGGGCGCCCAGCATTGAACGTGATGCTCTCATCATCACGCAAGAGGTTCCTATATCGGCGTCAGCGGCCAATGTCACCCAGTTCGAATCAAAGTTCCGGATGTAGATCATCCCGGTCGCCGCTTGAATTCGAGGATTGGACATAGCCCGTAGCAGATGTTCGCAGGCGTCAGGGTAGGGGGCAGAATCTGAATCAATGGTGAGGACGAATTGGTACTCTGACCGCTGGAACTGCCGCAGCACGGTTACCTGTGCGCCTCGCTTGCCCCTGTTCTCCTGACGCATCCAGGTGACCCGTGGATCATCAATAGAAGGGACGACCGGGGTGCGCGAGCCGTCATCTATGACCACAATGTCGACTGGCACAGATTGGGCCAGGATTGAGACGACGGTTTCATGAAGGGCCCGCGGGTCCTCGTTATATGAGGGCACAATGCAGAGCACCCGCCCTGGGGCAATGGGATTCTGCGTATACCGCCGACCTATGAGGAAGGTGATCAGGCATGCGGCAATCACACCTGACCCCAGGTACCAGTAAACCAGAAGAATAGGATCACCGGTTTGATGGTGAACGACAACGGTGACGGTCGCCAAGGTGGCTAGGGCCAGCACCACAACGAAGGCCCGGCGAAGCTGCTTATTGATCATCGGACCACCACCCACGCCATACGGCGAGGACACGGTAAATTGCGACGCCACCGATGGAAAGGGAGGCTCCTCCTAAAATAATCCAGTCGAGCCACCCTCCCTCTCCTGACGGCATGATCACCGTATTGGTGTTAAGCATCTATTTCCTCTTCCTGAATCTCTCGCTCCCGCTTTCGAGGCAGGTCGATGTTGGCTTTGATGATGGTGCCGGTCGCCGCAGGATCGCGGCCAGGGCGCGGCAATAAGGATGGCTATGCGGGCCGGTGACGCTGCGACGGGTATTTGTTGCCGGGGCCGGAAACTTCGAGACGGGGAAATGCAACCGAAGTGCTTCCCGTGGCCGCGCGTCACAATCTAATGACGCTAGCGCTTTCAGGCAATCTGTAGGTTGTATCCAGAACGGCAGGAGCGTCCTGCAACCAGTCCAGTGCCGTGGCCGAATGCTTGGTGTGGAGAATCACCAAATCTGCGCCCCACTCCTGCGGGAAAGGGACGGATTCCAAACGCCCTCCGCTTCCGTCCGGAATGGAGGGACATTTGAGGTCATGGTAGGCCACTTCTGCTCCACCCGCCGCGAGTTCAGCGATGACTTCGAGCGCGGGCGATTCCCGGACGTCCTCGACGTCAGGCTTGTATGCCACGCCGAGAACGAGTACGCGCGCTCCCGCAACCGCAAGGTTACGATCTGAGAGGATTTGACGTGCCCGATTCACAACCTGACGGGGACGCATCGCAATTCCATTCATGGCGTGCTCTATCAGTGGTGCGCCCACCCGGGCCTTCCGTAACTGCCACAACAGGTAATGCGGGTCGCACGGGATGCAGTGCCCCCCGGCTCCTGGCCCGGGAGTGAACGGCATAAAGCCGTAGGGCTTCGTGGCTGCGGCGTCAATGACCTCCATCACCGGCATTCCCAGTTCATTACAAATGTCAGCGAATTCGTTGGCCAGCGAAATGTTGACCGCGCGGAAGGTGTTTTCTATCAGCTTTGTCATTTCCGCTACCTCGGGCGACGAGACGCGGTGGACGGTTTTCGCACTGAACCTGAGCAAATCTGTGCCAACCGCACTGCAGGCTGCGGTAACGCCGCCGATCACCCGAGGAATGTCCTCATGGATGAAAACATCCACTCCGGGATTTATCCGTTCAGGAGAAAACGCAACAAATACGTCCTGCCCGGGCATCAGCCCCCGGGCGGCCAGAGGCAGGGCAAGGAGGTCCCGCGTGGATCCGACGTACGTGGTTGAGGTCAGTAAGAACAACTGCCCGGGAACTGCATGCTGAACAACGGACGCACACGCGGATCTCAGAATTCCCAAATCTGGCACTAGATGTGGGTCCACCGGGGTAGGTACGCAGACAATGACGGCAGCGGCGTGGGCCAATTGTGAAAGGTCCGTGGTCATAGTGAAGCTGGAGTTTCCGAGCGCGTTCAGAAGGCGCGCTTGGTCTGATGGGAGAAGGTCGACCCCCTGGGATGCGATCCTCGCAAGCCGGTCCGACGATACGTCAAGGCCCAGGACCGAACGCCCTGACGCATGAAGGGCAAGGGCCATAGGCAAACCGACGTATCCCAGGCCGACGACGGCGACGTCGAAGAGGAACGTCGACTGTGGCGATTCGGTCTCCGGCAAGCCGGCAAGAAATTGATTGGGTTGCAGGACAGAATCGACCTGAATCATCGAGTCAGAACGGGAAGCGGCCTGGTCCAGCCGCCCCTCCTGGAACTGCGGGGCAGCCGGGTCGAGGTTTACCTCAATCCCCAATATTGATGTCATTTCTAAGGCCTTTGGTACTCGTGTCCACAGCGCGATAACGGCTGACGACAGAATTGACTAGTGATGCGTCCCCCCGGCCACGTTGCTTCAGTCAACCAATTCGTCTAATCCAAGACACGAGTATCAGATACCCGAAACGAGTTGTGACCCTACCCGTTACTCGAATAAGTAGCCGCAATGCACAGGATTAGTACTCGGAAATGAACCTATACGGCTGTGGCTCTCCGCGGGGGAAGGCGGACTGATTGTTGGCGCCGCACAAATCCCCCATCGCGCGCCACTCGGCCTGCTTGCCAACCCAGAAGTTCTGTGGCAGACGAGATCAGGTCAGTGAGCAGGCCGCTGTTAGCTGTCGGGCTTCATTCGATCGGTCAGCCCGGTCAGCAGGATGGATAGTCCTTCAGTCAGTTCTGCGGCACCGTCGTATTCCTCAAGGAACGGGGCCGTGGCCCGCAGGTGCGGGAATTCCCCGGGTGGGAGACGGTACAAACCCATCCTGAGCAGGGCCTCGGATTCGGCAGGATCAGCAACAAGTGCCTGCAGTTCATTAAGGAGGTGGCCGTGGAGGTAACCGAAATACGCGCGGAGATGTGAAGGGCATCAGGGGCACTGAAACCGGCGTCGGACAACAGGGCGAGGATCGTCTCGAGCGGACGCAGGGTTTCTGCTGGCCTCAAACCCAGTGGCGTGGACAGCGACTGGGTCACCAACAGCGGGACAACGTGGGGGTGCTTGAACGCCAGCCGCCGCACCTGGTGCGCCGTCCAACGCAACTGTTCCTGCCAATCCAAGGATGCAGGCATGGCCTCGAACTCGGTGATCACCAACTCCGCCACACCGTCCAGGAGCGCTGCACGATTATGGGCGTAACGGTAGAGGGCCATTGGATCGCGGTCCAGGATCTGCCCCAGCCGCCGCATCGTCAATGCCTCCAACCCCTCCTTGTCGACCAGGTCGAGAATCGCAGTGAGGACCCGTTCGCGGTTCAGCGGCGGGCGACGGCCGGAACCAGTGCACACCTCATCCCCGGACGCGGACCCCGATAATGCCCCAGGGTTCTGCTTGCTCAAGCTCTCCCATCATCCCTTCCGTTCGAACAGGAAAAAACAACAACGCCGCTATGGCACGCCGCCGGTTTTCGGAGACCAAACCGTCCACTAAGACGACGGAATTCTTCGTCTACCTCGCAGCCGCCATCGTTGTCATCATCGTTTCCGCCGTGGTCGGGGACGACGCCAGCGAAAAGGGGTCGACGTCTTCAATGCCAACCAGCAATGCAATACATCACGTTCCTGACGATCGGCTACATGGTTTCCCGCGGCTTGGCTAAATCCGGCAGCCGCGACCACACGGACGCCTAACACCTCCCTCCCGCGCCAACACTCCGGCGTGACGAGAACGACGGCATAAAGAAATGAGGCTGTTCCTGCTCCGGCGGGAACAGCCTCATTTGTTTGCTGCCCTGGAACACTGGAACTTCCGGGTCCTTGGGGTGCATTTACCGGCCGGAACCGGGCAGCCGAAGCGGTGACAGTTCCCTTGGCCCATTCCTCACCGAGTTGGGAAGCTCCACCAGAAACGACGTAGATCCGGCGGGCCGCCGTTAGACTCCGCTATGCTGCACCGAAACGCAAAGGAGCGGAGGCGGACGTTCGCCCCCGCTCCTTCACACTGCCCTATGCGGGCAGGACTGCTTTTAGTGTTGTCCGCTGACGTTTCCGCCGGCGATGTTGGGCGGAAGGCCGCCCCTGCCGACGTCGCCCTCGTCCTCGCGGTCAGCAAGGCTCGCCGTGTCGCTGGCTGCCGTTCCGTCGGATTCGCCACCGTAATCGAGGAGCCCGTTGGACTGATCAAAGGGCTGAGCGATGGTGCTGTCACCGGATTGCGGAGGCAATGCACCCGTCACGGCGTCATCAGCTGAAATCTCGTGGCCACCCGTGGAGGCGTAGTCCTCCTCAGGTGTGAGCGAGGTAACCGATTCGGGGACCGGAGGAAGTGGTTGTTCCTCAGTCTTTTTGCCGCCGGTAGCGGCAGCCACCCCGGCTACGGCAGCTGCCGCGGCTGCGAGCCCCAGTCCGGTCGCGACCTTCCCGGAGACGCCGGCCTTGCCGCTGTCACCACGGGATTCGTCGGCGTCCTCGACGCCGGGCGTCCCGACCGGACTGCCCTCAACGATGGTGCCGCGCCAGGCACCCGTGGCGTAGCCCTCGGCCTCGATGAAGGCCTTGAACCGGTCAAGGTCCCCTTCAGCCTGGTTCTCGACCACGTTCAGCTTGTCGCCGATCTTCTCGACCAGGCCCTCGGGTTCGTATTCCAGACTCAGGTGCACCTGCGTCTGGCCGCCGCCGACGTCCTCGAACGATACGGACCCGGCGTTGGTTGCGCCCTCCGTGGCAGCCCACGCCACCTTCTGGTCGGGTACCTGCTCCAGAATGCGGGCCTCCCACTTCCTGCGGACCCCTGCGAGCTCGGCAACCCATTCCAGGCGCCCGTCGCTCAGCTGGGTAACTGACTTCACCCCGCCCATGAAGTGCGGAAAGTCCTCGAACTGTGTCCATTGGTTGTACGCGACGCTTACCGGCACGTTCACCATGATGTGCTTTTCGACCTTGGTGCTCACAATGTTCTCCCTCGTTCGAATTAGAGGCTGCAATGATCAACATCAAACGATCATCAGTAGGCTTACTATAACGCCTGTAGCTGGGCAGCCACCATGCCCGCAGGCCGCCGGCTTGTAATCACGCCCCTCCCGCGGTAAATGACTACCGGTAGCTGCTGCCGCTAAACGGATGGCGTATCTCATGGTCCGAGACGCCTCCAATCGCGGGCTGCAAGCGCCTTGAAGCGGGTAGGGGCTGTGGAACCATCGCATGGACACGACCCTGACCTGTAGTAACAGCGGAGGGGAAGTTTGTCGCCAGCTATCCTGAACAGCGTGCCCATTGTCGCGGCCCCCGTGCTGGTGCGGATGGCGGCAGCTGCTAATCCTGGTCGGGGATGGCGCCCATCCCGGCCGGAGGGTCGGGTATAGAAGCCGACAATTCAAGACAGATCACGGTTGCCTGACATCGTGTTGACGTGTGCGGCTCCCCTACACCCCGTTTTCTGTGAAGCCCGGTCCCGAGGATTCAGACGTGCAGAAGGGGCCGGTAGATGAGTTCAACGGTGTGTCCGTCGAGCGTCCGGCTCTCGATAAGGTCAAGGTCGAAATCGGCTGCACCCTGGAAGATCGGATCCTCTCCGGTCTGACCGGTGAGCACGGGAAAGATCGTCACCTGAACCCGGTCAACCAGTCCAGCAGCCATCAGCGCCCGGTTCATCGACAAGCTGCCATGGGAGCGCAACGGCACCGCGGATTCTTCCTTGAGCCGTGCGACGACGTCGACGGCGTTGCCACTCTCGAGAGTGGCGTCCGGCCAGTCGAGCGGTCCTTGCAGCGTCGCTGACACCACCGTTGTCGGCAGGTTTCGCATGCGCGTAACCCAAGGGTCACGCACGTCAGACTCCTCGGTGCTCTCGGCCAGCATCTGCGCGAACATCCGGTGCGTGTTGGCCCCGAAGACCATCCGCTGATCCTTCCCGTACTGGGCGAGCCGGTGTTCGAGAAGCTCCGGGCCCTGCTTGCCCCAGTAGCCGCCCCAGTTGCCACCGTTGCCCCCGAATCCGTCGAGGCTGGAAAAGACATCGAAGGTATAGACAGCGGTCATGACGCTCTCCTCGCGAGTGGTCGTTAAAGTCCTGACCAGGACAGGCCTCCACGGGCGAAATCTAGGACGTGCCCCTCGGTCTGTCAATCATGGATACAACTCGACTGCCCGGGGCGGCTGAGAGAGTGAGCCCTCTCCAAGGTTCTCCCCATTTGTGTCGCTAGTGGATGTGGCTACCGCCGTTGATGTCGATGGTGGTTCCGGTTAGGTAGGCAGCGTCCTCGGACGAGAGGAAAGTGATGACGGCAGCTATTTCCTCGGTGGTGGCTGTGCGTCCGACGGGAATGCTGGCCGCGATGGCGGCTTCTTGCTCGTCTGTGCTGCCGACCCGGATGTTCGTGTCCACAGCACCTGGAGTGATGGCATTGACCGTGACACCTGTGGCACCAATTTCCCGGGCCAGGGACTTGGTGAATCCCAGAATCGCAGCTTTGGCGGAGGAGTAGGGCACTTTCCCAAAGACACCGCCACCTAGCTGCGCTGAGACGGAGGACATGTTCACGATCCTGCCCCAGCCATTGGAAATCATTCCTGGCAGGAAGGCCTTGGTGACCAGGTAGGTTCCGGTGGAGTTGACCGCCATGACCTTGTTCCATAGTTCCAGGGTCGTTTCGAGGAAGGGTACGGGAGAGGTGATCCCGGCGATGTTGGCCAAGGCGCCGACTGCGGGAAGTGCGCCGTTATTGATTTCGGTCTCGACGGCCAGTTGGGCAGCCGTCACTGATTCCTCGCTGGCCACATCGATTTCGTGGCCAAAGGCCGGGACGTCAAACTCATTGCCAATTTCTGCGGCCACCTTTCTGGACTTTTCACCGTCGAGGTCCAGAATGACGACGGCCCAGCCCTCCCGCGCGTAGCGGCGTGCCGTGGTGATGCCGATACCCCGGTCGGAGGTGGCTCCGGTGAGGACAGCGGTCCGCTGAATGTTGGTGGTCATGATGCTCCTTGTGGTGTTCAGGTGATGGTGCCGGTGATGAATCTGCTCCGCAAGCACCTCCGACGTGACATAAGTCATAGTACCCGTCCGTTGTTGACAGTCAACTGTCGCCGTCAACTGTTGACAGTGAGGGATGACGGAGGTCACACTGTTTTCACCTGTTGTTGACAGTTGACCGCGACCAGCGCCCAAGCGCCCGTCGCATTTCGAAAGGTAAAGATTCATGAGCAACGAAGCTCTGGCGATGCGCGGGCCTATTCACGGAACCAAGGATGCAAGACGGGTTGCCATCGGCTCCGGCGTTGGCGCCGTCATAGAGACCTACGATTTCATCGGTTTCGGCACCGCGGCAGCCCTATTTTTCGGCACAGCCTTCTTCCCGACGGGTGACCCGGTAACAGGCACACTGGCCGCCTTTGCCACTTTGGGTGTCGGATTTGCCGCCCGGCCGCTCGGTGGCATCATCGGTGGTCACCTTGGGGACAAGGTGGGACGGAAACCCGTCCTGGTCACATCCTTGATCCTGATGGGCGTCGCTACTTTCATGATTGGGTTGCTGCCTACCTACAGCCAGGTCGGCCTCCTCGCTCCTGCCCTGCTGGTCTTTGTCCGCATCGTCCAAGGCCTGGCCTTCGGCGCGGAGTGGGGTGGTGCCATCCTGATGAGCTACGAGCACGCCCCTTGGAAATCAAAAGGCAAGTTCACCGGCATCGTGCAGGCAGGTTTCCCTGTCGGGCTGCTGCTGGCCAACCTGGTATTCCTTGTCAGCGTCCAACTCGGGGGCGAACTGGCCTGGCGCATTCCCTTTCTGGCCAGCATCGTGTTGGTGGTCGTCGGCTTGATCATCCGTTCCAAGGTTCCCGAGTCCCCGGTGTTCGACGAGGTCAGGGATAGCGGCGCCATCGTGAAATCACCCATCACTGAAGTCATCAGGACTGACTGGCGCAGCATCCTTAAGGGCATCGGCCTGCGCATCGCTGAAACTGCCGGCTACGCCGTATCCGTCACCTACATGATCTCGTATCTGAACAGCCAGCACCTTGCCGACAAGACCCAAACTCTGGTGGCCTTGTGCATTGCCTCCGCAATTGGCATTTTCGCCACCCAGGCATGGGCGCGGTTGACCGACAGGATCGGCCGGCGCCCCGTCTACCTCTGGTC
Organism: Micrococcaceae bacterium; assembly: GCA_025465475.1. Classification (GTDB taxonomy): domain Bacteria; phylum Actinomycetota; class Actinomycetes; order Actinomycetales; family Micrococcaceae; genus Arthrobacter_M. The sequence continues at coordinate 11,182 of JAODMR010000105.1, forward strand.
CTGTGCCTTCGCTGTACTTTTTGCCGTTCCGATGTTCCTGCTCGTCAACACGGGACTGCTCATCTTTGTGATCGCCACCCTGATCCTCTCCTACGCCGTATGCCAGAACTCGCTGGCCGGCACCCAAGGCCCCTGGTTCCCCGAACTCTTCCAGGCTAAGACCCGCGCATCAGGAGCCTCACTGGCCTACCAGATCTCTGCCATGGTTTCCGGCTTCACCCCCTTCATTACCACCCTGCTGTTCGTTAGCTTCGGATGGATGGGGCCAGCCCTGCTCTTCGGACTCTACGCAGCCATCGGCCTGCTGGCCGCCATCCTGACCCGCGAAACCTGGGGCAAGCGGGAGCGTGAGCTGGCTGACGCCGCCACCAAAAGCACCCCCAATCCCCTAACGGCCGGACTCCCGCTCCATCAAATCCCGGCCCACGCGCCGAACACACATACCGCTACATCATGAAAGGGAAAACAGTGGTCCTCACTCAGGAAACACAGACACCAGGCGGAGCGGTCGGCGTCACGTCCGACCGGTTGCAGGCAGTCACTGACGCTGCCTATCGCATACGGCACCACGCCCTCACCATGGGCGAAGTGCAGGGGCAGGGTTACGTGGGCCAGGCCTTGGGAGCTGCCGACATGCTGGCAGCCGTCTACGCAGATCAGCTCCGCTTTCGGGCGGCAGAACCCGAATGGCAAGATCGCGACCGCTTCCTTCTTTCCACCGGCCACTACGCCATCGGTCATTACGCGGCCCTCGCTGAGGCGGGCATGATCCCTGTCGAAGAGCTGGAAACGTACGGGTCGGATGACTCCAGGCTGCCGATGTCCGGGATGTCCACATACACCCCCGGCATGGAAATCTCAGGCGGATCCCTTGGTCACGGGTTGGGCGTTGCCGTGGGAATCAGCCTGGGGCTACGCCACCAGGGCTCCACGTCGAGGGTGTACAACTTCCTTTCCGACGGCGAACTGGACGAAGGGTCTACCTGGGAAGCCGCCATGGGTGCCCACCACCATCAGCTTGGCAACCTCACCGCCATGGTGGACATCAACGCCCTCCAGGCCGACGGCAAGACCGATACGGTGCTGCGCACCGAACCTGTGACTGAAAAGTGGGAAGCCTTTGGCTGGTACACCCAACGCGTGGACGGCAACGACCTGACCGCGCTGTTGCAGGCCTTCGATAACGCAGCTGCACAGGCCTCCAACGTCGGGCGCCCCTCGGTGATCCTTTGCGACACGAAAGTCGGTCGTGGAGTACCGCTCCTCGAAGACCGCGAAAAGGCGCACTTCATGCGCATCGACGAACACGAATGGCAGCTTTGCCGTGAGCAATTGACTGCAGGATTTGAAGGGAAGGCCAGCAAATGAGCACCTCAACAGCACCCAAACTTAAGACCTCCGCCATGATTGCCTCATTTGCTGATCCCGGTCAAAAAACATCGGCAGCCCCTTTCGGGCACGCTCTGGTGAAGGCCGCTCAGGAAAACGACAAGATCGTCGGACTGACGGCGGATCTTGGCAAGTACACGGACATGCACATCTTCGCAAAGGCTTTCCCGGAGCGGTTCTTCCAGATGGGCATGGCCGAACAACTCCTTTTTGGTGCTGCCGCCGGATTTGCCGAAACCGGCCTGGTACCGTTCGCATCCACGTACTCCGTGTTCGCGGCGCGTCGCGCCTACGATTTCCTGTGCCTGGACATCGCCGAACCCAACCTCAACGTCAATATCGTGGGCGGTTTGCCCGGACTGACCACCGGCTACGGACCCAGCCACCAGGCCACCGAGGACATCGCCATTTTCCGTGGCATGCCCAACCTCACTATCGTGGACCCCTGCGACTCCGTTGACATCGAACAGGCGGTCCCCCAGCTCGCTGCCAGCAGCGGGCCCACCTACCTTCGACTGCTGCGCGGCAACGTCCCCACAGTCCTGGACGAGTATGACTACACCTTCGAACTCGGCAAAGCCAAGGTCCTGCGCGGGGGCAATGACGTCGTCTTCATCTCCAGCGGGCTGATGACCATGCGCGCACTTCAGGCGGCGCAGACCCTGGCTGGACACAACGTGGACGTCGCAGTGGTCCACACCCCAACCATCAAACCGTTCGACAAAGAAACCGTGCTCGCGGAGCTCAACACGGACCGCCTGGCCGTCACCCTGGAAAACCACACCGTCGTGGGGGGATTGTTCGAAACAGTCGCCGCATCAGCCACTGCGGCCGGGATCGGCAAACGAGTCGTCCCGGTCGCCCTGCCCGACGAGTTCCTGAATGCCGGCGCCCTGCCGACGCTGCATGAACGGTACGGACTATCGGTTCAACGGATCGTCGCCAAAGTCCTCGCCGAACTCGGCTAATCACTGGTCGCTGGGTGGGGAACTCCGCAACGGGTCCCCACTTAGCAGTTAGAATCACTGTCAACAGTCGAGTGCTGACCGTTACTGCACGCCGAGCCACCCGAACAGAGGAAACATCATGCCAGGATCAGTCGTTACTCTCCTCGGACTGGAAAAAAAGAGTTTGCGCGAGCAGGCCCTGGCCTCCCTGCGGACAGCCATCACCAGCGGGCAATTGGCCCCGGGGCGGCACCTGGTGGAAACCGAACTCTCAGAGATGCTGCAGATCAGCCGAGGAACGCTCCGCGAAGCTCTCCGTCAGCTGGAACAGGAAGGGCTCCTGTCCGCCGGACCTCGCGGTCGGTTGTCGGTGCGCCATCTTGACGAAAAGGAAATCAAGGATATCTTCGCCGTTCGGGCGGCCTTGGAATCCTTGGCCGCACGTACCCTTTGTGAGCTCCCGGACCGCATGGCAGTGATCGAATCCCTGCACCAGGCAATTGACGTCATGGAGGCTCTGCGCGGGGCTTCACTGGAGGAGCGTATTGAATCGGACATGGAGTTCCATCGGTCACTGTGCCGGCTCACCGGCAATGAAACACTGCTGCACACCTGGACTTCCCTGGAAGGATCCATTCGCATGTCAATCATGTTTGCAGGGCTGGAGCGTGGCGTCAGCAACATGAGCGTTGAACGCCACCGTGACATCGTGTCCGCCATTGATACCGGCGATGCGTCCCTTGCACGGAAGACCATCCACGAACACATGGACAGCGCCGCTGACAACCTGGTGGGAACCCCCTAGCAAAGCGCCGTTCGCCTCTTCCCTTCTCCCCCACACGTCGGACTAATGAAGGGATACTCGATCGCCCGGTTAAGCGAGGCGCCATGGAATCCGTGGGCGGCGAACGCGCCAAGAGCCGCCTCCAGGATCGCCTGCTGTTGCTGGGGTGCCAACTTGGTGAAGCGGGGTCAAACCATCCGCGTAGCGGGCTGACTCGGTGCGGGGATAGGGCGGGAGGTCCACGAAGTCGTGGAAGCTCCGGCCCATCGCAAGGTCGGCTACCTTGGGCAGACGCATCATGCGCCTCACGGTATTCCTGGCCAGAAGCTGGACCTGTTCTTCGGCGCAAACGCCAGGCCCAGGCCCACCGCGGCGCCCTGCTTGGAACGCAGCAACCGGCCCAGCCGCTGCTGGTAACGGGTGAAGGCCTGGGCGTGGTCCCTGGTCGTTACCAGTTCGGTGGCAGCGTGTAGGCCTCGACCATCGCCAGGGCCGAGCCCTGACCGGCCAGAAGGAGGGGCACGCGGGGCAACGTCGATCATGGGCGAGGATCACCAACTGAACAGTCCCCGCGAAGCACTCGACGCGGGCATTGCAACGGTCTACCAGGGCCTCGCCGTCGTCCCTTTGATGCCGATCTGGCGGAACTTCTTCGTCGTCTCCGAACGGGCCGAACCCCCCCACGAACTCGATCAACTTGGCAGACACTCGGCCGTCATCGAGGAAGTCCAGACAGAAGTAGCCGACGCTGCCGGCGGAACTTTTTCAAAATGGTGGCGCCGCCGGCTCACTCGTATGGGTGAGCCTGCGGCCCCCTGACCGTGTTTTTCCTCTATTTGGTGGCCGCGTTGGAAGGACTTGTCCATGGTCCGGTGATGGCCCGGGGGAATCCGGGGGACTGTATGTTGGTGAAAGGCCACGTGCCGTCGGTGCTGAAAGCGGGTCCGCAGAACTCCGAATCGTTGAAGTCGTTGCGGGCCAGCGGGTAGGACATACCCTGGTCGGTGACGCCCACCGGGTGGGAGACCCCGTCGCCGTCTCCTTCCAGGATGAGGCCTCCCTGCCGGCCGAAGAACAGCTTGACCTCCCCCACCAAATACATCAGCCCGGTATACGGAGGATCCCTGTGGTGCTGAGTTCGCTTGTCGGGGCGTGCTCGCGTCGCGCATGGCCAAAAGACCGCTGAACGGCCCTGCCCTAAACTGCAGCCATGAATCAAGAAAAGTGGCGGAGGCGCTCGGAGTGGCCGTTGATAGTCGCGGCTCTGCTGTTCCTGACCGCGTACTCCATCCAGGTCATCACCAACACCGACTCTGTCATCGTAGAGACCCTGATTTGGGTGACCTGGGTAGCGTTTGCTGTGGATTACGTGGTGACTCTAATGCTGGCTCCGGACCGCGGGCGATGGTTTATTCGAAACCTGCACGAGTTGGCCATTGTCGCCTTGCCGGCCCTGCGGCCCTTGCGGCTGCTGCGTTTGGTCAGCCTCCTGCGGGTGGTTCACCGAGTAGGAGGAAACGCCTTACGCGGCCGCGTACTCATCTTTGTGCTCGGCTCGGCTGCGCTGCTGATCTACGCCGGCGCGCTGGCAGTTCTTGACGCCGAAGAAAACGCCCCCGGCTCCAACCTGGTCTCCTTCGGGGACGCCGCTTGGTGGGCCATGAGCACCATTACAACAGTCGGGTACGGCGATCATTACCCCGTAACCATGCTGGGCCGGTGTGTTGCCGCTGGGCTCATGATCGGCGGGGTCGCCGTGCTGGGCGTCGTCACGGCATCCGTGGCGTCCTGGATGGTGCAATCGGTGGCGGAGGAAACCGCTTCCGAGATCGACTCCGCCGAGGTACCCATCAGGGAGGAACTCCGACGGCTCTCAGCCCAGGTGGAACACTTGACCATGCTGCTACAGTCCGGCGCAGCCAGCGATCCTCCCCCGGCTCCGGAAACCCCAGGACATGAGTCGACCCGGTCGCGGAACTAAAGCCGCTCAAACCGCTTCTTCATTGCACAGGGCAACCGGGCCGGGCCGGCCGGGCGGGCCGGTTGCCGTGCGCGGGCTGAGACAGGCCTCAGCTGATCTTGCGCCGGTAGATGGTGACCGCAAAGGCGTAGGCGACGGCCAGGATGCCGACGAGCCAGGCCAAAGCTATCCAAATGTCACCGCCGATGGATTGCTGGGCGAACAGGGCCCGGATGGTATTCACGATGGAGGTTACGGGCTGGTTCTGGGCGAACCAAGCGACCGGCGCGGGCATCGAGGCGGTCGGCACGAAGGCGGAGCTGATGAACGGCAGGAAGATCAGCGGGTAGCTGAACGCACTCGCCCCGTCCACGGTCTTGGCCGAGAGGCCGGCGATTACGGCGATCCAGGTCAGTGCCACGGTGAAGAGGATCAGGATGCCCGCGACGGCGAGCCAGTTCGCCACGTTGGCCCCTGTGCGGAACCCCATGACCAGGGCGACGCCGATGACGACGGTTACCGAGACCAGGTTCGCGACCAGGGAGGTCAGCACGTGTGCCCAGAGCACGCTCGATCGGGCGATGGGCATGGATTGGAAGCGTTCGAAGATGCCGCCCTGCAGGTCCAGGAACAACCGGTAGGCGGTGTAGGCAATACCCGACGCGATGGTGATCAGCAAGATGCCGGGCAGCATGTAGTTGACGTACGATTCGCTGGATCCGGTGCGGATGGCGCCGCCGAGCACGTACACGAACAGCAGCATCAACGCGACCGGAGTGACGGCGGTGGTGAGAATCGTATCGGGGCTGCGGAGAATGTGGCGCAGTGAGCGGCCAGTGAGGACGCCGGTATCACCGAGAGCATGGCTGGTCATCGGAGTTCCTTTCCCGCAGGGACCCTACGGTCGTCGTCGGCATCAGCCTCGCGGGGGTCACCCGTGAGGGCGAGGAAGACGTCTTCAAGGGAGGGCTGTTTCTGGACGTATTCGACCTCGGCGGCCGGGAGGAGTTGCTGGAGTTCGGCCAGGGTTCCGTTCTGGATTATTGTGCCCTTGTGCAGTATCGCTATGCGGTCGGCGAGCTGCTCGGCCTCGTCGAGGTACTGCGTCGTGAGCAGCACGGTGGTGCCCTGACCGGCGAGTTGCTTGACGGTCTGCCGGACCTCGATGCGCGCTTGGGGGTCAAGCCCTGTCGTCGGTTCGTCAAGGAAGATAACCGGCGGGCTCCCGATCAGGCTCATCGCGATGTCGAGCCGGCGTCGCATGCCCCCCGAGTAGGTCGCAGTTTTCCGGTTACCTGCGTCGGTGAGTGTGAAACGGGCAAGCAGGTCATCGGCGATCCTGCCGGGGTTCTTCAGGTGCCGCAGCCTGGCAACAAGCACGAGGTTCTCCCTTCCGGTCAGTACGTCATCGACGGCGGCGAACTGGCCGGTCAGGCTGATCGACTCGCGCACGTCACCAGGCTTTCCGGCGACGTCGAAGCCATGCACCGTGGCGGTGCCTGAGTCGGCCGTCAGCAGCGTCGACAGGATCCGCACCAGCGTGGTCTTGCCCGCACCGTTGGAGCCGAGCAGCGCGACGATGTTCCCCGCCTCCACCTCGAAGTCGACGCCGCGCAGCACCTGCAGGTTCCCGAACGATTTCGCGATGCCCTGCACCCGGATGGCTGCTTCTGTGGTCATCGCCGCTCATCCCTCTCGGCGGTTTCGATCGCCTTCGTGAGGCGGGAACGTTCCTTGTCGATCCACCGCGTGCCGCCGTAGGCCTGCGTGAACGTTTCGGCGAACTCGACGGGATCATCCCCGACGATCGCCCTCACGGGCGTGCCGTCGATGGCGGCGCGCTCCCACAGGTCGGCGAAATCGGCGAACATCTTCACGAGCGTGTCGCCGTCGGTGGCGCCCCCGTAGATCATGAAGTACCGCTCGAAGGCCTTAGCGGCATCACTGTAGGGCTTGGGGAGTGCCTCGATGCGGGCCTTGTACTGCCTGTATTGCTTCTTCTGCTCCAGCGGGCCGGTAAGGGCCTCAATCCACTTCGCGACCATGATCACTTCTCTCCTTGGTGGAGCTGTTCGATACGTTCTGCGAGGAATCTCCAGGTCCTCCAGAACTCTTCGAGGTACTCGCCACCGGATGCGTTCAGCGAGTAGACCTTGCGCGGCGGACCCTTCTCGGACGGAACTTTCGCCACGTCCACCAGGCCACGCTGCTCGACCCTGACCAGCAGCGCATAGACGGTTCCCTCGGCAATGTCGGAAAAGCCCTGCTCGCGCAGTCGCGCCGTAATTTCGTAGCCGTAGGCCGGCTGCACGGCCAGGATCGCAAGGACCACGCCCTCCAGCGTGCCCTTGAGCATCTCGGTCATCTGCTTGCTCATCCCGGCCCCTACATCTGCTACTTAGTATTACTGACTTCCACTACATAGTATCACCGGGTAGCGAAAGTGATATGGGATTCCCTGTCACGGATCGGTCGGGGCTTCGCAGCCAATCAACAGTGGCCTGCGGGCCTGGTTCCGGTGAGGAGATTGATGTGGCGCTCCGGACATCCACCGACCCGCCACAGCCCGGCCGCAAAGCCACACCCTCAAATGCAGATGCTACTGAGCGCTGGGCGGGTTTCAGCGATCGTCGCAACAGGATCATTCTGAACGTCGCGCTTTGCCGCACCTATCCTTGAACGGTGACTTCGCCTATGCGACGGCGCCGGGCATCAACACCGGTGCGATGATCTGGGGCGTAGCAAGGGTTGACTCACCGGTACCGGAACAAACTTGCTTAACCCCAAGGTCGGGGCCGACAGCATCACCGGAACCGTGCTCGTGGGATTCGGCGTGAAACTCGCCCTCCAACCCGCTCGTTAATAATCGGCGGTCTTGTCGCCTGCATCCTCCGCCAACTTGCAAGGATATATTCATGACGCACTCAGCTTCTGGACGGGACGAACGAAACGCTGCCCCTGGTGATCCACACCTAGCAGCGGTTCCCAAGAAGGACGGCGACTGGGATCGAAGATACGCGAGTGCTGATCAGGTCTGGAGTGGTCGACCGAACGGAGCTCTTATTGCAGCTGTCGGAGACCAGGCTCCTGGACGCGCTCTCGATGTGGGGTGCGGAGAGGGTGCGGACGCGATCTGGTTGGCACAGCACGGCTGGGACGTCCTGGCCCTCGATGTGTCGGCGGTGGCGCTGCAGCGTGCTCAGCGTGCCGCGCTGGAATCGCAGGCAACTGTGAAGTTCCTGCACGCTGGACTTCTCGAAGCGGTTTTGCCGGCGGCCGGATTCGATCTGGTCTCGGTACAGTACCCAGCACTTTTGCGGACCCCGGACAAGAAAGCAGAGAGTGCGCTCCTTGACGCTGTGGCACCGCGTGGAACGCTCCTCGTGGTGCACCATGCCGATGTTGATGTGGAACGGGCAAAGGCACACGGCTTCGATCCCGAAAGCTATGTCTCGCACGAGGACCTGCTAGCAATGCTGGGACCCGGATGGCGGATTCAGATCGCGGAACGCAGACCCCGCCACGTAGTCGGTGGTGGTGGGAGCCACCACGGCGACGACTTGGTCCTGAAAGCATCCAGAAGCGCGTAAAACCGTGACTCTGGGCGATAAAGGGAGGCTGTTCAGAGTCACGGTGGCGCTGCGGACATCAACCCTTTATGAGGTCCGCATGGTGGGCTGCAGCAACGTTGGGGTGGGCTCTCAAGCGGTATCGGAGGGCGTTGTCCCCTTAGGTTTCCAGGAACGGGCTGTTGGTATGTTCAACCGAAAGTCCACGGGTTTTGGCCTGAAACTCCCGGCTCATGGCTAGCCGGGGCATGGTGGCGTTCAACGCAGGATTGTAGAAGAACGGCAATGAGATCCTGTCTGAACCCCGGATCGGTGAAATGACGCGGTGGAGTGTCGCCTTGAGGTAGCCATTCGTTGCCAGTTCAAGCATCTCGCCGATATTGACGACAAATGTGCCAGGGACCTGAGGTGCGTCGATCCACGTCCCGTTGTATTCGACCTGAAGTCCGCCCTTACCGGGTTCGACGAGAAGCAGTGTCAGCACGCCACCATCACGGTGGGAACCCACGCCCTGTTTCGGCTCGGGACCGGACTCCCCCGGATAACGCACAATTTTGAGCATGGGGAAAGCCCCTGACGCGAAGGCCTCATCAAAGCTGTCTTCGGGTGCTCCCAGTGATAACGCGAGCGCCCGCATCAACTCGAGCGAGATTTCACTCAACCTCTCGGTCCACTCTGAAACGATTTCCTGCATTTCCGGTAGTCCAGCGGGCCAAAGATTGGGTCCTTCCAGACGCCAGTAGTCCGCCACCCCGGCCCCTGGCTTCGGGGTGGCTCGTTCCGCGCCGATATCGATTTGCTCGCGCCAGTCGACGGCACTGTCGGTGAGTTCGCCGCCTATGCGCGTATAACCCCGGAATTGCGGGCTGTGGATGTTTTCCACAGCGAGCTTCTGTTCGATCGGCAGGTTGAAGAACTGTCGAGAGATGTCGAGCATGTTGTCAATGAGTTGCTGCGGTATCCCGTGGCCGGCCAAGTACAGGAATCCCACGTCATGCATGGCATTGCGGAGTTCGTCCCTAAAGTTGGCCGCCTCTTTCACACCTGCTCTCAGTTGACTGAAGTCCAGGACGGGCAGTGAATCGAGTGACAAGAACTTATAACCCTTCGCGGCGAAAATGTGAAAACCTGCGTTGTACTTACCGCAATGTTACGGACGGTGGTCCGGGAGCGAGTCATCATGTGTCGAAATGAGACGTTGTAAGATTGGCGCATGCGGGCGCGCCAGATAAACAGGTGGCCGTTCGACGGCCTCCGGAAAGCATGTCCGAGCAGGAGGCGTCGCGTAGTCGCCAATAGCGCCCCTACTCCCTGCCGTCCTCCAGCGGGATGAGCATCGTGCGGAACGGACCCGGAACGGCATGGAGGCCCCAAATGCGATCGGCGACGTCGTCGATGCCATTGACAAGCTGAAGCTTAGGAATTCCCCCGGGGATCACAAGTTGCGCTACACGGATCCCCTCAACCTCGAGTGCGTCGTGGAGCATCTCGCCGTAGGCGCTCTCGGCCGGAAAGGCGACCGACGTGCCTGCAAAGCCGGCGCGCGCCTTCACCGAGGTTCCGCCGTTGATCAGGATGACGCTGCCGCCTCCTGCCTGACGCATCGCTGGGAGCACTGTACGCACCGCGTGAATGAGTCCAAGAGCAGAGAACTGGAATGCTTCCAGGGCCAGCTCAGGAGTCATGTCGAGTACCGGTTTCAGGTAGTCACGTGACGGGAGTGGGCTGTACTGCAACGTAGTGATCGGGCCCAGCTCTGCCGCGGCACGTGCAAGGGCATCCTCAAGCGCCGCGGGTACCAGCACGTCCGCGGCATAACCACGCGCGGTCAGGCCGATGGCCTGGAGCTCCTCGACCATGCCGTCAAGCTTCGACTGGTTCCTTGAGATCAGGGCTATCGAGAAGCCTTCGCGTCCAAACCTTCGCGCAACTGCCGCTCCAAGTCCCGGTCCAGCTCCGATAATAGCGATGACAGGCACGGTAGGTTCCTTCGATTGGATTATTTCCTGGACCATAGCGCGGTCAGGCCGGGCGACGGTTTATCGACATCACGGTCGACACGCCGAGTCCCTGAGTCTAATTCAGGCCATCACTCCTCGCTAGCGCATCGGTGCGAGAGCTTGGCTGATGGCAGACGAGCGGACCTGGACCGCTGCCTCTCCGCCCACTGGTACCCCGGCGCCGCCTGGGGACAACCGCTCCCCTGTTTCAAAACGGCGAGGGCGTGGTTCCGGGCGGCTTGGCCACAGGGGGATGGCCAGCCGATGGGGAGCGTGAGAACAGGCCCGGATAGTCAACCACGAACCCTTGAGCATCGACGGTGATCTCGCGGCTGAAGTCACCGTCCAGCGACTCATAGAGGTATCGATTGTTCGCGGTTCTCGTGTAACTCTGGGCGTCTGGCACTACCCTCAAGGAGGGGCCATCGACGTAGGCGGCGGTAATCACGGCCGCCGACCCGATCGCGAGGTTGAGGCGTCGAATCGGCAGGGTGTTGGTGAAGGGGCTGAACGCCAAGTCAACGTCGATGGCGTCCATCAGATCGGGACGGAGCTCGCCATCGACTGTCCACGTCCCGTCGGTGCCGCGTCGGACATCGAGTCGCCGTTCATCGCGAGAATGAACGGTAAGTTGACGGAAAACCCAGTCATAGGCAAGGGTCACCTCGTAGTCGTAGCGTTCGTCGCCATATGCGACGACGGACCACGCCCGAACGAACTCGCCTACCGTGAGCTGAAGGCGTTCAGTGCTGCGTGGCTGAACACCCTGCCAGCTGAAGTTCAGCATCATCCCCCTCCCCTAGTCGAGGTGCCGAAGTGCCGGCCAAATGCTGTTCCAGCCGACCAGCCGCCCGGTGCACACAGCAATCGGTTCGCCTTGCTCTTCGTTGTCCACATCCGTGCCGTTGTCCAAACTCCGTGCGATGGTGCAACCCGCGAAGTACGGGCGAACCTTTTCCAGCATCGCGCCCACCACCACAACGGCCTTGACCGGTTCTGCTGGGGGACCCGACGAATACAACGCATTGTGACCGCTGTACACAGCCGGCAACTGTCCTTCACGGAACCGGTCGATTGCGCCCGCCTCGCCATAGTTGCTTGCGAGAATGACGAGGTCATCCTCCTCGCCCTGCTGGTGGACCACCTCCCCCACCTGATCAACATAGGCCGGCCATCCAACCTGGTCCGGCGTCGCCGAATTGATGCCCGGAATGGCGGTTTGTCCCAGCACGCCGAGAGGAATCACGGGAAGGGAAATGACCGCACCTACTACCGAGGCAGCGGATGGGCCGCCAGTCACGGCGACGGAGCAGGGCAACCAAACCTGCGACCCAGAACGGCACCAGGGGCGGACCCAGCATCAGAAGCAGAAACGGCCACATGAGGGGGCGGACACTGCCTGCATTGTGGGCAGACAGGGCAGCACCCATGGTCAGCTGCGGCCATCCATTGGCTACCTGGTAGATGATGTTCGGGAGGCCCGCCACAAGAGCCAGGACCACGCCCCCCCAGCACCCAGGGGGACCAAACCGCTCTGCGGGGACCCAGCGCCAAAAGCCCAATGGCCAACGCCGCGAGCAGCATCACGATGAGGAACTTGTTGTACAAGCTGAGCGCGGCGATGGTGCCAGCGACCAGCCACCACCAGGGCCGTCCCCGCAACAGGGCACGCATGACGGCGAGAATGACTGCCGGCCACACGAACAGGTCCACGGACGCCGTCAGAAAAACGTGGCCCATTGATAGTGTCAAGGAACCAAACGCGTATTCCCATGCCGCAAGGCCTTTGCTCCCGGTCGAGCGCCGCCAGGGAGCGGAGTGGCTCTGCTGGTCCGCTGTGCGCGGGACGGCGGACCTCATCACTCGTGGCCCGCTCCGAGGATTGCCCACCGAGGAACTCGATACCTGTCTGGCCTCGTCGTGGACCGTGTTATCGAGGGCCTCACCGCTCCGTCCCACCTGTGAGCGCGTCCTTGCCCCGCCCCTAAGATTGACTCCCCGTCGGCGCCGGATGGCGCGAAAACCCTCTTCGGTGTGACGTCCTAAAGACGGAGCCGTCATCCGCGGCGCCGTACTGCTCCTTTCCCACACACCGCAGTGCATCATCAACTGGCGAAAGGTCAGCGCTGCGGGTTGTCGCGCCAGATGGCGGTGCTGAGCACGGTGGCAAAAGTGCACCAAACAGCGTACGGTACCAAGGCTATGCCAGCTCCGGGACTGACCTTTCCGGCCTGACGAGCGAGGTCAACGCTGCTGAGGGCAAGAGCGCCGGCCACGGCAACGGCCGGGGCGAGCCTGTGGGACTTGAAGAAGACCCACGACCAGGAAGCGTTGAGTACGAGATTGATCAGCAACCTGGCACGAAATCGTGCACGTACTTCCCTATCAATGCTGCCGTCGAAGACCCGGGCGGAGCTGATCGCAATGTCGGTGTAGAGAGCCGTCCACACCACCGGGAAGATATAGGCGGGGGGCTGGAAAGGGGGCTTCTTGAGGGACCGGTACCATGCGCTGGTCGTATCTGATGACACAGCGGCACCAATGGCGGCAGTGGACGCTACGGCTGCCGATGTGGCAAGCAGGGACTTCACCATGATGCCTCCCTTGTTGTTCAGCTCAAGCCAGACAATACGGGAGTTCGGGGCGGTGAGTCACCCGTGTGTCCGACAGGAATCCGGGAGCAACATCTCGGACGCTCAACAGCTTGATGGTTCGTTGTGACAGTTTCCCTACCCTGGCGGGCCGGTAGGATGGGTGGGTTGCAGTTTCCCTGCCTTTGCCGGTTCTCTGCCGTTCCGCCTGGTCTCGTTATCGCTCCGGCTCGACGTTCCGGGCACCCCCCTGTCCGCGATTCGCGAATGCACCCGCTCGCCGAGGATGTGCCGTGTCCCACCCAAACAGTGCTGCCCCATCCCCGGCGCGTCGAGAACCGGCGCTGC
>JAODMR010000141.1 GCA_025465475.1 Micrococcaceae bacterium
CTTCCACCGATTGTCCGACGGCAGCCCTGGTCACTGCACGGAGCAGGAAACGGAGCAGCAACGGCAACAGGTGCGGGCCCGGCTCAATGTCCCGCTCAAGCAGGGCTTCGGCCGCCCGGTACCGGCCGAGGTTGAAGTTGGCCCGCGCCAGGACCGCTGCCGCCTCAACCTTCAGGTCGGGGTCATGGATCGCCGCACCGATCCGTAGCGCAAGGTTGTTCTGGAACAGCTTGCAGGCAAGAACGGCAGCGCGGAGCAGCTGGGTTTCGGGAACCCGGGCACCGCAATCAAGCGCCCAGGTGACCATGCGCAGCAGTGCTTCAGGCGTGCGGGGTTCCTCCTCCAACCGGCTGACCAGGAGCTGATGCAATTGCAGGCTTCGGGCGGCCGGCACCAGGCGACGCAGCACCTCGCCATAGGCGGGGCTCAACAGCCGCAGCCCCGCGCCCCCCGCGTCATTCGTCAGGGCCACCAATTGCTGCTCCAGCAACTCGTCGACCGCGTCCGGGCCGGCCAGCTCCTCCACCAGTTCCACTGCCACCGGCTCGGCGAGCGCCACGAGGTTGAGGGCTTCCCGGCCGCCGGGTGAGGTCCGCATCAGTTGCCTGCGGACCACCGCTGCGAGGTCTGGGCTGGGTGTTGGACCATCCTCCGACAACAGCCAGATACCGTGGTGTTCGGTCAGGGCGCCGCTGTTCAGCGCTTCCTGCACCAGCAGCCTGAGCACCAGGGGGTTGCCGCCGGAGGCATGCCGGAACGCGTCACTTGTTTCGTTGGGGACATGTCCACCAAGCAGGGCGGTGCACAGCTCGTGGCTTTCCTCTCCGGTCAACGGAAGCAGGTCGAAGCGCTCTGCGGCGCCCTCGTGCCAGAGCCGCAGCATCGGCTGCGGTATGCCGGGGCGTGGCTTGCACGCTGCCACCACCTTGGCCCACCCTGCCTGCACCAACTCGGTGATCATTTCCGCGGTCGCTTCATCCACGGCCTGGGCATCGTCAACCAGGATCAGCCCAACACCGGCGGCCGGGTCGGGACCGGTCCCGGCATCGGCGCCGTCGGTGCCCAGGTGCGCCCACAGGGTGCGCAGGACGGCGACCGGGGAGCTGACATCGGCCACCCCCAGCTGGACCAGGTAGGGTGCCAGCACACCGTAGGGCACCGTGGAGAGGCTGGGGCTCCCCTGGACCCGCAGGACCGACCGGAAGTGGCCGGTGTCGGCGCTGATCCGGCCGAGCAGGGAAGAAGCGCCCAACCCTGTCTCGGCGACAATGAACACCGCCCGGCAGTCATCCGATGCCAGGGCTGCCCGGATGGCGCGTTCGGTATCGGCCCGGCCAACCCACGCGCCGGTCACCAGGCAGCAGTTCCGGTCCCGGGACGCCGGGTTCGCACCAGGGCGGTTGGCGCCGGGGAGGAGAGTGCTGCGGGCAACGGGAACGCGTGGGGCAGGGATGGGGTGCCCAAGGATGGCGGGCCCGCGGTTGGGGTGCCCGGAACGGGCCGGACGTGCAGGGTGGGTTCAATCTCGGCGCGGGAGGTGATGCCGAGTTTGGTGAAGATTTGGTACAGGTGGCCTTCCACCGTCCGTACTGACACATCCAGGGCGGCAGCGACTTCGCGATTGCTCATGCCTTTCGCCGCCAGTTTGGCCACCTCACGTTCCCGTTCGGTGAGCTCCGGCCCTTCCGTGCGCGGGACCAACGGCAGCACGGGCAAGGCACGGACCAGGCGGTCCAACCGGTGTTGCGCCGCCCTCGCCGAAAGCGTGTCCCGCGCGTCCCTGGCAAAATCCACGGCAAGTACGGCGCAGCGTGACTCCACGGCGTCCAGTTCCAATTCAGAGGCCTGGGCGGCCGCCTCCAGGAGAATCCGGGGGTCCTTGGCCAGGCTTCCCCGGGCAACAGTCTGGTTAAGCTCAGCCATCGGCCCCTGGCGGCGGGCTGACACCTCCTCCAGACGCTGCAACTCCTCATCGCTGCCATGAACTGTCGCGCCGAAAAGGCTGATGGAAGCGGTGGTGAACCGGCCGGCAGCCAGGTCCAATGCCGCAGACTCGAGCAGACGCTCCTTGGCCTTGGGGTCCCCCAACCAGCGCCTGGCCATGTGGCCGCAGAACTCGGCCATGGAGGTGACAAGCCAGTCGGCATCGGGGCCATCCACGGGTGAGGCAGACAGGAACGCGGTTGCCTCCCGCGCGTCGTCAACCTGCGCGTAGGCGAAGGCGAGCGCCTGGTGCGCGAGCCGGGAGAACATCCGCTCGGCGTGGCTCTCCAGCTGCGCCTTGCCGGCCAGCAGGGAACCGATTGCGAGATCTCCCCGTCCGGCGTAGGTGTACGCCAGGCCGAGACCCAATTCCACCATGGCGCCGCTGTAGGGCATGGTCGCGGGGCGTTCGTCCATGGCGTTCGTCAGCAGGCGGATGCAGGTCCGCCATTGCCCGGTGAACAGCAGGGCGGCGAACAGGCCCTCGCGGCACCGGTCATTCAGTCGCTGCTGGACGCCCGTCTGGAGGGCCAGTTCCCGCACTTCCGCGGCCAGCCCGAGCGCGTCCAATTCCCGCCCGGTCAACGCGTAGGCCAACACCAGCAGGCTGCCGCAGTCCAGCCGCACGCCGGTGGTCAGGCCGTTGCGCCATCTTGCCTCCAGCCGGTCCACGATCGCGGAAAACTCGCCCCGATGGGAGCGTTCCGCCAGTTCAGCCACTTCCAGAACCTGTAGGACGGCCTCCTGTGCGCTGTCTGCTCCCCCTGAGGTTCCTTGATTCCCCTGCACCGAGGTTCGGGCGGCCGCAAGAACCTGGGCCACCCGTTCGGGCCGGCCGGCGGAGAGCTCTGCCAGGGCAAAATCGAGCCAATAGGACCCGACGGCGCCCAAGGGCAGTCCTTCCAGTTTTGCGGGAGAAACCTTCTCCAGGACGGCCACGGCTCCTGCAGGATCCCCCTGTTGCAGCATGGCAGCCGCGCGGTGCTGCATGGCCGTCACCCAGTTCCCGTCCGCCGGGCCGAACCGTTCCAGGCAGCGCAGCGCGAACACCGGGTCGGATCGACCCAGAGCCGCTGCCGCTGCCGCCAGTGCCGTCTCCGGGGCAAGTCCAAGCTGGCAGTCCAGGGAAAGGGCGGCAAAGTTCAGCACCTCCTCGGTTGTCAGCGGTGTGTCCAGTTCACCCAGGACGCGTGACAGCTGGCGGTGCATGCGTTGGCGCTGGGATAGCTGGAGCCAGCCTCGAATGACCTCTGCCATGTAGGGTTCCCGCAAAGAAGCCCAGCGGCCCTCCTCGCCGGTCACCACCATCAGGCCCGACTCTTCCAGCCGCACGAGCACTTCAGGGTCCACCAGACGGATCAGGACAAACAGGGGAATCCGCCGCGTCAGGGCCAGATACTCCATGGCAGCGGTTGCCTCGGGATCATGGCTGTCCAGCCGTGCCCGTACCAGTTCGCCAAGCACCTTGTCGGATTCCAGCACGATGGGACCGCTGATCGTCCACACGTCATTGCGTAGCTGCAGGTTCCCCGTCCGCCGCTGTTCGGTGACGATGGCGTGCAGTACGAGCGGATTGCCGCTGCTGCTGGCGTGAAGCGTGGTGACTGCCGCAGCGGACACCCGGTTGTGCAGGACGCCGTGCAGCAGGGTGGCGACTTCTTCCCGGGTAAAGGCATCCAGTTCAACACTTGCCAGCACGCGATCCTTGAGCAGCCACAGGAAATCTTCGGGCAGGTCGGAGGTGCTGCGGGCCAGCACCAGGATCTTGGCCGTGCCGCTCAACAGCAGGTGCATCAGAAGCGCAATGCTCATGCCGTCGATCGCCGGCAGGTCATCGAGGATGACGAGTACGGGACGCCCGGCCGCATCCGCACGGATCAGCCCGGCCATGCCGTGCACTGCCGCTTCAGGCCTGCCCAGGGTTTCCGGCTCCAGTTTCGCGGCGAGGAACGCCACCTGGCCAAACGGGGACGCGGTGCCCCTGCTGGTGCCATGCAGTTTGATGATGTGGGTGTCCCCGGCCAGTGCGCTTTCGACGGCGCGGGCGAGCGTGGTTTTTCCGACTCCGAGGGGGCCGGTGATGACGACGCCCCGGAACGCCGGGTTTCCCAACTGGTCCAGCACGGAGGAAGCAACGTCCTGGCGCAGCACGGAAGACCACAGGCGGCGTTCGGCCGCGCCCATGGCACGCTGCGCTCCGACGGGACCGCCCAGCAACGCTGCTGAGGGCACGCCAGGAGGTGAATCCACGCTCACTTTTTACCCCCGTGGCCGTGAACCGATTGGATACGCAGATGGCTCTGTCGTTGCAGTCACCTTACAGGCAAAAATCGGCCTCACAAACGGCGTTCCACGCAGCGATACCGGCAACGCGGGAGAATGGTATGGCGCCCTCGGCCGGCGGGCGCTATACCGGGAAGCGACGGTGCTGGCGGCGGCTAGAAGGCCCCGACCGGCTTGACCAGCATGCGGGCGGTGCGGACGATGATCATCAGGTCCATGGCGATGGACCAGTTCTCCACGTAGTAGAGGTCCAGCCGGACGCTGTCCTCCCAGCTGAGGTCCGAGCGACCGTTGACCTGCCACATGCCGGTCAGACCCGGTTTGATGTACAACCGCCGGTGCACGGAACCGGTGTAGGCGGTGACCTCACTTTGCAGCGGGGGCCGCGGGCCAACCAGGCTCATGTCACCCTTGAGGACGTTCCAAATCTGGGGCAGTTCGTCCAGGGAGTATTTGCGCAGGGTTCGCCCTGCCTTGGTTACCCGTGGATCATCGCGCAGTTTGAACAGTGGACCGGCGCCCTCATTGTGTTCGCGGAGCGCCTCGAGGTCCTGCTCAGCGGTTTGCACCATGGAACGGAACTTGTACATCCAAAAGGTCCTGCCGCCCCGGCCGATCCGCTGCTGGCGGAAGACGACTGGCCCGGCGCTGTCACGGTGGACCCAGAGAGCGATGCACGCAAGCAGCGGCAGCAGCAGCAACAGGGCTGTACCGGCCAGGACAACGTCCAGCATTCGCTTGAGCAGGTGTTTGACGCCGGAGAACTGCGGCAACTCAACATGCATGAGGGGCAAACCCTCAACGGGCCGGAAGTGGATCCGCGGGCCGGCAACGTTCGTCATTCCGGTGGCGAGCACCAGTCCGGTGTTGCTTTCCTCCAATTGCCATCCCAGGTTCCGGATGTAGTCATTGCCTCCCTTGACGCGTCCGGCGACGACGACGGCGTCTGCCTGTACACGGGCTGCGGCGGCAACGACGTCGTCCAGGCCTGCGACGACGGGGATGCTTCGGCCCTCGACGGCGACGGATTCCTTCCGGTTTTTGCCCTGCACCGCGGCGCCCACAACGTCGTAGGCGGCCCCGGACTTGCGCTGGATCTGATTAATGACGTACCGGACGTCGTCGGGCCTGCCGAGCACCACGACCCGGGAAAGGTAATGGCCCCTGACCCGCTGCCGTGTCAGCCAGGAACGCCAGAGCCAGCGAACAAGGGGGAGGCAGATCAGGCCGAGGGGCAGCGCGATGGCGAAGTATCCCCTGGAGAGGTCCAGCTTGAGGGCCAGGATCATGATGGCCAAGATGCCGAAGACCAGCAGGGTGGCGTTGATGACCCGCTTGTATTCCTCGGAGCCGATGCCCAGCGCCCGGACTTCCCGGCTGCGAAAAGCCTCCAGGGTGCCTAGCCAGGCGAGCGCGATGAATCCCGCCACCAGGGGTGCCTGGGCATCAGGCAGGACCACGGCTTGGCCGGGTTCCAGGCCAAACCGCAGCAGGTGGGCCGCGGCGAGGACCAGGCACACGACGGCGATGTCTCCTGCGAGCAGCAGACGTTGATATTGGCGGGACCAGGCCGTGCCGGGCTGCAGGCTGCCGGAGTCCGGCGTCCGCGGCCGAACGTAGCCAACCTTTGGGTACTGGACCTGGAGCTCGGAGGTACCGGTGGAAGTGCTGCCGACACCTATGTCTGTCGCTGTCACTCGTCTACCCGTCCTGCTGTTGAAGGGGACCGACGACGCCGGGGGAAGCCTCGGTCTCAGAAGGCTATGGCGCCGCCGGCCCCGCGCGGGGACCGGCCGCTCGTACGCGGACGGAGCTGCTTGGCGCAGCTGCCGGAAGCCGCTCCCAATGGCGGAGGAGGCATCTGCCCCCGCCGCCGGAAGTGGCCGGTACACCCCACGTTAGGCTTGGCCCCAGCCGGCTGCACGAGTACACAGACGTGTTGTTTGAGCCCGGACTACCCCAAAAATCTGGTGTTCGATACCGGTGACGATAGCGAACCACTTGCCCGAATAGGGGCACCACTGGTTGACCGTCTTTAGGTATCCAGATCAGAGGCCAAAGCCTTAGCCAGCTCCGCCCGGCTGGAGACGTGCAGCTTGGCATAAATCTGGTAAAGATGGCCCTCGACGGTCCGCACGGAAATGCGCATATGCTCCGCGATCTCCTTATTGCTCGCACCCATCGCAGCGCGCCTGGCCACCAGGGCTTCGCGGGGGGTGAGCGCGTCCAGTAGATCTGGAACGGCGGGTACGGCGGCGACGTGCGGGTTCTCCTCGACTCGGCTCTGAACCGAGCGCAGCACGGCGCGGTTGCCGGATGCGGAAGCGACCTTTTGGGCGGCCGCGGCAATATCAACGGCGAACAGGCTGTTGCCGCTTTCGGTCGCCAGGTTCATTGCCACCAACAGCAGCTGCGCGTCCCTGCCTGCCAGGCCCTTGGCGTATGCCTCGCAGAGCTTGGCGAAGGGGCCCTGGGTCTGGGCTGCAAGGGCCAGCAGGCGGTCGACGGAGGAGCTGTCCCCCAAGCGGACGGCGGCGCTAAGGGCCACAAGTTCCAGGCCATAGGCTCCTTCGGCCTGTTGTTCCGCCGCCAGCGCGCGCAGTTGGGACACAGCGTCGGTCAGGGAGGAAGCAACCCCGGCTGTCAGGGCGACAAAGTACTCAACGCGCCGTTGCATGTCACGGGTGAGCCCGGAAACAGCCAACTCAAGGCGGACCCCGTGCGAACCTGTCCGGTCAAACTTCCCTTGCAGCGCCCAGCAGTAGTCAGCGGCAGCGGCGGCCACAGCTGCCAGGTCAGCGGGGTCTCCCTCTCCGAGCTGCTGCAGCGCCGGTTCCAGGTATCGCAACGCCTCGTCCGCGCGGCCCGCGTACGCAGAAATCAGGCCTTCGACCACTTCGCCGGCCGTTCCGTCGTGCGCGCCAGCGGTCCGGGTACTGCCACGCAGGGTCAGGTCCGCGTCGGAGGGTATCCCGGTAATCATGAACAGGTAGCCCAGGCGGCCGGTTACCGAGGCGCGGCACCAGGCGGACACCCCCGAGCGTGGCAGGGCCTGCGCCAGGGCCGCTGCCAGTTCAAGCGCTTCATCCTGCTTATCCGTCGCCGCCCAGGCTTGTCCCTGCAGGGCATCGGCCTGCAGCCGAAGGTCCATGGGCGCGTCCCGCCAGGCCTGCCGATCCGCGCCGAGCACCTCCGTCACGGCGCGATATTTGCCCTCATCGGCCGCAAGCTCTGCCTTTCCCAGCTGCACCATCAGGCTCAGCAGGGCCGCGGCCGTGCCGGTGGCCGCCGCCGTGCCACCGTGTTCCTTGGCGTCGGAGGCCTTGGCATCGGAGGCAAGGAGGTCTTCCGCCTGCTGCAGCGCAGCGGACCGTTCTGCCGACGTTCTGCGGATGCGTGCTTCGAGCAGGAGCAGCGCCACTTCCACCGCGGCCGGGAGCGGGCCCCGGAGGGTGCCGCGGATATGTTCAATGGCCACGACGGCAGCCTGGGGTTCCCCGCGCACCGCGTAGGCGCGGCCTATCTCCAGCACGGCGGCAGGATGGGCAAGGTAACCGGGTACCGCTGAGGCAAAGCGCAGGGCCAGGTCCGGTTCCAGGGCCTCGTTGGCGGCACCGGCCACCCGCAGCAGGACCTCCGCAGACAAGGGGACGGCACAGTCGAGGCACCAGGCGGCATAGTGGAAAGCTGAGACAGGGGGCAACTCGTCTTCGCCGCATTCCTGCCGAAGTTTGTACAGCAACTCGGCCCGGCGGCGGAGCCCCACCTGAGCGGCGATCACCTCGGCCGTCAACGGACAGGCGAACCGAACGTTGCGCCGTTCTGAGCTCCCGATTTCCAGCAGTCCCTGATCCTCTAACCGGCTGAGCGCGTCGGAAGGCTCGAGCCGGAGCAGCAGAGGCAGGGAAATGAAACCGCAGAGAGCCACCAGCTCCAACAGTTCATGCTCGGTTCGGTGCAGGCGGGTCAGCGGCCCTGTAACCGCGTCCGTGAGTTGGGGACCGTGCGTCACCGGTGCCGAGGTAAGCACCCAAAAGCCCCCCTTGGATTTCAGCCGTCCCGCGTGAACGTACTCCTTCGCCAGCAGTTGCAGCAGCCGGGGGTTGCCCTCGGTGGCGTGCCACAGCTCCGTGACGGCAGCCCTGGTCGGCCGATCCTTGAGCAAGGCGTGCAACATCCGTCCCGCCTCGGCCTGGGATAGTCCGTCAACGTCGATCCGCCGGAGCCATCCTTCGTGCCAGAGGCTGAGGAAATCGTCGTGGCACGCGTCCAGGTTTTGGCAGATGACGACCAGGCGCACCGTCCTGTTCAGGGCCAGTTGGCTGATAATCAGGGCCGACAGCTCGTCAACTTCATCCGCATTGTCCACGACGAGAACCAGTTGCCGGTTACGGCCGCGGTCACGGAGGCGCCGTGTGAGGGTCTGCAGCAGGAGCACCGGCTCCTCCCGCACGGAAACGTCCAGCTCGCCCAGGAGGAATCCGAGGGTTCCCAGGGGCACGCCCATGAGCAGGGCGCTGCCGCGGACGGGCAGGACGTCCACGTTCGCGCCAGGCAGCGCCGACTGGACCAGTGTGGTCTTGCCGGCGCCGCGTTTGCCCACCAGGACGGCACCCAGATAGTGCGGCGACGCGAGCGCGTCCAGAAGCCCGGAGGCAAGTTCGTTTCGTGGCATCAAGGGGGGCGCGTTCATCCGGACACCTGGGGAGGAGTGGTCAGAGGGCATGGCGTTGCCCTTCCCGCCCTGTGGCCGACATCGACGTCGGTAGCGGAATGCAGAACCGATTTCCACCCGAAAGGCCTGTATAGCTCACGTTTCCCAGCTTTCCCCTGCTACTGGGAAGTCTAGGGAGGGCCGGTGCATCCCGGCGTGAGTAGTTTCTACCCGTTTCCTTGGCTGGGCCACCGGCCGGACGGGACTGGACCGATATACCGCGCCCGGATTCAGCGTTCCGGACCGCTCCCGATTTACGGACCGAGGCTATGGGAGACCCGCAACGAGTTTCAGGTCCGTTAAGGCCTGTTCTCCTGTTTCCTCAGTGCAAGTCGCAATTCACTCCGGTGACGAACGCCGAGCTTGTCGAAGATGCGATAGATGTGGCCCTCAACCGTTCTCGTGGACAGGGAGAGTTCCGTGGCGATGTCGGCGTTGCGTTTGCCCTGTGCCACCAGATCGGCGATCTCCTGTTCCCGCCGGGTCAGCCCCTGTGCTTTCGAGGTTCGTCTGTCCAGCGTTGCGGGGCCCGGCCCGGCTGCGAGCTGGCGTGCCCGTTGCAGCAGCTCTTCATCCCCGGAGGAGATCGCCAGACGCACCGCTGCTGCCGTGCATTGCTGCTTAAGGGTGAACGTTCCGCCTGGACCGTCGGCGGTTGCCAGGCGCAGCAGGGTGGCCGCATCACCGGCAAGGCTAGCCGCCGCAAAGGCATGGGCCTGCGCAGCAACCGGCCCTTCCATGGAGGCGGATAACTGCTCCACCCGTGCCAGATTTTCCACGTCGCCGGCACGCAGGCTAAGCAACCGCAGTTCGAGCTCGACCGCAAGCATGCCAGCGTCCTGGGCACGCCCCGCGAGGGAGGCCAGCCGAGCCAGCTCTTTTTGATTTCCAGGATTACGGACAACTGAGGCAGCTGTGGCGTAGCCGGCACCCAGCAGCTGTAACTGGCCGGCATCCGGTGGCAGGCGCGTGGGCACTGCCGGCTCCTGCCCTGCGCTGCCTGTGAGTGCCGCACAAAGGGACGCCATGCCGGCCGCAAGCGGTATCAGGCCGCCGACCTGGTGTACGCGGAAGGCGATGAGGGCGCTGGTGAGGCTGTCCGCTGCCTCGTCCCAGCGCCCGTTGTGCAGTTGCAGCACACCGCGCGCGAAATCCAGGACGCCGCCGAAGTAGACCAGGCTCCGTGGTGAGGTGAGCGCGTAACTCCGCACCGCTTCCTGGAACTCGTCGAACCTGCCTGCCCGAAGCAGGGCAGTAACGTGCCGCAGCAGCACGAATTCCCAGTAGATCATCAGGGACTCGTTGCCTGCTGTGGTTATTTCGAGGGCTTCGGAGGTGTAGCTGACAGCGCTTTCGGCCCGGCCGGTGGAGGCGAGGATATCGCCCCGAAGAGCCAAGGCAAGCAGCCTTGATGCGTCGTCGCCGTCGCCGGTGGAATCCGCAAGGACGCGGTCAACCGCCTCTTCGGCCTCACGGTGCCGTCCGGTCCAGGTCAGTGCCAGTGCATCGATCAGGTCAGCTCCGCGGCGGGATGAGGTCAGCTGGGCAGTGGTGGCACCCATTGGCCGCCCTGCTTCCTGCAGGCGCCCGTCCTCCGACCGTTCCAAGCGCTCGATGGCAGTCCGCCATCTGGCGGCCACCGCGGAGAGCCTGCCGGTGGGAAGGCCCTGGTAGAGGACCAGCTGTACTTCCAGCAGGATCGCCATCCGGGCAGTTGCCGGGTCCGCCGCGCCCTCCGCCGCATTCGCCAGCAGCGCCCTGGCCGCCTCGATTCTGCCCTGGTGGAAGGCCGCCCGGGCTTTCTGCACGTCGGCTGCCACCTGCCAGGCGGGGTCGTCGACGGCGGCAGCGGCACGGAGCGCGAAGTCCGCGTCGTAAAGGTTGTTGGCAGTCGTTGCGGCGGCGACCAGCACCGTGGCCGGGACGACCACGCCACAATCCAATGACCAGCTGACCCGGCGCAGCAAGGCGTCAAAGGCGGGCCGCTCCGTATCCATGGCCGCCATCACCTTTTGCCGCAGCCGGGCGCTGCGTGCGGCTGGAACCAGCTGCCGTGCCGCCTCTCCATATAAAGGATGGGCCGGGCGCAACAACCGTTCCCGATCGGCTGACACGGTCAGGAACCGCGCGGAGACGAGGGCGTCGATCTCCTGGTGTAGGCCCAAGCTGAACGCCGCCGAAAGCGGCAGGGGTTCCGCCAGGGCCACGAGTTCAAGGGTTTCCCGTTCGGCTCGGGACAATGCGGAGAACTGTCCTTGGATGAGGTCGATCAGCTGACCTCCGGCGGGCAGAATGCGTTTCTGCAGCAGCCACACGCCGTACCGCTGCACCAGTGCTCCCGTTGCAAGACCGTGGGCCACCAGGGCCTGCAAAAACATCGGATTCCCACCGCTGAGTCGGGCCAGTTCCGCGCTGGTGCTCAGCAGCACGGGGGCGCCCAAAAGTTGGCGGGCCAGTCGTTCGACGGCGGGCAAATCCAATGGCTGCAGCCGGACCACCTGCAGTTGCCGGCGCTCGGCCTGCCGCCGGATTGCTGCGGGCAGGTCGGTTATGCTGCGGCTGAGCACAAGCAGGACGATCGTTTTTGAGTCGGCGAGCTGAGCCAGGATCTCCGCGCTTGCTTCATCCAGAACTTGGGCGTCGTCGACAACGACCAGAACACGGTCATCCGCAGCCCCGGCTCCTGGTGTTGCCTTTGCTTCAAATCCCTGTTCCGTTCCGGCCGCGGGCACGGAAGCGGGCGCAGTCTCGTCTTCTTCCCCTGGCCCCGTGCGCAACCGCGCGCGCAGGGCCCGCATGATCGCCATGGGCGAGGCGACGGCCTTGGGTGCCAGCTCGGGCAGCAAGGGGGCAAGCGCCCCGTAAGGGACCCGGGAGAGCGCCGGGCTGCCATGAACATGCAGCGTGCCAAGGTGCGGCAGTTGCTGCCGCACCGCGATTACGAGCGCGCTTTTGCCTAATCCGGCGCCGGCGACGACCAGGACCCCGGCGTTCTGCTCAGATTGAAGCGCTGCGAGGATGTCGGCGAGTGCCTGCTCCGCGGCGACCAACGGGGACCGGGCCGACGGGATCTGGCCGCGCTCAGCACTCACCGTCATTCAAGCACCTGACGCAATTCGGCACGGCCGGAGACGTGAAGCTTCTCGAAGATCCGCCCCAGATGCCAGTCCACGGTCCGGGGTGAAAGGCTCAGCCGTTGTCCCATACCGGCGCTGCTTTCCCCGGAAGCAGCAAGCTGCGCCAGCTCAAGCTCGAATTTGCTCAGCTGACTCAACCTCTGGTCGATACTGTGGGCGTGCCGGAGGTGGCGGAAGCTGTCGTTCTCCATGGTGCGGGCGGTGCGCATGAGGGACCTGTCTCCCACCTTTGCTGCCACCGCGTGCGCCTGCCGCGCCGCCTCATGGGCCAGCAGGATGTTATCGAGGAGTTGCGCCGTTCGGGCCGTCCGCAGCAGGGCCTCAGCGTCGTCGCGCAGCAGTCCGGCAGCGAGGTCCGCGAACATGGCGGCACTGCTTCCTGGAAGGGAGCGGGCGATCTGCTCCAGCTGTGTGGCGGCTGTCGCGTTGCCGAGGCGTGCCGCCGGAGCCAAGCAGGCCATCGCAACAGCGGCGGCGCTGCGCTCCTTTGCCTGCTCAGCCAGCAGGCACAGCTGATCGGCTGCCTCCTCAGGGGTGGGCACAATAAAGCCATTACCGGCAGGGACTGGCACGGCCGGCTCGGCTCCGGACGGAAGCGGCCCGTCGTCGGGCTTCATGCCGGCAAGAATGGCTGCAGCGGCAGCGTGAAAGTATTGCGCCAACTGCTGCGCTTGCCAGGATGGTCGCTGCTGGAACTCCCGGGACTGAACGAGGTAGCGGGCTGCCCTTTCCCTGTTGCCTTGCAGGGCATAGGCGTAACCGGTCACCGCTGTCGCAAGAGGCAGGACGTCGTCCGTGTCGCGGACGGTGAGTTGGCTGAGGGCTGGCAGAAGCGACTCCATAGCAACGTCGGAACGGCCGGCGGCCGCGTGCAGCAGCCCAGTGGCCAGCTCCCCCCCGGAGCCCCGCTGGTGCCGCACCCGGGCGGTGTCCTGGTCCTCGCCCACCAGCCGACGACAAACGGCCAGGTCGCCCACCAGGAAGTATCCCTGGAAGATGCGCTGATAGGCGTCAGCGCGGGCCGGGGCCGGCAGCTGGTTCTCCCGCAGGACCACCATCAGCCGTTGCGCCAACTCCTCCATCTGCGGCTGTTGACCCGTCGCTGCGTACACCTCGCACAGCAACGCCCCGGCCCGGACCCGCAGCTCCGCCGCTCTGTCATGATCTTCGAAAAGGGCCAGAACGTCTGATGGGACATCCCTGTACCTGCCTTCGTAGGCAGCCAGTTCAGAGCGTGCCATCAAGATCTCTGCGCGCAACTCATCGCCGGCGGAAGTGGGAAAGGCAGAGTGCGGCTCCTCAAGGACAACGCGCTCCAGGTCCGTCAGCACTTGCCCTGCTTCAGCGTGCCGATGCCAGGACGTGCGCAGGACCGAGCTGTGCAGCAGTTTGAGGCTTATCCAGCCCACTGCCTCACCGGGGTCCTCCGGCGGTGGCACGGCATCGAGCAGTTTGAGGGCCCGGTCGTGCTGGCCCGCGCTGATGAGCGCTGTCACTTCGGCCGACACAGCGTCGGGGCTGCGCTGGATCTCCGGAACGGCGTCGAGATAGCGCAGTGCCGACACTGAATCACCCGCCGCATTGGCCAACCGTGCGGCGCGGAGCGCAAGCTGCGGTTCCAACACCGCTCCACAGTCCAAAGTCCACGAGGCATATCCGACCAGGCTGGCCGGTGGCCATTGATCCTGGCCTATCAGGGCCGACACCTCCTCCCACAGCTCACGGCTACGACCGAAGGGGACATGGCTGGCCACCACCACTGCGGTCAGGCCATGACTGATCCGGACCAGGGGAACCTGCCCCGCGACGATCTGTACAGCCCCCCGCTCTTCCAACCGGTCGACGGTATCCGGCTGGACCAGGCGCAGCGCCACCGCCAACGGCAACTCGATGACGAATGACAGGATTTCCATCAGCTTCCGGTGCTCCGAGGGGAGCCGGTGGAGCCGTGAGGTCATGACGTCAACGAGCTCGCCCGAGTGGACCAGGGGCTCCGCCAGCACCCAGATCCCGTCCTGCTGCACCAGCGATCCGGCGTCCGTTTGTTCCCTGCACATGAGAATCAGGAAGTAGGGGTTTCCGGCTGTCTCCTGCCAGAGGGCCCGCGCGGCACGAACGGACACCCGGCCACCCAAATGGGCGGCCAGGAGTTCCCGTGCTTCCTCCAGCAACAGCGGCCCAAGGTCAATGCGCTGCAGGCTGCCGTCGGTCCACAGGCGGAGGATTTCGTCACCGGAACGCAAAACGTCGGTTGTGGTGACCACCAGGGTGACGGCGTTTTGGCGGCTGAGCTGGGACGTGGCCATCACGGCGAGCTGGTCGAGTTCCTCCGCGTTGTCAACCCACAGAACCACCCTGCGCCCCTGCGCCCGCTTGGCGATCAGTGCGGCGAGGCCCTGCAGCACCAGCATCGGATTTGCGTACACCTCGTCCGGAAGGTCGCTGAGCAACCAGGCGTAGGCGCCGTAGGGCGTCTTGGCGGACACGGTGCTGCCGCGGACGGTGAGGACCAGGACCTCTTCGGCGAGCGAAGCGAGGGCTTGCTGCACCAGTGCGGACTTGCCGATCCCATTCGGCCCGACGATGAGTGCTCCCCCGGCGCTGCCGCTGATGGCGTCCTGTACCGCGCGCAGGGCATCCGCCCTGCCAATCCACGGTGTTGCGGGCAGCTCGCCTGCTGACCGGTCCGGATGATGAGCCCGTGCGGCTCTGACGGAGAAGGCTCTTCCATCCGCCGTTGTCATGGATCCCCCAATACTGCAAAAAGCCCCGGATGCCTTGCGGCATCATCCCATGACGGTTCGGAGCTCCTTCGCAGCACGGCCGTTGCCGGCAGTGAATCGCAAAGACGTCCCGGCACCGTCCTTGTCCTGCACGTTACGCCGGGCCCTGCCGCGAGGCAAGGTTGTTTCGTTTCTTAGCGACCGTGGAACTTTTGCTGGGCGTCAAGCAGGCCGGAAACAACCAGCATCTCGGCAGCGTCGGCAGCTTCGTCAATGAGGAACGGCAGCTCCTTGGACTCCGTGGCCGTGAAGTCCTTGAGCACATGGGTGGCGGCATCCGACCGACCGGGAGGGCGGCCGACGCCGATGCGGACCCGGTGATAGTCCTTGGTGCCCAGGGTGGCGGAGATGTCGCGCAGGCCATTGTGTCCGCCCTCGCCACCGCCAAGTTTGAGCCGGACCGTGTTGAAGGGAATGTCGATTTCGTCGTGAACGGCAAGGACCCGCTCCGGCGGAACATCAAAGAAGCGGGCCAGGGCCGCCGTCGGACCCCCCGAGGTATTCATGTAGGTCGCCGGCTTGGCCAGGACCAGCTTGGGGCCGCCGATCGACAGGCGGCCTTCGGCCACCAGGGCCCGCGCCTTGTGGCTGCGGAAGCCGGTACCGAGGCGACGGGCCAACTCCTCAACGACCATGTAGCCAATATTGTGCCGGTTACGCGAATAGTCGGGCCCGGGATTTCCGAGCCCGACTATTAGCCAGGTGTTACTCATGTTGTGCATTCTATCCCGGCAGGAGGATCGCTTCCGCGCCGGGAGAGGTTGCTGCGCCCGCGAAATCAGGCGTTGTCGGCGGTCTCCGAAACGACGTCGCCGCTGACGGCTGAATCGCCCAGGTCCTGCTCTTCGGGTGCGGAGATGTTGACGATCATCGTCTCGGCATCGGTCAGCAGTGCTGAGCCCTGCGGCAGGACCAAATCGGAAGCGTGCACGTGCTGGCCCGCCTCGCGACCCTCGACGCTGAACTCGACGCTCTCCGGAATGTGGGTGGCTTCAGCCTCAAGGCTGATGGTGTTCGCCTCGAGGTTGGCAACGGCACCGGAGGCAACTTCACCGGTGAGGATGACGGGCACGTCGACAGTGACCTTTTCGCCGCGGCGGACGGTCAGCAGGTCGATGTGCTCGATGATCTGCAGCAGCGGGTCGCGCTGAATGTCCTTGATCAGGGCCAGGTGCTCTTCGCCCTGGATGTCCAGGGTCAGCAGGGCATTGGCGTTGCGGGCGGCGCGGGTGGTGGCCCGCTCCGGGAGGGCAACGTGGATCGGCTCGGCACCATGCCCGTAGATGACGGCGGGGATGAGGCTGGCGCGACGAGCGCGGCGGGCCGAGCCCTTGCCGAACTCGGTGCGGATTTCTGCGGCAAGCTTCTGCTCAGACATGTACTTCTCCTTCGGAATGTGGGTGCAAACGAAAACGTTTGCCAGCAAGGACGGCGGTCTGGTCACTGGCCATCACGCGGCACGCGAAGGAGTTTCAGACCCAGTCGATAACGGAGTCGGGCTGGCCGGCGCGGCTTCGGATACTTCCCGGGCCGCGTACGCCTGCACTGCTCCCTCGCCAAGGTAACCGGACAAGTCTACCAGCCCCGCCGGTCCAGCCCGTCTGTGGTCGACCCCCGCGGGTCGGGCCTGTCGAGACCCCGCGGGTCGAGCCTGTCGAGACCCGGCCGCCGTCGGATCCTGATCTCGACAAGCTCGATCACGAGCGCGGTGGTCGGGCCTGTCGAGACCCCCGGTGGTGTCGAGACCCTCGGTGGTCGGATCCTGATCTCGACAAGCTCGATCAACGAGCGCGGTGGTCGAGCCTGTCGAGACCCCGCTGGTCGAGCCTGTCGAGACCCGGCCGCCGTCGAGTCCTGATCTCGACAAGCTCGATCAACGATCGCCGTGGTCGAGCCTGTCGAGACCCCGCTGGTCGAGCCTGTCGAGACCCCGCCGCCGTCGGATCCTGATCTCGACAGGCTCGATCAACGAACCGAGACCCCGCCGCCGTCGAATCATGATCTCGACAGGCTCGATCAACGACAAGCTCGATCAGCGACAGGCTCGATCAACGGTCCGACGGGCTCGATCGACGATGGGCTCCATGAACGAGGGAGAGTTAGGCCTGGCCGTCGAAGAGGGAGGTGACGGAGCCGTCGTCGAACACTTCGCGGATGGCGCGGGCGATCAACGGCGCGATGGAAAGCACTGTCAGCTCCGGGAACCGCTTCTCCGCCGGGATGGGCAGCGTGTTGGTGACGACCACCTCGCGGGCCCCGCTCTCGGACAGCCGGCGGGCGGCCGGGTCGGAGAACACGGCGTGCGTGGCGGCGATGATAACGTCCTTGGCGCCGGCGTTCTTGAGCACCTGGACCGCGCCGGAGATGGTTCCGCCCGTGTCGATCATGTCGTCGATCAGCAGGCAGGTCCGTCCCTCGATCTGCCCGACGACGGTCTTGGAGACCGCCTGGTTGGGCACCGTCAGGTCGCGGCTCTTGTGCACGAAGGCCAGAGGGGCGCCACCGAGGCGTTCGGCCCACTGCTCAGCCACCCGGACACGACCGGTGTCGGGCGAAACAACAGTGATGTTCTCGGCGTCCACCCGGGTACGGATGTAGTCGGCGAGCAACGGAATGGCCATCAGGTGGTCGACCGGGCCGTCGAAGAAGCCCTGGATCTGGGAGGTGTGCAGGTCAACGCTCATGATCCGGTCGGCGCCGGCGGTCTTGTACAGGTCGGCGACCAGGCGTGCCGAGATCGGCTCACGGCCGCGGCCCTTCTTGTCCTGCCGGGCGTACGGGTAGAACGGCGAAACCACTGTGATGCGCTTGGCGGAGGCCCGCTTCAACGAGTCGATCATGATCAGCTGTTCCATCAGCCAGTTGTTCAACGGGGCGGGATGGGCCTGGATCACGAACGCGTCGGTGCCGCGGACGCTTTCCGCCGGGCGGACGTAGATCTCGCCGTTCGCGAAGTCGTAGGCGTTGACCGGCAGCAGCTCGGTGCCCAAAACCCTGGCGATTTCCTGCGCCAGTTCCGGGTGCGCCCTGCCGGCGGCGAGCACCATCTTTTTCTCGCCGTGCGCCGTGATTTCGCTCATGATCAGTTGCCCTCTTCTGTAGATGCCTGGATGCTGGAGGATTCTGAGGCCGTGCCGGACAACGCCGCGTGCCCGGCAGAGATGGACCCGGGTCGGTGCGTTTCCACCCAACCGTCGAGGTTGCGCTGCGGGGCGACGCTAAGGGTAAGGGCTCCGGCGGGCACGTCCTTACGGATGACGGCACCGGCCCCGCTGTACGCACCGTCGCCGACGGACACGGGTGCCACGAAGACGGTGTTCGACCCGGTGCGGACTCCAGAGCCGATCACGGTGCGGTGCTTGTGCTCGCCGTCGTAATTGGCGGTGATATTGCCGCAGCCGATGTTCGTGTCCTCGCCGATCTCCGCGTCACCGGCGTAACCGAGGTGGGACAGCTTGGACCGGCGGCCGATGGTGACGTTCTTGGTTTCGTAGAAGGCGCCGATTTTGCCCTCCTCCCCGAGCACGGTGCCGGGCCGCAGGTAGGTAAACGGACCGACGGTGGCGCCCTCCCCAATCACGGCACCGCTGCCGTGGGTGCGCATAACGGTGGCGCCGGCACCCACCGTGACGTCGGTCAGGGTAGTGTCGGGGCCGACGACGGCGTCCCTGGCCACCGAGGTTGAGCCGTGCAGTTGGGTGCCGGGCAGCACCGTGACGTCCTCCTGCAATGCGACGGAGGCATCGATCCAGGTGGTGCGCGGATCGACGATCGTCACGCCGGCGCGCATCCAGGCGTCCAGGATGCGCCGGTTGTGTTCAGCGCCCAGGGCGGCGAGCTGGACCCGGTCGTTGGCGCCCTCCACCTGCCAGCGGTCCGTGGTGACGACGGCGGCCACCCTGCCACCGGCGTCCCTGGCCAGGGCCAGCACGTCGGTCAGGTACATCTCACCCTGGGCGTTGTCAGCGGTCACGGAGTTCAGGGCGTCGCGGAGCACTGCAGCATCAAAGGCGTAGATTCCCGAGTTGATCTCCCGGATCCCGCGCTCGGCCGCAGTGGCGTCCTTGTGCTCCCGGATCCCCAGCACGGTGTCGTCCTCGGCGCGCAGGATGCGTCCGTAGCCGGTGGCGTCATCCAACACGGCGGTCAGCACCGTCACCGCGTTCTGGTCCGCGGAATGTGCGGCCACCAGGTCCCGCAGCAGGTCGGGGGTCAGCAGCGGCACGTCGCCGTAGGTGACCACGACAGTTCCCGTGACCGATGCCTGCGCGTCCAGGGCCTCCAGGGCAACCTGCACGGCACGACCCGTGCCGGGAACCTCATCCTGGTCCACCAGCAGGGCCAGGGGGTCAAGGGCGGCGACGGCGGCAGCGACCTGCTCGCGCTCGTGCCGGACCACGACTGCCAACCTGCTGGGCTCCAGCGCACGGGCGGCGGCGAGGGCATGCCCGAGCAGGGGAACACCGCCGAGGGGATGCAGGATCTTGGGGGTTCGTGATTTCATCCGGGTGCCGGCACCGGCGGCCAGGACGATCACCGCCGCTGGAGAGCCCGCACCTGCATGGCCTGCGGTTGAGGGGCCTTCGGGCCGGTTGCCGTTTCCCGCTTCGCCGGTGCTGCCTGGCGCGGGCTGGGAAGTGGTGCGGGGTTCGGAAGGCTGGTCACTCACGGGCAGGCACTCCTTGCTGTGTTTCTGGCTGACCGGTTCCGGTGCACATTGCCGCCGGCGGCCCCAAGCTGGGTCCAAGCAGGACCACAGGGCAATCCTACGGTGAGCCAGCGCGGCGGGGTTTGCCCTCCGGACCCTGTGGTTCCGCCCATAGGATTCGAACCTATACTCCACGGCTCCAAAGGCCGGGGTGCTGCCATTACACCAGAGCGGACCGTGCTGCCTGCGGCGGGACCGTTCCGAAGAACCGCTGCCAACCGGCTGGCTGCACGAGTATCAAGTTTGCCATGCCGACGGCAGTGCCCGCGACTTTGCCCCGGAAGCGGAGGGGCAGGACTGCTGGTGGTGTTACTCCAGCAGCTCCGAGGCTTCCAACCACTGCTGTTCCAACGCATCTTTTTCGGCGCTCACGCCCTGCAGCTTGCGGTTCAACTCAGCGAGATCCTCGTAGTTCCCGGCCCCGGCTGCCATCTGGGCGTGCAGCTTCTCCTCCTGGCTGGCCAACTTGCCCAGCTGCCGCTCAATCCGATTGATTTCCTTGCGCGCTTCCCGCTTTTCCGCCTCGGTGGCCCCTCCGCCGTTCGCCCCTTCGCCGGCAGCACCAGGGTTGGCGGCACCCGAAGCGGCTCCCGATGAGGAGGCACCGTTCCCGGCTCCGCTGACGGCCAGGGCCGCTTCGCGGAGCTGCAGGTACTGATCGACGCCGCCCGGAAGGTCGCGGATCTTTCCGTCGCCCAGCAGCGCCATCTGGCGGTCCGTGACCCGCTCCAGCAGGTACCTGTCGTGCGAAACCACCACCAGTGTTCCCGGCCATCCGTCCAATACATCCTCCACCGCCGAAAGAGTGTCAGTGTCCAGGTCATTGGTTGGCTCATCGAGCATCAGCACGTTGGGCTCCCCCACCAGCAGCCGCAGCAGCTGCAGCCGGCGGCGTTCCCCACCGGACAGGCTGCGGACCTGGGTCCACTGTTTCTCGTTGGTGAATCCGAGCTGTTCGACCAACTGGCCGGCGCTCAGTTCGCGCCCGCCGACGCTGAAAGTCCGTTTCTCCTGCTCGATCACTTCGATCACCCGCAGGTCAAGGACGTCGTCCAGCTCCCGAACCTCCTGGCTGAGTACAGCCGTCTGAACGGTCTTGCCCTTTTTTCGGCGGCCCGAGGTGGGGGCAACCTCGCCGTTGAGCAGGCGCAACAGGGTGGTCTTGCCGGCGCCGTTGACGCCGACCAGGCCCAGCCGCTCCCCCGGAGCCAGCCGAAGCGTGATGTTGGAGAACAACTCGCGCCGGGTCGCACCGTCTTCCCCACCAGCGTCGGCTCCAGCAGCGCCGGCTTCAGCAGCGGCGGCGTTGCTGTCAGCCGCGCCTGCGCCGCCGTCGTCGTTCCCGCCATCTGCACGATAGGCCAGGGAGACGTTTTCCAGGTCCAGCACGTCCTTGCCCAGCCTGGCGGTGGCCATCTTGTTCAGCGAGAGTGTGTCGCGGGGTTCGGGCACATCGGCGATCAGCTCGTTGGCTGCCTCAATGCGGAACTTGGGTTTCGCGGTGCGGGCCGGTGCGCCGCGGCGCAGCCAGGCGAGTTCCTTCTTGACCAACTGCGCCCGCTTGCTTTCCACCACCGATGCCATCCGGTCACGCTCGGCACGGGCCAGGACGTAGGCGGCATAACCGCCCTCGAAGGGGTCGACGACGGCGTCGTGGACTTCCCAGGTCCGGGTGCAGACCTCGTCCAGGAACCACCGGTCGTGGGTGACCACCAGGAAGGCGCCCTCGGTGGCGCGCCACCGCGTCTTCAGGTGCCGCGCGAGCCACGCCACGCCTTCAACGTCGAGGTGGTTGGTTGGTTCGTCCAACATGATGACGTCGTCGTCGCCGATCAGCAGCTTGGCCAGCGCGACCCTGCGTTTCTGCCCCCCGGAGAGGGAGTGCACGTTGGCGTGCCAGTCGACTTCCCCGACCAGGGCACCCATGATCTCCCGGATTTTGGAATTGGAGGCCCACTCGTGTTCGGCCTGGTCGCCCACGATGGCTTCCCCGACGGTGAGGTCGCCGTCCAGGACGTCGGACTGGTCCAGGTAGCCCACGGTGACGTTCCGTCGGGACGTGACACGGCCTTCATCGGGGGTTTGCCGCTGGGCGAGCAGGCGCATGAGGGTGGATTTGCCGTCGCCGTTGCGGCCAACGATGCCGATCCGGTCCCCCTCCTCCAGGCCCAGCGTGACGCCGTCGAGCACGGTGCGGGTAGCGAACTGGACGGTGAGGTTTTCGCCGCCGAGGAGGTGTGCCACAGATCAACCACTTTCCAAAGGAATCAAGGCCATCCAGCCTACCGCCGAATGGCGGTTCACCGCCCGGTCAGCGGGTAATGTCGCCGATGACCTTGGCTCCATGGACCGGCCCGTGCACCGGCAGGGACTGGTGTCCGCGCGCGTCCATGGCATCAGCAAGGGCGTAAGCTTCGTCTTCGCCCTCGGCGAGCAGGGCGATGGTGGGGCCGGATCCGGAGACCAGCGATGCCAAGGCGCCCAACTCCGCCCCGTCGGCGAGGACTCCTGCCAGTTGCGGAGCCAACGCGATAGAGGCCGGTTCCAGGTCGTTGCCCAGGACCCTGGCCAAGGCCTTGGCATCGCCGGCGCGCAGGGCGCTCAGCACGTCCGGGTCCAGCGCTCGCGGTTCGTCCGGTTTGGTGCCGGCAGCTTCCCGCAACCGGTCCAGCTGGGCGTAGACCGCGGGAGTGGACAGGCCTGCGTCCGACTGGACCAGCACCCAGTGCAGCTGGTTAGGTGCCAGGGCCGGAGTCAGTTGGTCGCCCACCCCGAGGCCGACGGCGGCGCCTCCCAACAGCGCAAAGGGCACGTCGGCCCCCAACTCGGCTGCGAGATGCGCCAGTTCCTCCCTCGACAGGCCGCTGTTCCACAGCTCGTCGCAGGCCAGCAGGGTGGCTGCGGCATCAGCGGAGCCACCGCCCATACCACCGGCCACGGGCACCCGCTTGGTCAGTTCCAGGTGCACACCGCCCGCGTGTTCGCTGACCTCGGCCATGAGCCGAGCCGCCCGGACGGCCAGGTTGCGGTCATCCAGCGGAATATCGGCGACGGCTGGGGAGTGTTGGGCCGCCGTGGCAATGCTGACGGTAACGTCCGTGCCTGGTACTGAGGTGGCGCTGACCTCTTCGAATAGGGAAACGGCCAGGTAGAGGCTGGCGACGGCGTGGTAGCCATCGGGCCGACGGGGTCCCACCCGGAAGGAAACATTGATTTTCCCCGGCGCGCGGACCCGTACCGTCCGTCCAGGCAATGGAGGCCGCACTGCAGCACCGGCCACCTAGGACAACGCCTTCGCTTCGGCGATGCGCGTGAACGCGATGATGTCCAGCACCTCGCCCCGGGCCCGGGGGTCCACGCCGGCAGTTGCCAGGTACCGTTCCGCCTCGACGGCCCCGCCCGCCCAGCCGGCCAACGCGGCCCGCAGGGTTTTCCGACGTTGCGCGAACGCAGCATCGATGACCGCGAACACCTGCTCGCGGCTGGCGGAGGTCTGCGGTGGTTCCCTCCGGGTGAAGGAGACCAGTCCCGAGGAAATCTTTGGTGCCGGCCAGAAGACGTTCATACCGATGACTCCTGCCTTGCGCATGGAGGAGTACCAGGCTGCCTTGACCGACGGCACCCCGTAGGTTTTGGATCCGGGTGCCGCGGCGAGCCGGTCCGCCACTTCATCCTGCACCATCACCAGGCCGTGCTGCAGGCTCGGAAAGTGTTCCAGCAGGTGCAGCACCACGGGCACGGCCACGTTGTACGGCAGGTTTGCCACGAGGGCAGTGGGTTCGGCCGGAAGCTCGGTGACGCGCATGGCGTCCGAGAGGACGACGTCGAGGGAGTCCGCCAAGTGGGGGCGGAAGGCGCGTACCGTGGCCGGCAGCTTGCCGGCCAGCACGGGATCGATTTCGACGGCGACGACGCGGGCCGCGGCATCGAGCAGCCCGAGCGTGAGGGAGCCGAGGCCAGGTCCAACTTCCAGAACGGTCTCCGAGGGGTCCAGCCGGGCGGCAGCGACGATCCGGCGGATGGTGTTGCCGTCGATGACGAAGTTCTGGCCCAGGGTCTTGGTGGGCCGGACCCCGATCTCGTTCGCGAGCCGGCGGATTTCCGTGGCTCCAAGCAGCGGTTGGGGTCCCGGCGCCGATTCCCCCGTGGGCTGCGGCGGGGAGGAGGGTCCGCGCTGCGGATCAGGTACGGACATCGTCACCTTGCCATCGTAGTGGAGGTTCGGGACCCCGCCCGGCCGGAACCGGTACCGGTGGAAAGCACAAAGCCCGCCTTCCGCTCCGCAGCCGTTACGGAAACAGCGGGGAGGAAGACGGGCTTCGCTTGAAGAAGGTGGATCAGCCTGCGGCGTGCGCACAGCCCCACGGGCCCAGACCGGCCTTGGCGTAATACCGGTTGGCGATGTCGATCTGCTGCTCGCGGGAGGCGAGGTCAGCGCGGGGGGCGTAGCTTCCGCCACCGTTGGCCAGCCAGGACGGGATGTCGAACTGCAGCCCACCGTAGTACCCGTTGCCGGTGTTGGCGGCCCAGTTTCCACTGGACTCACACATGGCGATGCGATCCCACATGGCGGCGTTCATGGCCACGGGAGCGGGTGTTCCGGTGTTGCCCGTGGCGGGTGCCGGTGCGGCTGCAACCGGAGCGGGTGCGGGTGCCGGTGCCGGTGCCGGCGCGGGACGGTCCTTGCCGCCGACCGTGATGCGTTCAGTCACGGCTTCGGTCGTGACTTTTTCACCGGTCTGGCTGCGGCTGACTTCGCGCCCGTCAACGGTGGTGATGCTGAAGGTCTTTTCGAGCTTGCCGGCAGCCCCTGCCTGCGTGACGGCGCGCTCGTCCTTGTACAGGTTGGGGTCGACGACCGTCTCTGAGGAGAACGGAATGTCCGAGGTTTCGGTGGCGGTTCCGGCCGGATTGATGCGGGAAACCTTGATCACCATGTTGTTGACCACGGGGGCATCGGCCGGCTGGGACAGCTGGTCGTTTTCCCCGAGTTCGACGCCGGTGGCGCGCAGGACGTCCCCGACGGTCGCGGCCGTGGTGGTCTGGTCCTGGCTGTTGCCGTCGGCCAGCAGCTTCACCGTCTTGGGGGTGCTGATCTCGATGACGTCGGAACTGGCCAGCTGCATGTCCTTGGGAGCGGAAACGGATGCCGTACCCAGTACGCCCAACTGGTTGATGAGGTCCGCCACTTTGGCGGAGGTGGTCTGGATGACGCTCTGAGCGCCGTCCAAATTGACCTTGATTTCCTTCGAGGTGTTCACATCGATCACGGTGCCGTCATTGACCGGCGCATCCAGGGCGGGAGTGACCTGGTCCGCCGGGCTGACCCGCACGTCCGCGCGCTTCAGCACTTCGCTGACGGAGCCGCCAAAGGACTGGACCGAGCTGGCCTGGCCGTCAACGTTGACCGTGATGGTCTTGTTGTTGCCGACGAAGGCGAACAGACCCAATACCAGGGCGGCGATAACGAGTGCCTGGCCGCCGATCTTGACGAAGCTGGGTTTGCCGCCGGAGGTGAACAGTTTGTCGAAGAAGGTATGCACAGGAACCCGTAACTACTCGAGCTTCCGGGCACGGGGAATAGCGCACCGGCAGGCACGAAATAATCCAAAACGGACTTCCGCGCAGGCAGGTGTGCTGCCACACTTCCTGGGTTGCGGCCGCGCCGACCGGGTTCCCGGCAAGCATCCCGCCCGGCGACCAGCGCGGGGTACAGCGATGCGTTCGGGTCCTGCGCACGGCACGTCCGGCGGCACATGAACGGTGCACCGCAGGAGCGAAATTATCCGAAGGCCTTCCCCGACCCCGGCTAATAGTTCCCCATCGTAACCTAACCGTGACCTATCGGCCAATCCCGGCTACCGTTCAATCAGCCCAGGAGCCGTATACCGCTTCGGTGTTGGCGGCTAACTGACCACACAAGTCAGCCAGGTCCATCCCTCGTAGCTCGGCCATGGCGCGCACGGTCCACGGCAGCATGTAGCTTGCGTTGGGCCGGCCACGATGCGGATGCGGAGTCAGGAACGGCGCGTCCGTTTCCACCAACAGCAGCTCCGGTTGCGCAATGGCGAGCGCCGCCCGCAGGTCGGCGGCGTTGCGGAAGGTCACCGTGCCGGCAAAGGACATGTACCAGCCATTGCTGTTGCATTTCCGGGCCAGCTCCTCGTCCCCGGAAAAACAGTGAAAAACGACACGTTCCGGAACGGCCTCGGAGCCAAGGGTCGCCACGACGTCCTCGTGCGCGTCCCGATCGTGGATCTGCAGGGCCAGGTCCAGCCGCTTGGCAATGTCGATATGGCGGCGGAAGGAGTATTGCTGGCCCGCTCGTCCAGGTTCTTCGGTACGGAAGTAGTCGAGTCCTGTTTCGCCAATGGCACGGACCCGCGGATGGGAGGCCAACTCTTCAATTCCGGCGAGGGCCTCGTCCAGGGCGCCGGCGGCGGCCAGTTCGGGCGCGTCGTTGGGATGCAGTGCGACGGCGGCGAGCAGCCTGGAGTCGAGCTCCAGCAGTTCCACGGCCCGTCGGGACGACTCCAGGTCGGTTCCCACCTGCACCACCCCGCGGACGCCGGCCTCCCCGGCCGCGTCCAGCGCGTCCCGGACGGAAACCTGCGTGGAGTCATCGCTGCCGAACTCCAGGTGCGTGTGATTGTCCATCACTGCCACGGGCAGCGGTTCCGGCGCCGGCGGATAACCGGCCTTCCGGCCCCGGCCCTCGTCCGGAAGCATGGTGGACCGGTAAGCGGAAGGAGTGTCGAGGTTGTCCATGATTCCTCACCTTACCGACCGGTATGACCTCCTGCTCCCCTGCCCGTCGTTGCCGGCAGGGATCCTCGAAAACTTTCGGGCGGGAACTCTCCCGACCGGAACAGTGTTGAAACTAGTAACGTTGAAAAAGCACAGCACCGTGGCTTGCCGGCCGGCTCCTCCGGACCGCAGCCGGGGCAGCAGGAAGGCCGCCGATGGACACCGAGGACCGCACCATGCTCCACGAAGCGTCGGCGTTGCCGGCCGTGAGCCCCGCCCAGTTCCAGGAGACAAGCAGGCGCATCCTGGACGCGGTCAACACCGTGATCGATGGGAAGGCCGAGGCAGCGGAGCTGGCCCTGACGGTCCTGCTGGCGCAGGGACACCTGCTGCTCGAGGATGTCCCGGGCGTGGGGAAGACGCAGTTGGCCAAATCGCTGGCCCGGACCATTAACTGCTCGGTCAGCAGGATCCAGTTCACTCCCGATCTGCTGCCGTCTGACGTCACCGGAGTGTCAATCTTCAACCAGGCGACCCAGCTGTTTGAATTCCGGCCCGGAGCTGTCTTCGCCAACATCGTGATCGGTGATGAAATCAACCGTGCCTCCGCCAAGACCCAGTCGGCGCTGCTGGAGTGCATGGAAGAACACCAGGTGACGGTGGACGGAAGATCGTATCGGTTGGATGAGCCGTTCATGGTGGTGGCCACCCAAAACCCCATCGAGATGGAGGGCACCTATCCGCTGCCGGAAGCCCAGCGTGACCGGTTTATGGCACGCATTTCCATGGGTTACCCCGACGTCGCTGCGGAGCTGCAGATGCTGGAGACGCACCAGTCGACCTCACCGCTGGAGCAGATCACGGCGGTGACGACCGGCACCGAGGTGGCGGCCATGATCCGGCTGGTGCATTCGGTCTACGTTTCCCGCTCCGTCAAGGAGTACATCGTGGCTCTCGGCCGGGCCACCAGGAACAGTCCCAAGCTGCGGCTGGGCGCGAGCCCACGGGCCTTGTTACAGCTTTTGCGGGCAGCGAAAGCCTATGCCGCCCTCCGGCAGCGGGAATTTGTCCTGCCCGACGACGTCGTGGCTGTCGCCGAACCGGTCCTGGCCCACCGGCTGCTCCTGGAGCGCAAGACCGCAAGTTCCGGTGAGAGCGCGTCAACGGTGCTGGCCGGCCTGGTGGAACGATTGCCGGTTGCAGCCGAGACGCCCCGCGCCAGCAGGAATCTGTCAGGCACCTTCGGGCAGCGGACCGGCACCGACGACGCCCGGGGGCAGTGATGGGGCCCGGCTGGCTGCCGCCCCGGGTGCTGCGCCCCCGGGGCTGGGGACTGCTGGCCGCGGGCGCGTTGTCGCTGCTGTTTGCAGCCGTTATGGGCCGGCGTGACCTGTTGACCCTCGCCCTGTTCCTGCTGATCCTGCCACTGCTGGCAATCGTGGGCAGCAGGCTGCTCAAGCCGGCGCTGAAGGTATACCGGGAATTTTCCCCCCCTTCGGTGGAGACGGAGGCTGCCGTCACGGTCACGCTCGCCATCCATGGCAACACGGCCCGGCAGGTGGGGGTCGCCCTGCAGGAGCAACTGCCCACGCGGTTCGGTGAGCCTCCGACTTTCTCCTTCCCCTCCCGGACGGCGACGTTCGGAGGTGTCAGCAGGTATGCGTACCGGCTGCGCTCAACGCATCGCGGCCAATTCCGCGTTGGACCGGTGACGGCAGAGTTTTCCGATCCGTTTGGGCTCACGCGGCGCCGGCACCAGCTTGATGACGGCGACCTGCTGACCGTGACTCCCGCCGCGCTGGACTTGCCCGGGACCCAGCTCACCGGCTCCCGCGGCAGCGACGGAAGCATGGCCACCCCGCAGAAGGCCAATCCGAGTGAGGATGACGCGATGACCCGCGAGTACCGCTCCGGAGACCCGATGCGGCGCGTGCACTGGCGGGCCACCGCCAGGCACGGGCAACTGATGGTCCGGCAGGAGGAATCGGTCACGACCCCGGACGCCACCCTGATCCTGGACAGCAGGACCGGAGCGTTCACGACCGGACACACAGGTTTTCCCCTGTCCGGGCAGGAGGGCCGGTCCCCTTCGCTGCACACCACCGAGGGCTTTGAATGGTTGGTCGTGGCGGCCATGTCCATCTCCGCCCACCTGGTGGAGCGCGGCTTCTCGCTCCGGATCCTTGACCCGCAGGGCCTGCCCGGGCTGGCCCGGTCCGCGTCGGCACCCTGGCCGCAGGAAGAGCATTACAGCGGTTCGTCGGGCCTGCAGGCCGTGGCCGAATCCCTTGCCGCACTGGAACTGCAGGTACCCGCCCACCAGCCTCTCCCCGTCAGCGGGCGCACGCAAAAAATCGGGAGCCCTCGAACCGGCCCATCCGGCAGCAGCGGGCCAGCAGCGGGTGGGTCCACTGCAGGCGCAAGCCAGCACGGCGCAGCCCTGAGTGAGCACCTGTTATCCCAACTGGCCGCGCACCGGCACCGCGGGCCCATCGTCGCCCTGCTGGGGCGCCTCTCCGTGACCGAGGCACGGCTGTTGGCTCCGGCAGCTGACTACGCCGCAGGAGCCTTGGCCATCCTGGTGCTGGAGCGCCCGCAGGAGGCGACGGAGGTACTGGAGGTGCTCCGTAGCGGCGGTTGGCGGGCCACGGCCGTGAACCGGAAAACATCGCTGGCATCGGCCTGGGCCTCCTTCGATGAGGGTGCTTCCGGCAGCATCCTGCAAAGCGCCGCACGCTCCGGGGG
This sequence comes from Micrococcaceae bacterium, assembly GCA_025465475.1. Taxonomy (GTDB): domain Bacteria; phylum Actinomycetota; class Actinomycetes; order Actinomycetales; family Micrococcaceae; genus Arthrobacter_M. Next base: position 29,101 of record JAODMR010000141.1, read on the forward strand.
GCAGCGCACCGCCTCAGGGAGGGGGTCGGCATGAGCGCCCCGGTGCGGGACACCGCTCCGGCCGGCACCGCCCGGGCCGGCACCGCTCCGGAACCGGACCGCCGGGCGCCCGGTTTTGGGCGCAGCCCGGTCGGCGCTTTTCCCTGGGCCATGTCCGCGGCGATTTTCGTGGCGGTTCTCGGCAGCGCCCTGGGACTCAATGGGGTGTTGCGCGGCTGGGACTGGCTGGTGCCGGCGGCCGGTGCGGTAGGCGCCGTCGTGCTCACCCTGGCAGTGGCACGCAGTGCGCGACTGCCCGAAGCCGTGGTACCCGTCACCGCCCTGGTGGTCCTGGGCATGGTGCTGACCCTGCAGTTTTTTCCTGCCACCGCCTTGCTGGGCGTCCTGCCCACCACCTCGACGCTGGGGGAATTGGGCCAGTTGTTGGGCCGGACCTCGGAGACGGTGGTGGGCGGCGTGGCTCCCGTCGAGGCGCACCCGGGTGTGGTGCTGGTGACCTGCGCCGGGTTGGGGCTGGTGGCGGTGCTGGTCGACGCCCTGGCGGTGAGCCTGGGACTGGCGGCGGCGAGCGGGCTGGGGCTGCTGGCCGTGCTGATCGTTCCGGCGCTGGTGAAGCTGGACAGCGTTGGGCCCTGGGGGTTCACCGGAGCAGCCGCCGGGTACCTGCTGGTCCTGGCGTGCAGCCAGTCCTTGGGAGCCGGGCGGGACCTTGGGACCTCCGATGGGCCGGGTTCCGCCCGTCCAGCGGGACAGGGCACCCGCACGGTGCAGGCCGTAGGCCTGGGAGCGGCAGTCATCGTGCTCACCCTGCTTCTGTCAGCCGTTCTCCCCGGTTTCACCACAGGCACCTTTCCGGAGGGTTCCAGGTTCAACCCCTTTGGCCGCAGCACGGGCCTGAACCCCATGGTCACGCTGGGCAATGACCTGCGAAATCCCAGCGGGCAGGGGCAGATGATTTACGCCACTGACTCCAGCAGCCCGGTCTACCTACGCTCGACCACGTTGGAGGACTTTGACGGGGAGTCCTGGGCGCCGGACGAACGTCGCGGCCAGCGCCGTTTCGACCCCAGCCGCATCACCGATGACTACTCGACCGCGTCCGTGCTGGACGGCGTAACCACCACAACCGTGGTCAATTCCCAGGAGTTCAACAGTCCATGGCTTCCGGTGCCGTACGCACCCCTGAGTGTGCAGGGGCTGCAGGGCCGATGGACGTGGGACCCGGAAACGCTGAGCATCAGGGGCATCAGCAGCACTACGCTGCATCAGACCTACACCGTCCGTTCCGTGGCACCGAAACTGACCAGGGAATCACTGGCACACGTGGTGACGGCGCCGCGCCAATCCCTGGACCGGCAATTCCTGGAACTGCCTGAGGGCACGCCGGAGATCATCCGTCAGACGGCGCTTGATGTGACGGGAACTGCCCCCACCCCCTACGACAAGGCAATGGCCATCCAAAACTTTCTGCGGGGCCCGGAGTTCACCTATTCGGAACTCACCCCCCTCCGCGAAGGGTATGACGGAAGCAGCATGGACGTGCTGGCAAAGTTTTTGGAGGTCAAAAGCGGCTACTGCGTGCATTTTGCCGCCGCCATGGCTGTCATGGCCCGGGAAGCGGGCCTTCCCAGCCGAATTGCGGTTGGCTATGCGCCGGGAAAGATCACCGGAAATACCGTCACCGTCGGCGGGCAGGAGCTGACCGAATTCTCCGTGGATGGGCACAACGCCCATGCCTGGCCGGAACTGTATTTCGAGGGCATCGGCTGGGTACCGTTTGAACCAACACCCAGCCGGGGCCAGGTCCCCGGCTATGCCCTGCCGCCCAGCGACGACCTGGGCGCTGCCTCCGAGCCGGCCGAGAACCTGGACCCATTGGCGGCGAGCGCCCCCGCGGGTGCTGCCTCGACGGCGGCCACCGGCCTGGGCGTGGCAGGCGGAGCCGGCAATGACGACGGCTCAGCGTTGCTGCGGACGCTGCCCGTCCTCCTGGCCGGTACGGCCCTGCTGGGGCTGCTGGCTTCCCCGGCGCTGACCCGGGTGGCGTTGCGCAGGCGTCGCCACGCCCTGCTGTCCCCCGGTCCCGGCAGGCACCAGGGCGCCCGGGCGGCAGAACAGCCTCAGGTGGCGGCCTGGGCTGAACTGTTGGACCTTTCCAGGGACTTCGGTGTGGGCCCGGAACCGAGTGAGACGCCGCGGAGCTTCGCTGCCCGGTTGTTAGGCAGCGGTCGGCTTGGCACGGACATGACCGATACGGACCTGCGCCGGGCCGTCGACGAATTGCTGGAGGGCTTTGAACTCAGCACCTACGGCCGGCCCGTGCAGCTGGCGGACCGCTCCGACCCGGCCAGGCACCCGGCCGGCCTGCAGCTGATCCGGTTGCACCAGGCCTTCCGGCTGCAGGCAGCAGCGGGGGTACGCTGGCGCGCGTTGCTTCTGCCGCCGTCGACGCTCAACCGTTGGGCGGGTATCTTTCGACAGGCGTTGCCGGTCCGCCGGGGACGGCAGCCTTTCGGCCAGCGCCTGGGTAAGCTGCATCTGCCGGGGAGGCGAACAGCGCGTCGCTGAAACCGCCTGCCCCGGCAGGCAGTATGGCCTAGCTGGCGTACGGGTCCGCGATGCCGATGTACTGGGTGTAGAGGTACTCCTCGATCCCCTCGAGTCCCCCTTCGCGGCCAAGACCGGACTGCTTCACGCCACCGAAGGGCGCGGCGGCGTTGGATATGACACCGGCGTTCAGCCCCATCATGCCCGTCTCCAGCTTTTCACCCATCCGCAGGCCTCGGTTGAGGTCCTTGGTGAACACGTACGCCACCAGCCCGTATTCGGTGTTGTTGGCCAGCCGAACGGCCTCCTCCTCCGTGGCGAAGGTGACGATGGGGGCCACCGGGCCAAAGATTTCCTCGGCCAGGATGCGTGCACCTTCGGGCACCCCCGTCAGCACGGTCGGCTGATAAAAGTAGCCGTCCCCGTCCACGGGGGAACCACCGGTCACCGCTGTGGCCCCCGCTGAAAGCGCGTCCTGGACCAGCGCATCAACCTTGTCCCGCGACTTAGCGTCAATCAGCGGGCCGACCTTGGTGTCCGGTTCCGTGCCCCGCCCGGTCGTCATTGCCTTCATCCGTTCGGCAAAACGGCTGCCGAACTCCTGCGCCACCGACTCGTGCACGATGAACCGATTGGCAGCGGTGCAGGCCTCACCCATGTTGCGGAGCTTCGCGGCCATGGCGCCCTCCACCGCGGCGTCCAGGTCCGCATCCTCGAAGACCAGGAACGGCGCGTTTCCGCCCAGTTCCATGGACGTCCGCAAAACATTCTTCGACGCGTCGGACAGTAGCCGCCGACCGACCTCCGTGGAGCCCGTGAAGGACAGCTTGCGTAGGCGCGGATCCTGGATCAGGTTTCCGGTGGTATCCCCTGCCGTCGTTGTTGAGATGACGTTGAGCACACCGTCCGGCAGGCCTGCCTCCTGCATGACGGCGGCAAACAGCTGGGAGGTCAGCGGAGTCAGGTTTGCAGGCTTGAGCACCATGGTGCAGCCGGCGGCCACGGCCGGAGCGATCTTGCGGGTCGCCATGGCCAGCGGGAAGTTCCACGGAGTGATCAGCAGGCAGGGACCCACCGGCTTCTTGTTGACCAACAGCCGGGATTTACCGTCCGGGGACATGGAATAGCGCCCGAACGAGCGCACGGATTCCTCCGAGAACCACCGCAGGAATTCCGCCCCGTATGTCACCTCGCCACGCGCCTCAGTCAGTGGCTTGCCCATTTCCAAAGTCATCAGCAGGGCAAAGTCTTCCGCCCTGGCTGTCACCAGTTCGAAGGCCCGCCGCAGGATCTCTCCGCGCTCCCGGGGCGCCGTGCGGGCCCACTCCTGCTGGGCTGCCACGGCGGCGTCCAGGGCGGCCGCAGCATCTTCCGCGCCGGCGTCGGCGAGCGTAAGGAGCGTCTTGCCCGTCGATGGGTCTTCCACATCGAAGGTTTTGCCGGAGGCAGCCGCACGCCAGGAACCGGCAATCAGCAGGCCCGTGGGGACAGTTGCCAATAGTTCGGCCTCGCGTTGGCCGGTGATGGTGCTGGTGCTTGCAGCCATGATGACTCCCTCGTCGGTAGTGTGTGGTCACGGACACGGCGACCGTTCCGCTGTTCCCGGCCTTCACGCTAGTGCCGTCCCGGAAGCAGTGTCCATGCAAGGGCGCACTTCGGCGGGCGGCGCAACTTGTGCAAGTGCACAACAGCGGGGCCGGCGCGCGAGTCTGTCGGGGCTGCCGTCGGTCCGGCGCTGCCGTCAGGACGGTCCGGTGCGCGCAGCCAGGACGGCGCTGTAGAGGTCGCGCTTGCTGAGCCGGTTTTCCTCCGCGACGGCCGCAACGGCGTCCTTGAGCCGGAGGCCCGAGGCCACCAGGGCGTTGACGGCGGCGACGGCTTCAGCAGGATCCACCGCTCTCGCTTCCCCGGCTCCGGCCACCACGACGGCGATTTCGCCCCGGACGTCGCCCGCTTCGGCCCACTCCAGCAGGTCGCGCAACGGTCCGCGCAGCACCTCTTCGTACGTCTTGGTCAATTCACGTGCCACCGCGGCGCGGCGTTGCGGACCGAAGGCTTCGTGCAGGGCGCGAAGCATCGCCTCCAACCGGTGGGGTGCTTCAAAGAAAACCATGGTGCGCCGCTCAGCGGCCAGCTCGGTCAACCTGGCGGATCGTTCCCCGGCCTTGCGGGGCAGGAATCCCTCGAAACAGAAGCGGTCAGTGGGGAGCCCGGACAGGGCGAGCGCGGTCAGCACGGCGGAGGGCCCGGGAGCGGCCGTGACGCGCACGCCGGCCTCCACAGCCGCCTGCACCAGGCGGAAACCGGGGTCGGACACGGCGGGCATTCCGGCGTCGGTCACCATCAGCAGGGTCTTGCCGGCGAGGACCTGCTCCAGCAGTTCCCCCGTGCGGGCGGCCTCATTGTGTTCGTGGTAGCTGATCACGCGACCGGTCACCTCAACCCGCAAGGACTGCACCAGCCGGTGCAGTCGACGCGTGTCCTCGGCGGCGATAAGGTCGGCGCTGCCCAGCCACTCGATCAGCCGCGCGGAGGCGTCCCCCATGTTTCCGATGGGCGTTGCCGCCAGCACGATGCATCCGCCACTGGTGGAGCCAGGAGTTCCGGGACCGGGAGTTCCGGGACCAGGTGCTCCAACGTCCTGTGTTTCCGTGGCCGATGCGGGGTCTGTTGGCTGGTCGTCGTCCATAATTCCCAGCCTACCGGGGGGTCCGTCGTGGAACGGTGGCAGGCCTCCGCCCCGCAGCGGCTCCGTCCAGGCGGACCGGTAGCATGTCAGGGTGAGCCTGAACGTCACCGATCCTCCCGCCTCCGCGCGGTTGCAGGACACCTCCCCAGCGGGTCGGTGGCTCCAGGATCCGGCCCGGGCGTTCAGCCGCACGGCCCTCATCGACCGCCTGCTGGGACAGCGGTGGAGTTGGCGCAGCACCCCGGTGTCCCTGCGGCTGTGGTACTGGCTGGTGCCTGTCCTGACGGCCGTGCTGGGAGGTATCCTCCGCTTTGTCCGGCTGGACCAACCGCACGCCCTGGTTTTCGACGAAACCTACTACGTCAAGGATGCATACTCGCTGCTGCAAAGCGGCTACGAGCGGAACTGGGCTGACAAGTCCAACGACGGCTTCCTCCTTGGAAACTTCAGTGGCCTGCAGAGCACCCCGGAATACGTGGTGCACCCCCCGGTGGGTAAGTGGATGATCGCCGCGGGCATGCAGCTCTTTGGCCCGGCCAGTAGTTTTGGGTGGCGCTTCAGCTCCGCGGTGGCCGGAACCCTGGCAGTGCTCATGATCGCCCTGATCGCCCAGAAGCTGTTCCGCTCCACCCTGCTGGGAGGGGTAGCCGGATTACTCCTGGCGGTGGATGGGCACGCCATCGTGCAGTCCCGCACGGCTTTGCTGGATGTCTTCGTCATGTTCTGGGCGTTGGCGGCGTTTGGCGCCCTGCTGCTGGACCGGACCTCGGGACGGCTTCGGCTCGCGGCACGGCTCGCCGCCACCGCCACGGAGTCGGGGCGTCCTCCTGCCGCAGTGCTGACGTTCGGGCCCTGGTTGGGCCTGCGTCCCTGGCGCATCGTCGCAGGAGTCTGTCTTGGCCTATGCGCCGGCACGAAATGGTCGGGCTTGTTTTTCCTGGTCGTCTTTGGCCTGCTCACCGTGCTCTGGGACCTGAGTGCCCGGCGGATCGCCGGAGTCCGGCGCTGGGTAATCGGCGGACTGATAAAGGATGGTCTTCCAGCCTTCCTGGCCATGGTGCCGGTCGCCGCACTGACCTACCTGGCCAGCTGGACCGGCTGGTTCCTGTCGGGGAATTCGTACGACCGCAACTGGGCTCAGGCCAATCCGTCCGCCACCTGGGGCTGGGTACCCGACGGACTGCGGTCGCTGTGGCATTACCATTCCACGGCGTATAACTTCCACACCGGGCTCAGTTCCGACCATCCGTACAAGGCCAACGCCTGGTCCTGGCTGGTCATGGGCAGGCCGACGTCGTTCTACACCGATTATCCGAAGCAGGGCGAAAAAGGATGCCTTGACGCGTCCTGCGCCGCCGTCGTCAGTTCCGTGGGCAACCCCCTGATCTGGTGGTGCGGGACCTTGGCGGCCCTCTTCCTGCTGTTCTACTGGCTGTTCCGCCGGGACTGGCGTGCCGGCGGCGTGCTCGCCGGATGGGCTGCGGGTTACCTGCCCTGGCTGCTGTACCCCACCAGGACCATCTTCTTCTTTTACGCGATCGCCTACGAACCGTATCTGGTACTCGGATTGGTCTTTGTGCTGGGCCTGGTGTTGGGCCGGCCGGCCGATCCGCCGTGGCGCCGCCAGCAGGGAGCACTGTTCGCCGGCATCTTCCTGGTCCTGGTCGTGCTCCTCTCGGCGTACTTCTACCCGCTGTGGACCGCGCAACAGATCTCCTACCAGGATTGGCGAAACCATATGTGGATGCCCAGCTGGGTCTGATCTTTGTGACGACCCGCGGAACCACCATGAGGAAAGAGGACCCGAGTGAAGGAAGCAACCACCGATCTGCTGGTTACGCTGCCGCCGTCCAGCAACGTCACGGACCTGCTGCTGGATAGATCTGCGGCGGACCCCCATGCCCCCATGTTCGAACGCAGGACACCGACGGGCTGGCAAGGAGTTGCCGGAGCGGCCTTCCTGGCGGAGGTCACGTCCGTGGCCAAAGGGCTGCTCGCTGTCGGCGTCTCCCCCGGTGAGAGGATCGCCGTGATGTCGGAGACCCGGTATGAGTGGGCCGTGGCCGATTTTGCCATCTGGTTCGCCGGGGGCGTGAGCGTGCCGATCTACGAGACGTCCTCGGCCGCCCAGATCGGATGGATCCTGCAGGACTCCGGTGCCCGGAGGGTCCTGGTGGACACGGCGGAGCGGGGCTCCCTGGTTCAGGGCGCCGCAGAACGGTCAGAGACGCTCGGCGATGCGCACATCGGTACGTGGCGGCTGGCCTATGACGGCGAGGGCCCCGATCTGTCCACGCTGGCCGCCCTGGGCGCGGGGGTTTCCGACGCTGAGCTGGAAGGGGTGCGATCCAAGGCGAACCTCACCGATACCGCCTCCATCGTTTACACGTCCGGGACCACTGGGCGCCCCCGCGGGTGCTGCATCACGCACGGCAACTTCGCCCTGGTCGCCAGGAACGCCCCCGTTTTCCTGCCCGAGGTGCTGGCCGCACCCGGATCCCGGACGCTGATGTTCCTTCCGCTGGCCCATGTGCTTGCCCGGGCCGTCCAACTGGCGTGCCTGGCGTCCGGAACAACGGTGGGTCACACGACCAGTGCCACCTTGCTTCCCGACCTGGCAACGTTCCGCCCGACCTTCCTGCTCAGTGTTCCCAGGATCTTCGAGAAGGTGCTGGGCGCGGCCCGCCAGCAGGCGCAATCCAGCGGGCGCCGCCGCCTGTTCCAAACCGCCGAGCGTACCGCCATTTCCTACTCGGAGGCGTTGGAGCGAGCTGCGGTGACGGGCCGGGCACCCGGGCGGTTGCTACGGGCACGCCACGCGGTGCTTGACAGGTTCGTGTACGCGCGGATCCGGGCCCTGTTCGGCGGCGCGGCCCGCTACGCCATTTCCGGGGCCAGCCCGCTGAGCCGGCGCGACGCGCACTTCTTTCGCGGTGCCGGCGTGGACGTGCTGGAGGGCTACGGTCTGACCGAATCCACTGCCCCGTGCACGGTCAACATTCCGTCCCGGACCCGGGTAGGAACGGTGGGCATTCCGCTGCCAGGTACCACCATCCGGATCGCCGACGACGGGGAGGTGCTGGTGCGGGGCATGGGGGTCTTCGCCGGATACCACAACGACCCCGCCGCAACCGCTGAGGTTTTCACCGACGGCTTCTTCCGTACCGGTGATCTGGGCACGCTTGACGATGACGGTTTCCTTACCATTACGGGCCGGAAGAAGGACCTGCTGGTCACCGCAGGCGGCAAGAACGTCTCCCCCGGACCGCTGGAGGAGCAACTCCGTGCCGCCCGGCTGATTTCCCAGGCCGTCGTGGTTGGCGAAGGCAGGCCGTTCATCGGCGCGCTGCTGACCCTCGATGAAGGGGAGCTCCGCGCCTTCTGCGCCAGCGCCGGAATGGACCCGGTGGGCGTCGCGGAAGCCGCCGTGGACCCGCGGATCCGGGCTGAACTGCAGCGCGCCGTGGACGCCGCCAACAGCAGCGTCTCCCGGGCGGAGGCGATCCGCAGCTTCACCGTCCTGGCCACCGACTTCACCGTGGAATCCGGGCATCTCACCCAGTCCCTAAAGGTGAAGCGCGCCGCCGTCGTCCGTGACTATGCGGATGAGATCGACGCCCTGTACGGGACCGGCGGTACGGCCCGGTAGCCGCAGAGGGACCCGTCCCCGAGCGGGCTCAGGCGGCCGGTGCGGCCCGCCGGCCCTGGCCCTGGGCGCGGACGGAACCCTGCCGCCGCCGCTTGGTGGGCCAGGTGAAGGCCAGCACCAGGGAGGAGACGACCAAGATGGTGGCCCCGATGAGAATGCCCGCATCCATCCAGAACTGCCCGGGGAACAGCCTGATCAACGTGTCGTTGAGGTAGAAGGTCCAGGTGCCGTTGGCGAAGAAAATCCGGTGGATGTCGGTGAAGAAGGTGTCCCAGCCCAGGAAGGCCAATACGCCCAAGCCGATGACCAGGACGAGTGTTCCCAATGAACCGGCAAAGAGGCCTCGCCGCACTCCCCCGCTGCTGTGGCGCAGCAGGTACACGATGAAGACCAGCATCGCCACGGCCAGAATCAGTCCCACCAGGAAAGCCATGGACAGCACCGACTTGACGTCCGCCATGTGGCTGACTTCGCCAGCGGCAAAAAGCTTGCCGCCCTCCGGGTTCACCAGGTCGCCCAAGTACCGGGAACCGGTAAAGTTCAGCAAATAGTCGACGGTGTAGGATCCGTAGGTCATCCGGTCGTCAGTGCTGAAGCCAAAGGTATCGGCGGGAAATCCGGGCCGGTGGTATTCAACCCACAGGAAGAGCGAGCTGGTGGCAAGCCGGATCGCCCCGGCCAACAGCACGATCGGAAAGAACACCGCCAGGAGGACCTGCAGGACGCGTGGCAGGACGGGCCTGGCATTGGCTGCCTGCTCCCGCTCGGCAGCTCGCTTGTCGACTTCCTCCTGGGGCGGACGAACGTGAAGGGCTGCCGTGGGCAATGGCTCCGCAAAAACCTCCGCGTGGTTCCGGGGGGAGCGGGCACCGGCATCGGCCGGGACGGGGCCCGGAACGGCGCTGCTGCCCGGCGCGGCTGCCCGGGCCCGGGGGCTACCCTCGGCCAACGGGACCGCCTCCGTCGGTGCCGTTCCTGTATCCCGCGCCGAAGTGCCGGACGGCTTCATCCATTCAAACGGCACCTCGTCAGCGGATTCCGGTTCGTTGTCGTAGGCGTTGTTGTTCCTCACTCTCCGAGCCTACCCGCCCATTCCCCGGTTACCCGGCCGCCGCCCGGCGCGGGATGGTCAGGCGTAGGCGATGCGGTCCCCGGCGTCCGGTTCGGCCAGATCGCCCCCGTGCCCGGCCCGGTAGGCCCGGCGTCCGAGCACCAGGGCGTAGGTCCAGTAACCGGCCAACAGCACCGCGCCAATGGCGAGTTTTATTCCTACCGGCAGCCGGCTTGGCGTGACAAAGGCCTCCACCAACCCTGAGGCGAGCAGCACTAGGACCAGGCCAAGGGCCACAGTGATCAGTGCCCGGCCCTCGCGCGCCAAAGATTCCAACCGTGGCAACGCCCCGGGCGCCACCCATGCCCAGAAGATGCGAAGTCCTGCGGCGGCGGCCACGAAAACAGCCGTAAGCTCCATCAGGCCGTGCGGCAGGATGTAGCTGAAGAAGACGTCCCCCTTGCCGTAGGCAAACATGATTCCTCCCGTCAGGCCGACGTTCTGGGCGTTGAGGTAGAGCTGGTATGGCACGTACAGGCCGGTCACCCCCAAGGCGACGCACTGCGCGGCGATCCAGGCGTTGTTGGTCCAGACCTGGCCCGCGAAGGACGCCGCAGGGTTCGCCGAGTAGTAATTGATGAAGTCCTCCTGCACCAGTTGCCGCAATCGCTCATCCCCACCCAGCGCCCGGAGCACGTCGTCGTTGCTCGCTGCCCACGAGCCGTACAGCACCGCGATCAGGGTGAACACCGCGCCCGCCGCCAGCGTGAGCCATCGGATCCGGTAGAACGCCACCGGAAGGTCGGCACCAAAGAACCGGGAGACATCTTCGCGGAGATTGGATGGAGCTCCGGTGAGTCGGGTGCGGGCACGGGCGAGGCGGCGGGACAGGGTGGCGGACACCGAGCTCTCCGGCGCGATGGACCGCAGGGTGGAGAGGTGGCTGGAGGCACTCTGGTAAAGGCGCAGCAACTCGTCCGCTTCCGCGCCCGTCAGCCGGCGGCGGCGGGTCAGCTGCTCCAGCCGGTCCCACTGGTCGGCGTGCACGGAAGCGAAGGCGTCCTGGTCCACGTCCCCAGCCTAGCTGGTGACCCGCTGGATACACTGGGTCCAGCGCGCCAGCCCGGCGCCAGGAACCGGCAGGAGGACCGGGTTTGAGCTCCGTTGTGACGGGCGAGGCCGTTGTCCTGGAACTGCGCCCGGCCTCGTTTGCGGCCCGGACCGTCGCGGCACTGATTGACGCCGTCGTCGTGGTTGCTGCGGCGATCCTCTCCTTCCTGGCATTTGCCGCGCTCCCACCCGTGGTTGACCAGGCGGCAGGGACGGTGCTGGTGCTGGGCCTGGTGCTGGTGCTCCTAGTGGGGCTGCCGGTCACGGTTGAAACCCTGTCGCGGGGCCGGTCGCTGGGCAAGCTGTTGATGGGATTGCGCGTGGTGCGCGACGACGGCGGGGCGATCCGCTTTCGGCATGCCCTGATCCGCGGGTTGATTGGTTTCCTGGAGCTCTACCTGATGCTCGGTTCGGTGGCTGTTGCGGCGGCCCTGATGAACAGCCGCTCCAAACGGCTGGGTGACATGGTGGCCGGCACCTATGCGCTGCGTGAGCGGGTTCCCGCGCCGCCGCCCCTGCTGCTGCAGGTGCCTCCAGCCCTGCGGGTCTGGGCCTCACTGGCCGACATCGGCCGGATCCCTGATTCGCTGGCACGCCGGGTGCTGCAGTTCCTGCGCCAGGCGGACAGGATGTCCCCGTCGTCGCGGGATCGGCTGGCAGCCCTACTCGCGGCGGAGGCCGCCGTTCTTGTTGCTCCGCCACCGCCCCCATCGACGCCGGCCGACGTGTTCCTGGCCGCGTTGTGTGCGGAGCGGCGGAACCGCGAGCTGCTCAGGCTGCGGGAGCAGCGCGGCCGGTCCGAGGAGGTTGCACAGCGGCTCTACACCTTGCCGTTCGCCCGGAACCGGGGCCAGCAATGAACCCTGACGGGACTCTGAACCAGGGCCAGCACTGAAGCCTGGCTGGCCGCTGGGAGGGGCAGGAAGCCTAGCGGGAGGGGTATGCCGCCCAGGGAATGTTCCAGTCGCCGTACCCGTCGGTGGGCGCTGCGGATTCGCTGACGCTGTTGATGACCTGCACCACGTCCCCGATGCCCATGTTGTTGAAGACCCAGGCGGCTCCCTCAGCGTTCATGCCGATGCAACCGTGGGACAGGTTCAGCTCGCCGATGTAGGCCACGGCGGAGTCTGTGGCCTGGTGGATGAATTCACCGCTGGGCGTCAGGCGGGTCGCGTAGTTCACGTCCAGTTCCCCGTAGTTGGCCGGGTCGTCCTTCGCCAGGCCGATGGAGGAGGCGACAAAGTGCGCGGTCCGCTGCTTGTCCATCAGCACCAGGTAACCCGATGCGGAGGGGAAGCGCTCGTCCCCCATGGTTACGAGGAAGTGCTGGGCGGGCTGGTCGTTGATGAACACGTCAGCCACGTGGTTGGCAGAGTCTGCGACCATGACCATCTTGTTCCCGATGGGAATGGTCATGGTTTTGTTGAAGTTTCCGATCTGCCCGTTTCCCAGGTCCACGCCGAAAAGCTTCATGTCGATCGTGATGGTGCTGTTGGCCGTCCAGAAACTCTCCGGGCGGAAACGCACCATCTTGTCGCTGTACCAATGGAAGGCGCCCACCTGCCCGGCCGTTGTCGTGATCCGGATGGCGTTTTCGACGGCTTCCTTGTTCAGGACCGGCTCGCTGAAGGTGATCTGGATGGGCTGGGCGACACCGACTTTCTGCCCGTTGAGCGGGTAGACGGCTGCGTCCGCCTCATGGGAGGCGGGCACGGTATTGAAAGTCTGGGTCTTGCGGACTTCCTGCCCGGCAGCGTCGAGTGCCGCGTAGCTGACCGTGTAGGAGGTGTCGAAGGCCAACTCCCCGGTGGAGGTCCAGGTCGCTTGATCGGGGCTGGTCTGTCCCCCGACCACCGCGCCCGTTTTGCGTTCGGTGACGGTCACCGACTTCAGGGTGCCGTTCGTCGCCCTCACCACCACGGGAGCCGCCGGGTTCACCTGCTCGGCGCCGTTCGTGGGGGTCACGCCCACGTCCACAGGCTTGAACTCACGGGTGGGGGTCGCCGAAGCTGAGGCGGTGGGTACTGTAGGCGCGGCTACCGGGGCCTGCGCCGTGGCGGGCGCTGCCTGGGGCAACGCGCTTGCCGCCCCCACTCCGCCGGCAGCTGCCGCGAGGCAGACAACTGTTACCAGGCCAATTTTCCAACCCTTGCTGCTGCCTTTAGCCACTGTGAACTCCCACACCGATCGCCCCAATACTCCTTCAACAGCGTCCGCGGGGCCGGGTCTAAAACCCCGGACTGCGGCCGCTGCTGCGCCGCGGCACTTCAGGCCGCCTCCCTATTCTAGTGGATGGCGGCTTCCCGGAACTTCGGTGCCGTGAAACAGGAGTGCAACGATGCGGCGCTACGGAGCCGCGGATCAGTAACGGTAGTGGTCCGACTTGAACGGTCCGGCCACGTCCACGCCCAGGTATTCGGCCTGGTCCTTGGACAGCTCAGACAACTCGACGCCCAAAGCTGACAGGTGCAGGCGGGCAACTTTCTCATCCAGGATCTTGGGCAGCACGTAGACGCGGTTCTCGTATTCCGGTGCGCCCCCGGGTCCCTCCTGAGCGTGCTTGGTGTAGAGCTCGATCTGCGCGATGGTCTGGTTGGCGAAGGAGTTGCTCATCACGAAGGACGGGTGCCCGGTGGCGTTGCCAAGATTGAGCAGGCGCCCTTCGGACAGGACGATGATGGACCGTGCCTGCTCCCCGTCCCGGTCGGCGTCGAAGACCCACTCGTGCACCTGCGGTTTGATTTCGACCTTCCTGATCCCGGGAACGCGAGCCAGGCCTGCCATGTCTATTTCGTTGTCGAAGTGGCCGATATTGCCCACAATGGCCTTGTTCTTCATCTGCACCATATGCTCGGCAAGGATCACGTCCTTGTTGCCGGTGGTGGTGATGAAGATGTCGCCCTGTTCCAGCACCGATTCCAGCCGGGCGACCTGGTAGCCGTCCATCGCTGCCTGCAGCGCGCAGATGGGGTCAATCTCAGTCACGATGACGCGTGAACCCTGCCCGCGGAGCGCCTCGGCGGCTCCCTTGCCGACGTCGCCGTAGCCGCAGACGACGGCAACCTTGCCGCCCATCAAAACGTCCGTGGCCCGGTTCAGGCCGTCCGGCAGGGAGTGGTGGATGCCGTACTTGTTGTCGAACTTGCTCTTGGTGACAGAGTCGTTGACGTTGATCTCGGGGAACAACAGTTTGCCCTGCTCCGCCAGCTGGTAGAGCCGGAGGACGCCGGTGGTGGTTTCCTCGGTGACGCCGCGGATCCCGCCGGCTATGCGGGTCCACTTCTGGGGATCCTCTGCGAGGGTGCGGCGCAGCACGTCCAGGATGATGGCGTACTCTTCGGGATCATCAGCGCCCGCTTCGGGTACGGCACCGGCCGCTTCGAACTCAACGCCCTTGTGCAGCAGCAAGGTGGCGTCCCCGCCGTCGTCAAGGATCATGTTCGGGCCGAGTTCGGGGTTGGCGTCCGCTCCGGGCCAGGTGAGGATCTGCTGGGCGGTCCACCAGTACTCCTCCAGGGTTTCACCCTTCCACGCGAAGACAGGAACGCCCTGGGGGTCCTCGACGGTGCCGTCGCCGACGACGATGGCGGCAGCTGCCTCGTTCTGCGTGGAGAAGATGTTGCAGGAGGCCCAGCGGACTTCTGCGCCCAACGCAACAAGCGTTTCGATCAATACCGCGGTTTGCACCGTCATATGCAGCGAGCCGGCGATTCGGGCGCCCCGCAGCGGCTGGCTCTCGCCGAATTCACGGCGCAACGACATCAGGCCGGGCATTTCGTGTTCGGCCAGGCGGATCTGGTGCCGACCGGCTTCCGCCAGGGAGATGTCAGCGATTCGATAGTCCAGGGTCATGTCGGCAGTCCTTCAGTACGTGGAGGGGAGTTTGGTGGCCGTCGGTGCGGCCGGTGGATCAGGAGGCGCCGGCCGTCTCGGCCAGCTGCTCGGGCCGGAGCAGCAGCACTATGTCATCCTCGATCGCGTAGCGGAGGGCTGTGCCGTCCGGTCCGGGAACGGAACTGACCAACTGGTTGCCCTGCTGGGTCAACGACGAGGCGGTGACCGGGCAGCGCAGCACGGCTAGGAGTTCGGCTCTGATCTGCATGGCGGTTACTTCCTAAAGAGGCGATGGGATGCCGCGCCGGGAACTGCGGGCATGCGTTCAGCCTAGCCCTGGGTGATCAGTCCCGCAGAATGCGCAGGTGCCCGCGTCGCGGCGGCGCCACCGTGCCAGTGGGAGGCTCCAAAGCCGTTCTGCTGCCACGCTG
This sequence comes from Micrococcaceae bacterium, assembly GCA_025465475.1. Classification (GTDB taxonomy): domain Bacteria; phylum Actinomycetota; class Actinomycetes; order Actinomycetales; family Micrococcaceae; genus Arthrobacter_M. The sequence continues at coordinate 44,412 of JAODMR010000141.1, forward strand.
GGAACGGGTGTCATCATCGGAGTCCCGCGGCACTGCCGCTTCACGCACCGCATCCGCAAGAGCGAGAAGGTCATCGGGACCGGGACCGGCAGGCACCTCAGGCATCGCCAGCCGGACGACGTCCCAGCCGCGGGGAACGGTTAGCCGGTCCGCGTGCGGTCCGCACAGGTCGTAGCAGTGGGGTTCCGCGTAGGTGGCCAGGGGTCCCAACACTGCAGTGGAATCCGAATAGACGTACGTCAACGTGGCGACAGCCGACTCGCGGCATCCGGGTCTGGTGCATTGACGTAAGTTTCCCACGGCTACCAAGGGTACCCGCCACGGGACGAAGCGCCGTGCACACCGCGCGGGTAGCCGTCGAAAATGTTTGGCGAGCGCACTAGAGTCAGAACATGACGTTCATGGCCAATCCTTCGGGCTTTTCCATCCGGCCGGAACCGATGACCGAGCCCGGCACGCCGGAGGCGGCGACAGGTAACGCGGCAGGGTACGACGGCGGCGGCCCCCGGCGCAGCTTCCGGCAACGGCGGCGGAACCGCCACGGCAGGGGCCTGCGCGGAGACCTGTTGTTGCCCACCCTGCCGGGTGCGCGCACCAGGGCGGAGCGCTTCGACGAGCTGGTGATGGAATCGGCCGACCGGTTGAGCGACCTCTGGGGCCAGCCCATGGAGGCCGTTGATTTTGGCGTGGAGGACATTCCCGCTGACCTGGAGCGCCTGCTGGGCACCTTTGAGCGCGCTCCGCTGGGCATTCACCGAGCCGCCACTGCTGGCCGGCGGGGGCTGATCACCATCTATCGGCGGCCCATCGAACAGTTGGCTGACACCGATGAGGAGCTGCGGGACATCATCCACGAAGTCATCATCGAGCAGGCGGCAGGAATCCTGAACGTTGCCCCGGAGGCCGTTGATCCCATTTACCGGCGCAGTCGCAGACTCTGACAGCGGCGGACGGCCGTTCCGGCACGGCTGGCTTTCCCTGCCTGCCCGCGTGCTGACAGTCCCCCGGGGCGGAGGGTCAGTAGCCCAGGACGACGTGCACGGTTTGCGGGGCGGCCGCGCCGCGGGAGATGTCGGTGACGGCAATCGCCGCCTTGTTCCGCACTGTCAGCACCTGCGCCCCATAGACCGGGTCACCGGTCGCCGAGATCAGGAATCCCACTGTTCCCGGTCCACCGAGCTGCAGGGAGTCCACCACAACGCTTGTTCCGCCTGCCACGTCAACGCTCTGGCTGGGTCGAAGGGTGCCGTCGGACCCGACGGGTGTCAGCGTGACCTGCGCCCGGCCGTCGGGGGCCCCGAACGAGAGCTTTGAGTCGGCGGTCGGGGACAGGGTGAGCAACTGGGCATCGGCCAACCTGCCGGTCGCAGGAGCGACACCGAAGTCCACCGGGTCGCCGGCCTTGGTGCCGCGGATCACGCGCGCCGACGCGGTGAAGGGGGCGTCTGAGCGTACATCCACGGTGTAGGTCCCGGCGGGCAGGCCGGACAGGGACAATTCCGTGACCCCTCCGGCCTTGGCGGTGAAGACGCCGCCGTTGGGCAGGGCCTGCTGTCCGGCGGTGCCGAACACCTTGACCTGCATCACGGCGTCGGTTCCTCCGGGCACGGCCACGGATACGGCGGGGACAGCGTCCGCGTAACCCGCCTGGGCGGCAAGCTCGGAAGCGACGGCGGGGTCACCGATTTCCACACCGCTGATCACCTGATGCTCCGCCGGCGCGGCCGCGGGTGACAGGATGTCGACCCCACCGGGGGTGAGGCCCCGTAGCACTGACTGCTGGACGGCCGCACCGACAGGCCCACCGATGCTCTTGAGCCGGACGGCCAGGTGCTCCTGGCCGGGTGCGAGCCCGGCCAGGACGATGGCACGGGACTCCCCGGCGGGCACGAGCAGGCCCCTGGCTCCGGGAGCCTGCACCTGTCCCTGGTCGCCAAAGAGGTCCAGGTTTACCGTGGCAGCGGCGGTGGAGTTGTTAACCAGGGTGAGGATGGAGGTGCGCCCCACGGTGGTGCTGGCGCCCATTAGCCAGAAGTCGTTGCCGGGGGTCAGGCAGTTCGCCGCAGCCAGGCCCCGTAGGTCCCCGTCGTCGGCGGTGAAGGTGCTGAGCCCGTTCACGGCAGCACGCTGACCGTTTCGGGGGTCAGCACTGAGGACCGACGGCGCGGCAACGTCCAGGCCCGGGAGGACAGCGGCTCTGCGCTGTGCTCCGATGCCCGCCGCGTTCCCGGTGGAAGGGGCTGGCGTATCGGCCAGCGTTCCCAACGGCTGGCCGCTGCCGACTGCGGCGAGCCTGGCGCCGGGGAACACTCCGTCCCCGGAACTGAGCAGGAGTGCCGAGACCAGCGTTTTGGCGCTGCTGGACGCGGCGGAAAACTGTGGATCGGTTCCGGCGTCGGATCCCTCCAGCAAACGTGCCGGACCGGAACAACTGGCGACGCTGGTTCCAGCGGGGACGGGGGTATTCCCGATGCTGGCGCCAGCTCCGGTCGCCGCGGAAACAGGCCACAGGGACCCGCCCGCGACCACTGCGAGGGCAAGGGCCACTGTTCCGGCTCCTGCCAGGGCGGCCGCGGCGGCGCCGTGCCGCACGGCCTTGGTGCGCTTGATCGCGGTAGTCCGGTTTCGCCCCCGGTTGGCACGCTTTTTGGACAATGGCTGTTGGGACAATGGCTTCTTGGGCAATGGCTCAGCCACGGCTTCCCACCTTCTCCGGTTCCTGGACTCGCTCGGTGGCGGCGCTTCGGCTGACCCGTACACGGACCCGGCGGGCGGGCATTGGAATGGCGAGCAGCAGGGTCAGCAGCAGTACTACGCCCTGCGCAATGTTCCACCACAGTGCTCCCGGCTGCTCGAACCGCACCTCCAGGTGTCCACCTGCTGCGGGTAGGGCAAACGACTGGTTCCAGTCGCCGTTCGTGTCGGGCTGCAGTTTCTGGCCGTCGAGCCAGGCACTCCACCGCTCGTCGGACCGCTCAGCAAGCACCAGCTGCCTGCCGTCCGGGCCGGCAGGCACCTCCGCTGCCACGTCGGTCCGGCCTGAGGCAACGCTGGCCAGCGTGCTCCCGTTGGCATCCACCACGCGGACCCGGGTCAGCAGGTCAGGAGCGCCGGCGGTGCTTCCTGGCGGGGTGACCCGCCAAAGCCAGCCAACGTTGGTCGGTCCCACCGTTGCCAGTCCAGGAACGGCTTCAATTTGGCTGGCCAGCAATTCGGCGGCCGTATCGCCCTGCTGCAGCACGATGAAGGCGACGCCGAGCTGGGCCAGTTCGGGCCGGGGATCGACCCCTGATCCGGTGGTGACTGTTGCCACCGCCGTGCGTAACGCACTCGTGGCCGGGTCGTCACCAGCGATACTTTCCGAGCCAGGGGTCCCGGTGACGGCCTGGGTCGAGGCGATGGCGGACAGAGCATCCATGGCGGTGCCGCTTCCCCTCATCAGGGCGGCGCTGAAGGAACCGTCAGGGTTGACGTGGATGACCAGGGTGCGGCTGCGCTCAGGTCCTTCGCCCCGGTCAGCGGCCGTAGCGGGAACGGTGACCGGGGAGGCTGGCCCGATCAGAATGTCGGTACCGTACGCGGACCCGTTCCCGGGCTGCGCCTGGGAAGCGGACTGTTCCGTTGTTCCGGCGGAGGTGAAGCCACTTCTGGCAGGGGCCGCCGTGTTGTGCGCAATGCCCTGGGCCACCCAGAGGCTCAGGCTGACCGCCGGGGTGAGGGCCAACAGGACCGAGAGGAGGACCGCGGTGCTGCGCAGCACCGCGGGCCGCGCGCCCGGGGCGTGCCACGCCCTGCTGCACACGGCATCAAGTCCCAGGACGGCCGGTGCGAGCAGGGCAAAGGCCGTCACGGATACGGCCGGACCGGTGAAGGGCGGGACGATGCTGTCCCCGCCGAGGGCGACGCCGAACCGGGCGGCGGCGTAACCAGTGACGAGCCCGAGGACCGCTGTCAGCCAGAGACCGCGAACCAGTCGTCCACTGCGCACGGGAAGGAACAGGGCAGCCACGGCGAGCAGCAGGATCGGCACACCGACGGCCAGCATGGCCAGCAGCGACCACGGCGCGTCGGAGCCCAGGGCAGGCAACCCGGCGATGCCGGTGCTGATGTGCACCGGCTGGCCCAGCAGTTGCTGCCAGAGCGGAGCGGGCTGGTAGGCCAACGGAACCCCGGGATCGGCGAGCAGTGCACGGGGACGGTCAAGAGTGGAGATGAGGAAGGGAACAAAGAGTACGACGCTGGGCAATAGGGCCCACCAGAGGGTACGGCCGCGGCGGCCCAGCCGGAGCATGGCAAGGCCGACCACCAGGATCGCGGGCAGCAACAGCACCGGCGCTGCGGCGGTCACCACGGCCAGGCCCAGTCCTGCCGCGGCCGCCGCCGTCCACGAGGGCGTGCCCTGCGTGCCGGGACGCGGGGCCTGGCCGGCGACGGGTAGGACTGTCCCCGGCAGGGGCAGCCGGGAAGCAGCCGATCCCGAAGCGCGCAGCAGCCCGAGGGCAACCCAGGGCAAAACGAGGTGCGCCAGCAGGGCGCCGAGCCGGCCTTGCGCCAGGGCGATCTGCAGGGCGGGCGCGGCAGCCCAGGCCAAGGCGGCCAGGAACCGGGGCCAGCGCAGGGTCGTCAGGGCGCCGGCAGCGAACCAGGCTCCCAGCCCGGCCAGGGGCAGGGAGAGGATCAGCAGCCATGACACGGCTGCACTGCCGTTGCCCCAGCCTAGGGCGGCCAACAGCCAGAGGACGTAGGCAAAGGGGTCGCCGTGGCCGGGCAGCCCTGCGCCTAGGCTGATCCACCAGGCCGACGCGTTGTTCCAGATGGCGGAGAGGCTGCCGGACAGGGGCAGCAGCGCACCACCGGTGACGGCGGCGGCACCGATCAGCTGATGCAACGTCACCAGTGCGGCGGCGAGCAGCAGGACCGTCGCCACCGTTGCCCCGGTGCCGGACCACATGCGGTTTGCGGTTGCCAGGGCCACAAAGTCGTTGCGGAAATCCCCGCTGGGTTCTGCGGCGCCCTCTTCCGGGACGGGTTGCGGATTCGGCTCGGTGTCGGAGGTCAGGGATTGGGTCCAGGTACGGCGGTGTGCCCAGACCTCACGGCGCGGTGTTTGCAGGGTCCGCACCACGGACGGTGGGAGGGTGCGGGTGCGCTCGGCTTCGGCCCGGCCGTGAGCGACCTTTACGGGGTGCAGCACGGCCGACCAGCTGGCCAGGAACTGGCCCGCGCCACCACCAGGATCCTTGAACAGCAGGCCTGTCATCAATCGGGACACGCCGCCCAAAACGGCACCAACCGCCAGCAGGGGGACCTTCCACAACGCCGCGTGCTTGAGGCGCAGATAAATTTCCGCACGCCGGCCGGCGCGCCGGGTGGACAGACCATCCGGTCGCGCGACGACATGGAACATGCGTGCCGTGGGCACCACTACCACCCGGTTACCCGCCAGGCGGTTGCGCCAGCAGAAGTCGAGGTCGTCGCCGATCCCGGGCAAGGCAGGATCGAAACCGTGCAGGGCGTCCCACACGTCCCGGCGAACAAGCATGCCGGCGGAATTCACGGCGAACACGTCGCTGCGGCCGTCGTACTGGCCCTGGTCCTGCTCGTCGAAGTCGATGCGGGTGACGCGTTCAGCCCAACGGCTGGTGGACAGGCCCACGTCGAGCAGCTTGCGGGGCTCGTCCCAGTCCAGTTGCTTGCACCCGGCGACGCTGACGGAGGGCGCGCGTTCCACGGCCTGCAGCAGTTCGGCCAAGGCGTCGGGGGCGGGCGCGGCATCGTCGTGCAGCAGCCAGAGCCACTCCCCCAGGGCCGGATCTGCATCCGGGTTTCGGGAACCGGTGGCCGTTGCGACGGCGGCTCCGAAACCAATGCGGTGACCGCTGGCACGGACATTGGCCTTGCCCAGATACCGCTGCAGCACGTCGTAGGAGTCGTCGCTGGAGGCGACGTCAATGCCGAGCACGACGTCGGCCGGGCGGGTCTGGTTTGCGAGCGCGGCAAGGGTACGGGGAAGATAGCGGCCGCCGTTGTGGGCGACCACAACGGCGGTGACTGTTACTGCATCAGGAATTAGACTGCCCGCTTCCGCAACCGGCGGCGCTCCCGCTCCGACAGGCCGCCCCAGATACCAAACCGCTCATCGTTGGACAGGGCGTACTCCAGGCACTGGGCTCGGACGTTGCAGGCACCACAGACCTTCTTGGCGTCACGCGTGGAACCGCCCTTTTCCGGGAAAAAGGCCTCGGGGTCCGTTTGCGCGCACAGCGCATCGGTCTGCCAGCCGAGTTCACCTTCGTCGCTGAAGTCATCGGCGAAGGTGGTCAGGCCGATCCAGATCGGCTGGGCGAGTTCGCGGCTGGGTGGCACGATCTGCTCCAGCGGCAGGTCCTCGAGGTCGTCGTCCGCCTCCCCGCTCTCCAGTGCCTCGTGGGCGGCCAGGAAAGCTGTGGCCTGGTCCTCCACGGACTGCTGGGTAGAGCGGTTATACGCTTCAGCTGCCTGCGGGTCGGCGGGATCGACATACCAGTCGCTGGGCACGCCGCGCGAGCGAAAGTGCGCCGACGCCTGTGCCTGCAGGGGGTCGATCGGTTCCAAAGCCGTTGCGGAGCCATCCATCGGCATCCCCGCCGACGATCGTGCGTTCGTCTCTGCTGATGCCATGATGGTCCTTCCAAAAATTGCTGTGCGCCTGCCGGGCGTTATCGCCACCGTGCCGCCAACCTGCCCTGCGGGCACCTGAGCGGCCCGGGGAGATCGTTTCGTGGCTCTAATTACACTCGTGTAATACGGGTCTAGTCAAGTGGGCGGAAATCCTATCCACAACTTTCGCCAGCCGGCGTCAACGCCACGCCCGGGATTGTCGCTTTGCTTTTTCGGCGTGGCGCGCTCCGGCGCAGTGGCAGGATGACGGTATGCCCCAACCCCTTGCTGAATTGCTGAAGCTGCTTCGTTCCCAGGACTCGTCCTCGCCCCGGCTGACCTGGTACGGTCCGGACGGCGAACGCGTTGAACTGTCTGGCCGGGTGCTGGATAACTGGGTCGCCAAGACCTCCAACTTCCTGGTCGACGAGCTGGACGCCGAACCGGGCACGCGGCTGCTGCTGGACCTGCCAGCGCACTGGCGTTCGTTCAGCATCGCCCTGGCCGCGTGGCAGGTCGGGTGCACGGTGACTTTCCCGGCGGAAGTGGCCTCGGCGGGCGCCCCGGGCGCCAGCCCCGCCGGACCGCACATCACCCTGACGTCGCGGCCGGAGCAAGCGGAAGGCAGCGGAACCGTCGTGGCCGTAGCCCTTCCCGCGCTGGCGATGCGCTGGCCCGCCCAGCTTCCGGCCGGTGCCCTGGATTATGCTGCGGAGGTCCGTGCCCACGGCGATGCCTTCGTGCCCATGACTGAGGTGCCCGCCTCCACCGCCGCCATTCTCCGTGCCGACGGCACGGTCATTGCCTTTGCCGACCTGCTGTCTGCGTTCGCCGCCCCCACGGAGGCCGGGAAGCGCGTGCTGGTTCCGGCCGGGAACCTGGCGGAGAGCCTCTCGGCGGCCTTGGGTGTCTGGCAGCAGGCGGGCTCGGTGGTACTGGTCCACCCCGACATACCGGTGACCGACCATTTGGTATCCATGGAGCAGATCACCGGCCCATAGGTGCCGTGCTTCAGTGGTGCTGCAGCACGGCGTCCAGCGGTGCGTCACCGCTCGTGTGGCGGTGCGTCACCGCTCGTGTGGCGGTGCGTCAGCGCTCGTGTGGCGGACGCACGGTTGACCCCGGTTCGGCTGAGTGATGACCGGTATGCGCCGCCTGCACGACCGGAAGCCCGCCCGTGAACAATTCCCGGTCGTGCGCGAACGCCGGCTCGGCGTCGAGTTCGGCAGTGAAGACCCAGAACCGGTAAGCGACGAACCGCACCAGGGTGGCCACGACGATGCCCACCATGCCTGCGAGGAAGAGCGTGGGCTTGTCGGTGATGCCAAGCCAGTACTTGGCGGCCGCGGTGAAGCCGGTGGAGATGCCGATGCCGATCCCGTTGATCAGGATGAACAGCAGGAATTCCCGCAGGATGTTCGGTTGGCGACGGTGCCGGAAGGTCCAGAACCGATTCGCGACCCAGGAAAAGACAGTGGCGATGGATGCGCCGACAAAGCGGGCCTTGGCCTCGCTGTCGGTCATCGGTCCATGCATCAGGAACCAGGTGCTGCCGTTGTCGATGATGAAAGCCACGCCACCAACGACGCCGAACTTGGCCAGTTCGCGCCACAGAAGGCCGACCAGTGCCTTAATTCGTTCAATGAGTGACTGCAACGGGTTCCTCCACCTGCCGAGCTGACGTACCGGCAGCCGCCGCCCCTGCCGGCCTGCCAATCCGCCTGCCGGTACGGGCAACAGCGGATGGCCGCATGAGCGGCCAACTGTTGATTCTACGGGACGTGCCTGAATGCGGGCAGAAAAGTCGCTGGCAAGACGCCGCTCAGCGGGAAGCCGCCACGGCGCAGCGTAGGGGTTCGGTACGCTGGATCCTGTGACTTTCCCTGTGATAGGCGTCGTTGGTGGCGGCCAGCTGGCCCGGATGATGGCGCCGGCCGCCGTCGCCCTAGGTTTCGAGCTTCGTGTCCTGGCCGAAGGGCAGGACGTTTCGGCGGTTTCCGCCGTTGCCCACGCACCGGTAGGAAATTACCGTGACCTTGACACGCTGCGCCGGTTCGCGGACGGGGTGGATGTGCTGACCTTCGACCATGAACATGTGCCGACGGAGCATCTGGCTGCCCTCATTGCGGAGGGCGTCAACGTCCAGCCTCGCCCGGACGCGCTGGTGCATGCGCAGGACAAGCTGGTCATGCGGGAGGCGATCGAACGGCTGGGGCTTCCCAATCCGCGGTGGGCAGCGGCGGCCGATGTGGCCGACGTGATTTCATTCGGGAACGACCATGGCTGGCCCGTGGTGCTGAAGATGCCCCGCGGTGGCTACGACGGCAAGGGCGTCCGCGTCCTGGCGGACGCTGCCGCAGCTCAGGATTCAGCGGATTGGTTTGAGGCCATGTCGCCGCTGCTCGTGGAAGCCAAAGTGGAGTTCAGCCGGGAATTGTCGGCACTGGTGGCGCGTACGCCCAGCGGGGCCGCCAAGGCGTGGCCAGTGGTCGAGTCCCTGCAGGTTGCCGGCGTGTGCGACGAGGTCCTGGCTCCGGCCCCGGACATTGCCGTGGAAGTGGCGGCAGCCGCCGAGGACGCAGCCCTGCTGATCGCCGAGCAGTTGGGGGTTACCGGCGTCATGGCCGCCGAGTTGTTCGAAACGCCCGGCACGGGCCCGGGGTTCCTGATCAACGAACTCGCGATGCGTCCGCACAACACCGGACACTGGACCATGGACGGTGCCGTCACGGGCCAGTTCGAACAGCACCTGCGGGCCGTACTCGACCTGCCGTTGGGCGCCACCGACGCCCTGGCCGCCGTCGTCGTCATGAAAAATTTCCTGGGCGGCGCGAACGAGGACATTTTTAGCGCTTACCCGGCCGCGCTGGCGGCCGAACCGTCCGTTAAGGTGCACAGTTACGGCAAGGCGGTGCGGCCCGGCCGGAAAATCGGCCACGTCAATGCCCTCTCGTTTCCCGGTGACGATGTCGCCACGGTGCGCCGGCGTGCGGAGACTGTCGCCGCAATGCTCCGCGACGGCGCGCCTTCTCCGGCCACCCCGTCCGCTCCGTCGGCCGTTTCAGCCTCTCCCGCAGCGACAGCCCCTCCCGCAGGGACCGCCTCCCCCGAAAGCGAGCCCGTATGAGCCAGCACACCGTTTCGCCAGCGCCGGGCCCGGCCGTCGGCATTGTGATGGGTTCGGATTCGGACTGGCCGGTCATGAGCGCGGCAGCCCAGGCCCTGACCGAGTTCGGCATTTCCTTTGAGGTCGACGTCGTCTCAGCCCATCGCATGCCGGAGGAAATGATGTCCTACGGCAGGAATGCACAGGCCCGGGGCCTGCGCGTCGTCATCGCGGGGGCCGGCGGTGCCGCGCACCTGCCAGGCATGCTGGCGAGCGTCACCACGCTGCCCGTCGTCGGCGTGCCCGTGCCGTTGAAAACCCTCGACGGCATGGACTCCCTGCTGTCGATCGTCCAGATGCCCGCGGGCGTGCCCGTGGCGACGGTCTCCATCGGTGGTGCCCGCAACGCCGGCCTGCTGGCCGTGCGCATCCTCGCTGCGGGAACCGATGCCCTGGCCCGGCGGTTGCAGGACGGCCTGGCGGACTTCGCCAGTGACCTGAACGCCGCTGCCAGCGCCAAGGGTGCGGCGCTGCGCGCAAAGGTCCAGGAGGACTTTCCCGACGCCAGCCAGCAACCCCCCGCCGAAACGGATGGATAGCGTTTCATGAGCGTCACCAGCCCCAACATCACCCGCGCCTCCGGCCGGCCCCCCGTCCTCACTGACCCGGTGCGGTATCCGCAGGCGGCCGCGTCTCCGTTGCGCACCAAACGCGCCCTCATCCTGATCGTGCTGACGGTGTTCCTTCCGGGCAGCGCTCAGGTGGTGGCGGGGAGCCGAAGGCTGGGACGGGCTGCTTTGCGCATGACGTTCACTGTCTGGCTGCTGGCCTTGGCGGCCCTGGTGGCTCTGTTGCTTAACCGCGGCATGGTGCTGAACCTGGTCACCAATCCGCTGACGTCGCTGGTCTTCGTTATTGCGCTCGTAGCGCTCGCCGTGGGGTGGGCCTTTCTGTTCCTGAATACGTTCCGGATCATCCGGCCGGGCCTGCTGGCCCCTGGGGTGCGCGTGCTGATCGGAATCCTGCTGGTGGTGCTGATGGTCGCCACGTCCGGAACACTCGCTTATGCCGCCTATGTCATCAACGTGGGACGCAACGCGATTTCCGACATTTTTGTCGCCTCCGGACCGGCCATGGACCCGGTGGATGGCCGATACAACTTCCTCGTCATGGGCGGCGACGCCGGTGCGGACCGCGTGGGACGGCGCCCCGACAGCATCGTCGTCGTCAGTGTGGACGCCAAGTCCGGCCAGGCCGTCACCATCAGCATTCCCCGCAACCTGCAGAACGCACAGTTCACCGCAGACTCTCCCCTGAATGCCGTCTATCCGGACGGCTACAACTGCGGGGACAACTGCATCATCAACTTCCTCTACACCGATGTCACCGAGCATTACGCGGACCTCTACCCGGGCAAAACCGATCCCGGTGCGGCCGCCATGATGGATGCTGCCGGCGGCACCCTGGGACTGAAAATCCAGGGATATGTGCTGGTCGACATGGAGGGTTTCTCCAACCTGATCGACGCACTGGGCGGGGTGAAAATTAACGCCGGGGGCTGGGTGCCGATCAGTGGCGCGGCGATTGGCGATACGGGGCTGCACGTTCCCCCCAACGGCTGGATTGCACCCGGAGAGCAGACCCTGGACGGCTTCCATGCACTCTGGTACGCCCGGTCCCGTGAGTTCGTCACCGATTATGCGCGCAGCCAGCGCCAGCAGTGCATCCAGCAGGCTTTGCTGAAGCAGATGGATCCGGCCACGGTCCTCACCAAATTCGAGTCGATCGCCAATGCCGGCACCAAGGTCATGGAGTCGGACATTCCCTCAGCCCAGTTGGGCAGCTTTGTGGACCTGGCGTTGAAGTCGAAGCAGTACCCGCTCAGCCGCCTGACCATAGGTCCGCCGGACTTCGACATCAACTTCCCGACCTACCCGGACTTCGACCAGATTCACGCCCGGGTGCAGGAACGAATCGCTGCGGCGTCCGCCAATGCTCCGACCCAGAACGCCGGCAGCGGCACCGGTGAGGCGTCCGGGGCGGGAACTGACAGCGGGGTGCCTGCCGACGGCGGCACTGACGCGGGCGGCGACGCCACCGGCGAGGCAGGCACCGGGGCTGATCCTGCACAGCAGGCGCCGGCGACGGCGGACCCCTCCATCACCGAGGACTACCTGCAGCGCCTGGCCGAGCAGGGCAACACCTCGATGCTGGAAACGCTGGTGGGCAATAATGGCACCTGCACCGCCGGCTAGCCGTATATCCACGTCCACCTTTTCCGCTCGTTTCGCATTGGAGCCCTCATGTACGCGTTGACGAACGTCACCCGGCCCTACGCCTGGGGGTCGACCACAGCGATTCCCGACCTGTTGGGCCGGGAGCCCTCCGGAGGGCCGGAGGCGGAAGTGTGGCTGGGCGCCCACCCGGACTCGCCGTCGGTAGCCACCATGCCCGACGGGAGCACCGTCCCGCTGGATGAGCTCATTGCCACGGATCCGGTGGCCGCCCTTGGTGCCGACGCCGCGGCATCGTTCGACGGCAAATTGCCGTTCCTGGCCAAGATCCTGGCCGCTGCGGAGCCTCTGTCCCTTCAGGTTCATCCCACGCTGGAGCAGGCTCGTGAGGCTTTTGCGGCCGAGGAAGCCGCCGGAGTTCCGCGGGATGCCGGGCACCGCAACTACAAGGACGATAACCACAAGCCGGAAATGATCGTCGCCCTGACGGATTTCCAGGCGCTGTGCGGATTCCGCCCCGCAGCTGAGTCCCGCCGGCTTTTCGAACAGCTGATCGACCTGTTGGGAAGCGGGAACGTGCCGGCAGTGCTGTCGGATGTTGTGCAGGACCTGGCAAAGGCTGATGAGTCCGAGGCCATTCGGGCGGCTTTCGCCCGGCTGATCGACGCCGGGACGGACGTGGCCGATGCGACGACAACGGCCTCTGAGGCCATCACCTCTGCAGGTTCGGCCACCTCCGGCAATCCAGGTCTGGCCACCGTGGCGACCCTGGCGGAGAAGTATCCGGGAGATCCCGGCGTCCTGCTGTCCCTGCTGCTGAACCACGTGACGCTGGCGCCGGGTGAAGCCATTTACCTGCCTGCGGGCAACATTCACGCCTATCTGCAGGGTCTTGGCGTGGAAGTGATGGCCTCCTCGGACAACGTCCTGCGCGGCGGCCTGACGCCCAAGCACGTCGATGCGGCGGAACTGATGAAGACGGTCGCCTTCCAGGCTCTTCCGGTGCCCCGGCTGGAACCGGTGATGACGGAGCTGGATCAGCAGCTCTGGCAGCCGCCCTTCCGTGAGTTCCAGCTGCAGCGGGTGGAGCTGGCGCCCGGCGCCGGACCGGTTCCGCTGGCACAGAATGGGCCTTTGCTGGTCATCGTCCTGGCCGGCTCGACAGTGCTTGATTCACCCCGGGGTGACCTTCGGCTCGATCGGGCGGGCAGCGCGTTTGTCCCGTCACGGGAAAGCCCTGTCAACCTGCATGCGGTCAGCGGCGCCACCGAGACCGCCCTGGCCTTCGCCGTGACCCTCTCCGGCGCCCACCCGCTCTAACTCCCCCGCCCCCTCACCCCACACCGCCGAGTGTCGACATCTGCACGCCCCCACACCGCCGAGTGTCGACGTCTGCAGGCCCCCACACCGCCGAGTGTCGACCTCTGCAGGCCCCCACACCGCCGAGTGTCGACGTCTGCACGGTTGTTGGGGGTACGCCAGGTCCCGACAGGCTCGACCAACGAACCGGGCCGGGTTCGACAGGCTCACCAACGAACCGGGCCGGGTCCCGACAGGCTCGACCGCAGGTGGTGCATTGGGTCTCGACAGGCTCGACCAACGGTTGGGGCCGGTGCTGGCTTAGGAGTCGGATGCCTCGTTGGCGCCTGGATGGAAGACTCCGGGGCGGCGGGAGCGGGAGCCTTCCGAAGGCGGGCCGGCAACGCGCGAACCGCGCCAGGCCACCCCTTCACCCGTGGTGAGGAGCACTGGCACGCCGCAGCACCCGGCTGCTTCATGGAACACATTCGCCATGCTCCAAAACGGCGAAGACCCATCCAAAACCACCACGTGGGCCGAGCACATCACCGACGCCGACTACAACGGCTGCTAACCAGCCGCCGAACTCGTCTACCAGAGCTCAGTGGCGGACCGACCAGAACCCGCAACCACCGCAGGGACACGACCAGACTCCTGGGACCCCGTATCCATCGCGACGGATGCGTGCTTATATTGCTGGATGGACCGAGACTTGAATTCCTACTCTCCCCGCTCGGGCAGACGGTTTTTCGAGATCACCGGCCGTCAGACGAAAATCCGAGCTTTTGATCCACCGGTTGCCACGACGAAGCTGCCACGCCGGCAGGAGGCGTCGTCCTTTTCCCCGGCGGATCGGTGCGCCGGAGCACTCCGGGGAGCGCGGCCCGGCCCCGGACCTCAGCGTGACACGGGCCGGTAGCCTCTCTCCATGCGCAGGACGTCGGCGGGCCCCGACACCGCCGGAGGGGAGCGCGTACTGATCCTGTCCGCGGGGGTGGGATCAGGGCACAACAGCGCCGCGGCGGCGGTGCAGCAGGCGTGCGCCGCTCGCGCAGACATTGCCGAGGTGCAGGTGCTGGACGTGCTGCAGGTGAGTAGCGTCCTCTACCGCGCACTGCTGGGGAAGGGCTACTTTGTTCTGGTCAAGGACTTGCCCTGGCTCGTCGAGTGGGGCTACGACACCAGCAATCCGCCGTTCCGGCGCCGTGGCCCCGTCGACCCCTGGACACGGGTAAATGCCGTTCCGGTCATAGGGGCGATCAAGCGGTTCCAACCGACCGCCATCGTGTGCACGCACTTCCTGCCCGCCCAGCTGTTGGCGTCGCTGCTCCTTCGTGGCGTGATCGACGCGAGGACCGCTGTCGTGATGACGGACTACGACTTCCAGGGCCTGTCGCTTCCGGGCGCGTTCCATTCGCTCTTCGTGGCCAGGGAGGAGGGGAGGGTGGAGCTGATGGCGCTGGGCCTCCCTCCCGACCGCGTGGCGGCAACGGGCATCCCAATCGCCGCACAGCCCAATATCGCGCCCGCACGCGATGCCAGCAAGCCTCCGATGCTGCTGATTTCGGCGGGCGCGTCCGGCGGCGACTATGCGCTCTCGGTGGTGCGGCAGACGATGCACATGCGGTCGGCTTTCACGGCCACCATCGTGTGCGGACACAACGATGCGCTGCGGCGGCGCATCGAGCAGCTGGCGACACCGGCCGGCGACCGCTACAGCGTGCTCGGCTTTACGGCCGACATGCCGCAGTTGCTGCGCCGAGCCGACCTGTTCATCGGCAAGCCGGGCGGGCTGTCGGCGTCCGAGTGCATGGCTGCAGGGCTGCCCATGGTGCTGGTGCATCCCATCCCCGGGCAGGAGGTTCGCAACGGCGACTACCTGATGGAGCAGGGGGCGGCCGTCCGCTGCAACACGGCCTCGACGATCGGCTGGAAGATCGACGAGGTGCTCCGCGAGCCGGGCCGCCTGCAGCGGATGCAGGCCGCGGCGTGGAGAACCGGACGTCCTGACGCCGCGGCGGACGTGCTGACCGGCCTGCTGGGCGGGCCGTCACGTCCGCTGGTCGTGACCCGCGCGGCGCAGAGGACAATTCTTGCCGCGAGCGAGCAGCGCTTCGTCGCGACGGATCTGACGGGACCCTCCTCGCTGGTCCGCCTGATCGACCCGGCCGCGGGCAGCACGGTCGCGCTGCTGCAGGCCGAGGAGCTGAAGGACATGCAGAAACGGTACGCGAATCCTGACGGCGGCCTGGTGCTGCGGCGCGGCAGCGCGCCCCTGGTGCACCGGTGGGAGGCACGGCGGCTGCTGCGCGCCATGCTCCGGGGCGACGACGCGCTGCCTGTCCGAGTCGAAGGAGTCTCGGCGCCCCTTCCAGTTCCTCCCCGGTGACCGGCGGGACAGGCGACCTTCATCGGTCCCGGGTGGGCAGACCGTCCCGGACACTGCCTCCGCCCGGTCCCTCAGTGCCCCGCAACCTGGCCGCACCCGCCCAGCTGACCGGGCTGTGCTGACCGACGAGCAGGGCCCAGTCGCCCGCACGGGCGGACCAGCGCCGGGTGGCGGGATCGCGCTGCAGGGTAGGCCCCGCGTCCAGTGCAACCCGCACCGTCGTTTCAGCGCCGGCCTGCAGCGTCACCTTCCGGAAGCCCAGGAGCTGAGCCACCGGCCTGCGGATCGACACGTCCGCGGCGTAGACCTGAACGACGGTCGAGCCCTCGCGGTCGCCGGTGTTCGTTACGAGCACCTCCGCGTTGCCGCCTGAGTCATCGAATTTGTGGTCGAGGAGCCGGTGCTTGATCGTCGTATAACCCAGGCCGAATCCGAACGGGAAGGCGGGCGCATGGCCCTCGCGGTCGAGACGGCGTTGACCCCACTTGTCGTCATAGACGACGGACCTCGCCGCGGGGTTGAACGGTGGCAGATGCGCGGCCTCCGTTGGCAGCACAAACGGCAGCCGTCCGCCCGGCTCTGAACTGCCGGTCAGCACGCTCGCCAGCGCATGCCCGCCCTCCATGCCGCCGTACCAGGCGAGCAGGAGCGCCGGCACGCGGTCCCGCCACGTCTCCGTCAGGATCGCGCTGCCCCCGATCAGCACGACGACGGTCCGGGGGTTCGCCGCGGCGACCGCCCCGATGAGGGTCACATCGGAGGGGCGCAAGTCCAGCGAGCTGCGGTCCCCACCCCGGACGAAGCGCGCCGCCACGTGCGCGAGAACGATGAGCAGCCGACGGAGGGGGCCCGAGCCGAAGGCCCGACCGAGCACGCCCACATCGACGCCACCGGTGACGACGGACTCGCCCTCGTCGTGCTGGTCCATGCCGACAACCACGATCGCCATCTCCGCGGCGGCCGCCAGCGCCGCCGCGGCGCGCGCATTCCGACCGCAGGTGGTCGTGATTCGAGCAAAGGGAAGCGCCTCACGCAGCCCCTGCAGCGGCGAGACCGTGGAGGGCGGCCGAACACGTGACGAGCCGTGATCGCCGAGGTTTGCCCGTGCCGCGAGTCGTCCGATCACCGCGACATGCCCGGTGGCGGGATCCAACGGCAGCAGCGGCGCGGCGCCGACGTTTTCGTTCTTCAGCAATACGGTCGACTCCGTGGCGACCCGGTGGGCAAGCGCCCGGTGCGCCGAGGAGGCGATGACGGCGAGCGTCGGGCCAACCGGCTCACGAGTTGCTGCGTGCAGCACGCAGGTGCGCAGGATGCGGCGGGCGGACTGCAACACCGTCGCGCGGGCCAAATCACCCTTCTGCAGCGCTGCGGGCAAATCGCGGGCGCGCAGCAGTCGCAGCGGCATCTCCACGTCCATTCCCGCCTCCAGGCTCACGACCGCGTCGTGGGTGCCGAACACCCAGTCGCTGGTCACGAACCCAGGGAAGCCCCACTCGTGCCGCAACACATCCGTGAGCAGGGCGCGATTGACGTCCATGTACTCGCCCCGCACCCGGTTGTACGCACTCATCACGGAATCCGCGCCGGCATCCACGACCGCCTTGAAATGCGGGAGGTACACCTCGTGCAGGGCGTGTTCATCGACCGACACGTCGACCTCGAATCGCTCATTCTCCATCGAGTTAAGCGCGAAGTGCTTCACGCACGCCATCACGTGCACGCGTACACCTCGGGTAAGGGCCGCCCCCATCATGCCGGTGAGCACCGGATCCTCCCCATAGCACTCCTGCGCCCGGCCCCACCCCGGGTGACGAAGCAGGTTCACGCAGACGGAGGCGGAGTAATTCGCCCCCCGCGCCCTGGTTTCCAGGCCGATCGCGAGCCCAACCCGTTCCTCGAGTGACGGATCCCAGGTCGCGGCCCGGGCAATTGTCACAGGGAAAGCGGTGGAAGCGCCGATCACGACGCCACGGCCACCGTCACTGAACCGGATCCCCGGGATGCCGAGCCGCGGGACCGCCCCCGCCACGAACGGCCGCCGACCAAGCAGCGTCGGGATGAGCGGGAGCAGCAACCCCGGGGAGTCGCCGTCAAGCAGTCCGAGGATCTCCCTCTCCGTCATCCGGTCAATCAGTTGCTCCGCGGCCCCGTCCGGGTCGAGCCCGCCCCCGCGGACTGCCCGGACTGCCTCGTCATACGCGCTGCCCTCCCCCTTCATCGCGTCCATAGGTGACGGCTCATGCCTTAGCCTTGCCCGCCGGGCTGCAGCAATGTTCATG
This sequence comes from Micrococcaceae bacterium, assembly GCA_025465475.1. GTDB lineage: Bacteria > Actinomycetota > Actinomycetes > Actinomycetales > Micrococcaceae > Arthrobacter_M. The sequence continues at coordinate 62,361 of JAODMR010000141.1, forward strand.
CACTAAAGTCTGCACCCTGTGCGCGTGGGAGCGGGAAAACGGATCAGGGGACCCTTCCCGCCGCGGAAAGCACCCCTCGGCGGCTTCCGTCCACCAACGGCCTACTTCCCGGCAGCCACGGCGCTCAACGGCGAGTATCCCGAGCTCACCCGCCTGGCGCGTACATCGGTCGCGGCCCGCAACGAGTTGCTGCTCGCCCGCGCTTGTGCGCCTTGACCGAGCTCCGCGACGCCGTGCGTCACTTCGAGTCGTCCGACAAGCACGAGCAGCAAAGGGTTCGGCGACTCGATGACCTGACAGACCTTCGCCTCCTGGACATCCTGAGCAGCAACAGAGCGGCCTGACGACGGCTGCACCTGGTCCATGCCGCGGCCGAAACGGCAGGCCATCGCCTCCTTTTGCGTGGAGTCTGCCGGTGTCTATGGTGGTACTTGGTAGCTCTAGAACACTGCCGGGGACGTCTGGCCCGTGTGGACGTATTTCCCCTGAGGTCGTCGAAGGCAGCGTGCAGCATCCGTCCGGCGAACTGCAGTCAGTGTTCGGACTTACCCATGCCTCTGAGGCCAGTTCCTGTGCATGGGCGACAGTCGCCGGCAGTGACGCTCTTTGCTGCGCGTCGTGGAAGTAGTGCGTTTCCGTTGAATTCCAGCCGGTCCATGCTGACGTTGGCGACACTTGTCACGAATTTTTCGAGCAACTCGGCGGCATACCGGTGTTCGGTGTCGATATGCCCTGAGGGCGCTGCCTGCCTGAACAGGGTCAACTCGTGGACCAGAGCACGACGGCGGCTCAGCGCGGGATATGTCTGCAGGATCCACGACGGTGGCGGTGAGCAAGCCGAACCCGCAATGGCCTGCGCGGCGGCAACGAAGCGAATCAGCGGCGTCGACGGAACTATTTCGGCGTAGCCGACCGTGGAGAGGCTCACCACGGAGACATAAAGGGCTTCGGCAAGGTCCCCTCCCCTGGGCACGCCCTAGGCGTAGACCAACCCTTGGGCAGATACGGGAGGTACATTAACGCCCCTGTTTCTGGCGTTCACCTCCAAGTGGATCGAATCCCTGCACGTGGGAGAACCCCACCAATTCCGGCCTGTGGCTATATCCATTACGGCCGCGGGCGCGCATACTCAGGGCATGGCCGCACGTCCGCGTGGCTTTCCTGTCCTCCGGTTCCCCCCTCGCGAAGGGGATGTTGTCAGGGCCCGATGAGGAATGAAGCCCCCAAATGGCCGACGCTCAACGCCCACAGCCGTCCCATCTCATTGTCGACCACCTGCAGGACCTCGTTCTGAAAACCAAGGACGTCAAGGTCATGCTCGATGAACTCGTCCAGTTTTCCGCCCTCACCCTGACAGATCCCACCACCGCGTTCTGCAGCATCACCCTGATGCGGCGTAAAAAACCCGTGACCGTGGCCAGCAGCGAAACCAGCGCGCTGCGTCTGGACGAAGCCCAATACAGTGCCGGTGACGGGCCCTGCCTGACAGCAATCCGAGATCAGGTCGTCATTCACGTGCCCGACCAGGAGCGTGAACACCGCTGGCCGCAATACGCCGCAACCGCGCTGCAGGAGGGTGTCGGATCCAGCCTTTCCATACCGCTTGCCCTTGCAGGTGAGGCCGAAGCCGGCCTCAACATGTACTCCACCCGGCCGCACGGCTTCAACCACGACGACATCACAACGGCCGAATCATACGCCTACCACGCATCCAAGGCATTGCGCCTCACGGTGCGCATCAGCCAACTCGCGGAAGTGAATACGAACCTCATGTCCGCTATGGAATCCCGGACCACCATCGACCTGGCGGCGGGCATCATCATGGCCCAGAACCGCTGCAATCAGGAGGAGGCCATCACCATTCTCAAAATCGCCTCCAGCGCCCGCAAAGTGAAACTCCGGAATATCGCCGCATCAGTCGTCGCGTCTGTCTCCGGCGACCGCCCGATCCACACCCACTTCGACGTCTGACCTCCCGCCGGCGGTAGGGCAACAACAGGACGGGCGGTCAGGGAACAACGGTGCGAATCCCGGCCGGCCGACCGCCGACGCAGTACCGTTCGCGCCAACAGACCTCGCCTGCGGCAGAGTGGGAGCGTGAATCACCAGTACGAAGTTGCGGTTTTGTCCTCCAGCTCCGACCCGCATGACTGGGGCCCTGCCATGGCCGCTGCGACGACGCAGCTGGCGGAGCTCGTGCAGACCGACGACGGGCCGGCGCTCAGGGATCTGTTCCGTCAGGACCGTCACCTCACGATCACTGAGACCGATGACGGTGTCAGGGTTGGCCTCGGCTGGGATCCGCCTGGCGGCGGCACCCCGGCTGCCGATGCGCACTGACCCGGCGGGACCGTCCCGGCCCAAGACACCAGGGGTCACGCTGCTTTGACGGGCGTCTTCCCGTTACTGGAACCAGCGGCCTGGTTTTCGCGGGCCAGGAACGCGCTCAGTTCGCCGATGGTGCTCATCAACGGGGCGGGAAAAACGACGGTGGTATTTTTATCCACCCCAATCTCGACCAGGGATTGCAGGTTGCGCAACTGGAGCGCCAGGGGGTGCGCCATCATGGTGTCAGAGGCGTCTCCAAGTGCGGCCGCGGCGATCGCTTCCCCCTCGGCGGCGATGATTTTGGCCCGTTTCTCCCGTTCGGCTTCGGCTTGCCGGGCCATGGCACGCTTCATCGTTTCGGGCAGTTGGATGTCCTTCAGTTCCACCAGAGTGACCTCAACGCCCCATTCGACGGTGAGAACGTCCAGAATCTCGCGGATGTCCTGGTTGATGCGTTCCGTTTCGGACAGGGTCTGATCAAGGGTGTGCCGGCCGACGACTTTTCGGAGCGTGGTCTGGGCGATTTGGTTGATAGCGGCAGCCACGTTTTCGATAGCCACCACAGACTTCACCGCGTCCACGACCCGGTAGTAGGCAACAGCGGAGACGTCAACGCTGACGTTGTCCTGCGTGATGATTCCCTGCGACTGGATCGGCATGGTGACGATCCGCAGGCTCACCAACGGAAGCCGGTCAACAATGGGAATGATCAGCCGAAACCCCGGCATTCTTATGCCCACAACGCGGCCCAATCGGAACAGCACACCCTGCTCGTACTGCCTCACAATGCGGATCGACGACCTCGCCACGATGGCCAACACAATAACGACGACAACCACGACAACAATGGTGGTGGGGTCCATGGGGATCCCCTCCCTTAACCTTGGGGCCGGCGGAACCGGGACGGCAGCGACGTGGGGCCCTGCTCCCATTCTCCCACCAATCCGCGCATCCACCACGAGGAAATTCACCACCCGACACGACACAGGGCAGGCCACTGAAGCGTTAACCAGATGGAAGGGTTAATGCCATGAAGCATGTGCCGGCAATGAACAGCGGAATCGTTGAAAGGGCCATGATCGGGGGACATCTGGACCTGCCCGGCCTTCCCGAAGGAGTGACCGTGCGAACGGGCGAGGCAGCCATGACAGAGCTGTGGGCCGATCTGGAGGCGTTCCTGGCCGAGGTTCCCCTTAGGCTCCGCCCGGGCGCGATTGCCAAGGCCCGTAAGTACTCGAGGATCGTCGCGGCACTGCTGGCCCTGCACCCGCAGGCCGCCCTGTGCAACGACAAATCCCGCGGCTTTCGGATCACGCGACGAGAGGAAGGATATGCCGGGTCAGGTTCCCTACTTGCGATCGAACATCACGTCATCCTTCCGCAGTCCACCGGCGGGTACCTCTACGCCGACGTCGCCCTGGACATCTCTCAAGGCCAGGTGGACGTCCGGACGAACTGCTGGCGCGAAAGCTTCCCGGCGGATATTCCCGCTCCTACCGGGTACAACCGGCGGGACGACGAACGCGTGGTGGCGTGCTCCGCGGCGATCAAGGCCTACATGGCGGACATCGCCGCCTGACCTGAGGCGCCCACGACACCGGAAAGCATGAACCTGACATCGGCGGCATCCCAGGAACAGCCCTGGATCGGGCCCAAACGCCGATAGCCACCGGTCCGGAGCTGGCCCGTATGAGCTGCGCCTCACGAGGAGGCTGTCCGCGTTCAGTTCCTGGGGACCTGCCCGACGCCTGGCACAGTGACGTGATGTCAGGTCGTGGTCAGCGGGGCCACGGGGGTTGAACGGTCAGCGGTGTCCAGGTGCTTCAAGTGGAAGAACAGCGGGACCGATCCGCCCACCGCGAGCAGCAGGAACAGGGGAATGACATCCATTGAAGCAAAGGGTGTACCCGGATCCGCGCTTGCCCCGAACCACTGGTCGGTGGCCACTCCGATAGCCTCAAGCACCAGCATGACAAGCATTGCACCAACCACCAGCTCACCGAGCGGCTGCCGGTTCCAAAGCCACCATGCCCCGCAGACGAGGACCGGAAGCCAAATGGCGAGGTCCTGCACGAAGACCGGATTTGTGGTCACGCCGGAGCCCTCGAGGAAGCTGGCTGGCTGTTCGCTCAGGACAGCAGGAATGACGGTGCGTAACCACACCACCGTATTAAGAACGGCAAGCACGGCAACGTAGACGGCGATACCCCGGACGGGGAGCAACCTGTCGAACCGGGAACGGAACGCCGCAATGTCAACCTTCCGAACGATCACGGCGATTGACCAGAAGGCCAACGACAGCATCGCCACATAGATCAGGAAAAGGCGGTTGAATGGCGTCGCAAAAAGGAACAGGACGCTCTGATAGATGATGTACGCCAGAGCTCCCAGCCAAACCACAAGCGCCCGCGCCGAATCACGCCGCGTGAAAAACATCGCGGCGACGACCGCTGGAACTGCCAGAACCATTATTACCAGCGCCGTACCGCGAAGGTTGCCCTGCGCAACGGGCGGACCCCCGAGAATATCCGGGATTAAAAATGAGGCCGTGGAGGCGACAAGTGCCACGATGGCGAGTGCGCCGGAAAGTCGGTACGCAGCAGGTGGCAAGAGGATCATGCGCTCAATGCTCACACCGATTCCATGACCCGCCCAGAGGCGGAAGTCACGCTCCACACAGGTCCCAGGGATAACACCGGGTCCCTCCCAGCCGTCTACCCGCCACGGCCCATCCCGGGAACCGCTACCACCTGGATCCCCCAACACACGCCGGAACACGACCCCCGGGGTGAAAGCCACGCCCATGGGCCAGGCATCGGATAGGGGTCCAGGGGGTCGCCGACGTCGTCCCGCCGGCGACCGGCCGGCCGTCATAGGAAGCCTCAGATCCAAGGCGAAACGACGCGCCCCGAACAGGGTTGGCTGTGAGCTTTACCTCCGCCGGCTGGCCGAGACGTTCCGCCAGTGAAGGATCACGGCGATGATGATCAGTGGAACATGGATGGCAGGGAGGTGTCTGGCCACCCACTGCGGAAGATAGATATCGGTGACTGACCCGGTGCTATCTCCGAGGTTTCGTGCCACGGCGGTGAGAGGACAGTGAAATCCGTTAGCCGCAAACACCAACGTCTCCAGGCCCACGACCGTGGCTGCCAGCCCGGCCCGGCGATCGGACCGTCCCCGGATACCGGACCACAGGACGTAAAGCATGCACGCCTCGATGGTGAACCACGCGATCGTGTGAAATACCCTCACGGCCCGGAGCAGGGTCCTGTGTTCGTCCATACCCTCATGATAGAAGCTCCCTCACGACGGGTTCCGCACCATCTCACCCCTGGAATGTGAGCCGAAAAATGTTTGCTCAACCGCCATGGTGTGGTGGGCCGGCAACGCCAGTAGCCACGAAGGGCGCCCGCCCAGTGACTGATCCATGCTGAAGGGTGCGCTCGACGTGCCGGTTTGAAGGTGCGGATCGTGCCTTCCCCGTCCGGGGCGGGTGGCCGGAGGGGACCCGGTCCATCGGCTGCCCTGGGACCGTCCCGACCTGGGATGCCCGGTCCGGCCCGGTCAGCGTCCGGCGCGGGTGACAGGATTGAGCGGGTGTTGGTGGATCCGGAAGAGTGCCTCGATGGCCAGGACGCCTCCCGCGGCAACAATCAGGCACGAGCGGAGGTGTTCCTGCGGCAGGGGGGCGAGGTCGAAGAAGTCCGCGGTCAGGGGCAGGGCCAGCACAAGCACCAGACCGGCGCCCATGACCGCTATCACCAGCAGCCGCCAGCGGTTCAACGGCCGGGAAAGAACGACAAGCACCCAGAGGGCAACGACGGTGAGGACCAGGACCGAACCGGTCCGTGCCGGGCCTTCCGGGTCGGATGTCCGGAAGTAGATGCTGGTCGCTGTGACGCTGAGGGCGACGATGACGCCCGCAGGAACGGCGAACGAGAGTGACCGTTTCAGGAAGCCCGGCCGGTACCTGCTGGTATTCGGCATCAACGCCAGGAAGAACGCGGGGATGCCGATGGTGATTCCGTCCGTGGCGGAGAGTTGGCGGGGCAGGAAGGGGAACCCCCACAGCAACGCCCCGAATATCACCGACAATATGACGGCGTAGGCAGTTTTGGCCAGGAACAGCATGGACACCCGTTCGACGTTGGCGATCACCCGCCGCCCCTCGGCCACCACCCCGGGGAGCCTGTCGAACCGGCCATCCAACAGAACCAGGCGCGCCACGGCTTTCGTCGCCGCAGAGGCGGAGTCCATGGCGATGCCGATATCCGCATGCTTCAGGGCGAGGGCGTCATTGACACCATCACCGGTCATGGCCACGACGTGACCGCGCCGTTGCAGGGCGCGGACCATGTCTTTCTTTTGTGCGGGAGTGACCCGACCAAAGACGGTATGCCGGTCCAGCACATCGGCCATCTCCCCGGGGTCCTGGGGCAAACTCCTGGCGTCGTAGCCGTTATCGGTTGCCAGTCCAACCTCCCTGGCCACCGCCGCCACCGTACGGGGGTCATCACCGGAGATGATCCGGATCCCCACGCCCTGGTCGGCGAAGTACGCAAGCGTTTGGGCGGCGTCGGGCCTGACCTTCTCCCGGAAGGTCAGAAGAACCACCGGCACGACCGTGGCAGGAAGGAAGGGGTCTTCCCCGTCGGTCCAGTGCGTTTCCGGGGCATGGGCCAGGATCAGGGTCCGTCGACCTGTTGCGGCGAGGCGGGAGGCGACGGTCAGCGCGTGGTTGCCCGCGGGGCCGGACGGGTCGAGCACCATGTCCGGGGCTCCCAGCAGCCAGGTCCCGGGGTGGGAGGAACGGGGGCCGAAGGTGACTGCGCTCCATTTCCTGGTCGATGAGAAAGGCACCGTTGACACGGGTTCAACCCCGCTGCCGTACGGGTAGGGCTCCGTGAGGCACTTGGCCGTGCTGTTGGCGTTGGGATCGGAGCCGAACCAGCCAAGGGCCACCTGCCATCCGGGGGCCGGTTCAGCTCCAACTGAATGGAAGGCGTCGTAAATGATCCTGCCTTCGGTCAGGGTCCCCGTCTTGTCCAGACACAGCACGTCCACGCGTGCCAGGCCCTCCACGGCGGCGAGTTCCTGAATCAGCACCTGTTGGCGGGCCAGGCGGATGGCCCCGATCGCGAAGGCGACGCTCGTGATCAGCACCAGGCCGAGGGGAATCATCGCGATGACGCTTGCCACGGCACCCACCGCACCGGCCTTCCAGGTCCCTGACGACAGGGCGTGCTGCCACCCGCCCTGTCCCTGCATTTGTCCATTGATCACGATGGCCATGACCGGCAGCAGTGCCCAGGTGATCCAACGAAGGATCCGGTTCAAGCCTGCGCGGATCTCCGAATGTACCAGCGAGAAGCGTTTCGCTTCAGCGGTCAGCCGGCTCGCGAAGGACTCGGCTCCCACCCGAACAACCCGGGCCCTACCCTGTCCGGAGGCCACGCTGGAACCTGACAGCACCTCCGCACCGGCGCCCTTGCCGACCGGTTCGGACTCGCCGGTCAACAACGATTCATCCATTTCCAGGCCATCGGCGTCCAATATCAGCGCATCGGCAGGGACCTGATCACCTGCCCGCAGAACCAGGACATCGTCCTGAACAACGTCCTCCAACTCAATATCCAGGACATCCCCATTCCGCAACACCCGTGCGTGCGGGGAGTTGAGAACAGCCAAACGGTCCAGCGATCTTTTTGCCTTGTACTCCTGCACGACGCCGATAAGGGCGTTGCTGACAGCGGCGAAACCAAACAACGCGTCCCGCCACTCGCCCAGGATCAGCAGCAGCAGGAAGCTGCCGGCAACGACCGCATTGAACAGGGTCAGGACGTTGGCCCGGAATATCTCCCACAAGCTCCGGCTTGAGCTGTCCGGCCGCTTGTTCGTTGACCCTGCCGTGACCCGGGCCGAGACGTCGGCCGACGACAGGCCCCGCAACCCTCCGGTGACTAAAGGTACCGACGTCTCAGTCAACCGCGTTTTCATCTCACTCCTGCTGCCGTCCTGTGCCGAAACGGGCGGAGCCGACATATTCAGGGCTGGACAGAATCGAAGAACCGGTAAACAGGTTCAGCCGGTTCCCTGCTCAGGGAGCTGATGAAGGCACGGTCCTCAGCGGAGACGGACGCCTCCCCGTGCTGGTTTTCGTCGTCGTGACCGTGGGTGGCCAGGAGGATGGCCGCGACAATGGTGCGGGGCAGCAGGACACAGCCCGGGTTGTCGATCAGCCACTGCTGCGTCGAGCCGTCGAGGTGGTTCCAACCGTCTTTGATCTGTATGGATTTCATGTCGTGGCCTTCCAGCACACTAGGGGGATTAAACGATGTGGTTCCGGTTTCCCGGCTACCCGCGCGGAAATGCGCTTATTGGAAACGGCTTCACCGGACGACCGAAACTCCTCCCGGCCGTCCGGCCCCGAGGCTCAGCGCACCGGTGCGTTTGACGCCCGGGCAGCAAGGCCCTTCCGCAGTTGCGGGTGCGCTCCACCTCGTTCGGAGCCAGCTGCACGCATCACTCTCCTCCTCGATCTTCATGCCCATTTGTTCCTGACGGGGCCGTGCTTCGGTATTCATGCGTTGCTGATGACGAATTTGAAGGCTTTTGTTTTCGGTGGCGCGGGAGTAGGTGGACGGGGCGCCGATGATGGCGTCGAAACCGAGCCGGCAGCAACCAGGAGCGCGGCGAAGTTGACGCTGCCAGACCAGCCTGCGCCGCATCGGTGGGCCGACATTCACGTTTGCGTTGTCGGGTTGCCCGATTTGCGTCCGGGACCACGGCGACAACATTGGCCCCGGACCACCGCAAGCCAGTGCCGTCACGGCTGGATCCGTCCATTTGTCGGTGGCCGGTTCCAGCCCTACCCTCAACCCTGCCACCCCGAGCCACACCCGCCCTAGAGTCTTTGGTCCCCTCAACAGTGCCGGCTGCAAGGAAAGAAGGAAATGCGTCCCGGCATGGGATCGGGCCGGCGACGGAACAGCCGGGGAAGGACCCCACACCACGGACGCCACGGGGACCATTGGCCCTATGCTTCCGCAAGCCGACCGACGCAGTGTTGAGCATGGACAACCAGAGCACTTCCCCCGCCCGCCGCGTCGTCGTTGGCGTCGACGGTTCCGACTACTCCTCGAAGGCCCTGCAACTGGCCGGCGCTTACAGCACTGATCTGCACGCGGGGCTGGACGTGGTGACCTGCCTGAGCAGGCACGACTTCTATTTCGCGGCCTTCCCTCCCACCGGTGACCTGTCCACGGAACTCGAAGAAGAAGCGCGGCGGGGAATAGAGGAACTACTGGATCGCACCTTCGGCACCCGCCGGCCCGCCGACGTGCACATCCGTGTACATCATGGATCTGCGACCTCTGCCCTGGTTGAGGAGAGCAGGCAGGCCCTACTGCTCGTGGTCGGCCGACGCGGACGGGGAGCCATGAAAAATCAGATCATGGGGTCAGTCAGCGCCGGGTGCGCCTCTCACGCGTACTGCCCGGTCCTGATCGTCGGTGATGGGGCCGACAACACCGTTCCCTCCCCCAACCCGGCAGAGGTGGCATCCTCCTAGGCACGACCTGACACCGCTGACCCGTCAGTTTGCGAGGTGCGCATGGGCCGGCCGCCAACCCACGGTCGGACCAAACCGAACGCGCGAACGCCCGCTGCGGTGGAACGTGCTGCTGCGCTGCCGTCAACACCATCCGCCGCGCCTTGCTCGGCAAGTGACGCCCGCCCAGCGTCCGCGCATTCCGTTGTCTCCCCTAAAACGACCGCGTGTGTAGCGTTGGCGGGACCGTCCCGAGGACAGCGCCCGTCACTGGCCCGAATCCACTGCACCGTCAGCTGCCGTGACTTTAGGCCCTAGCCACCACGGCCCGCCAGGGTGAGGGTGGAGAACATGACTGACCTCTTCAGGCCCCGGCACTACAGCCAAGCCACCGGTATCACATCCGCCCTTTCCTCCGACCGGCCGCGCATCGTGGTTGGGGTGGATGGGTCCGAGTGCTCCCTCGAAGCCCTTCGACAGGCCATCTCCATTGGGCGGAGCAGGAATGCCGTGGTCGATGCCGTCACGGTGTGGCATTTCCCGTACATCTCCTACTCTCAGCTGCCTGCCCTGCTGTCGGATCCGGAAGGCGACGCCGGGACCTGCCTAAGAAACGCCCTGGATCAGGTCCTCGGTAGTGACCGGCCCGACTGGCTGAGGGCATGGGCCATTGAAGGCACCCCCAGCCGGACCCTGATGAGGGAGAGTGCAGGCGCCGAGATGCTCGTACTGGGCAGTAGGGGACGTGGAGGAATTTCCGGCATGCGACCCGGCTCCGTGAGTTCGGCCTGCGCCGCCCACGCCACGTGCCCCGTGTTGGTCATCCACAATCCCCGGCACAGAGAGGCGCCCTCCCCCGCCATGGTCCCCGCCGGGGAACACCAGCCCTCATAAATCACCACCGGGCGCATTCCCCGGCCGGAACCAAACCCTGGGCCAATCAGGGGCCGAGACATTACCGGCGACGCCGTCGCACGGATGCACACCAGCGCGGCAACTGTTCCCCCAACCCAGCAGAGGTGACCGTGAAGAATCAGATCAGCGAAACAGCAGTGCGTGGCAGCGGGACGGAGGTACCACAGGCGACCCCAGAAGAACTGGAGCTCCTGCACCGGTACTGGAACGCGGCCAACTACCTTACCGTGGCGCAGATTTACCTCCAGGAGAACCCACTGCTTCGCGAGCCGTTGGCTGCAGCGCACATCAAGCCGCGGCTCCTGGGACACTGGGGCACCAGTCCGGGATTGTCCCTGGTCTACGCACACCTCAACCGGTTGATTCGCTGCACGGATGCCGAGGTCCTTTTCGTCGCCGGACCCGGCCATGGCGGGCCGGCGGTGATCGCGAACGTATACCTCGAAGGGACCTACTCGGAAATCTATCCCAATGTCAGCCCGGACAAGGCTGGTTTACGGCGCCTGATCCGCCAGTTTTCCACCCCCGGCGGCATTCCGAGCCATGTAGGGCCTCCCACTCCCGGCTCCATACATGAGGGCGGCGAACTGGGCTACGCCCTGGCCCACGCCACGGGGGCGGCGATGGATAACCCCGGCCTGATCGTCGCGTGCGTCATCGGGGACGGCGAAGCGGAGACCGGCCCCCTGGCCGCGTCCTGGAAGGCACCGGCATTCCTGAACCCCGCCCGCGACGGTGCCGTGTTGCCGATACTGCATCTGAACGGACACAAAATCTCCGGCCCGACGGTACTGGGCCGCCAGAGCGACGCACAGGTGTCAGCACTGCTGACAGCCCAGGGCTGGGACCCGGTCGTGGTCTCCGGCCGGGACCCTCTCACCGTGCACGCAGCCTTCGCCGACGCCCTGGGCCAGGCCCACGACCGGATCCGGAACCTCCAGAAGCGTGGGAGGGGGAATGGAATGTCCGGACCCGCGCCGTGGCCCGCCATCATTCTGCGCACCCCCAAGGGGTGGACCGGCCCGGCGTCCGTGGACGGCGTGCCGGTGGAGGGGACGTTCCGGGCCCATCAGGTTCCGCTGGCCCAGGTGCGGGAAAACCCGCTGCACCTCGCTCAGCTCGAAGCCTGGCTCCGCTCCTACAAGCCCGAAACCCTGTTTGACGACGAGGGCCGGCTGGCGCCCGAGCTTTCGGCGTTGGCTCCCCGGAGGGACCGACGGATGGGGGCTTCCCCGTCAGCCGGGGGCACGTCAGGAGTGGCACCGCTGAACCTGGCGCCCCTTGAAAACTACGCCCTCGAGGTCGGCGTCCGCGCCTCGACCAGGCACGAGACCACACGGCCGCTGGGCGAGATGCTCCGCGACATCTACACCGACACCGAGACAGACCCCCGCTTCCGGCTGTTCTGTCCCGATGAAACCAACAGCAATCGGCTCGGCGCGGTTTTCGAGGTCACTGATCGGTGCCTGCTGGAGGAGGCCGACGACGGCGGGGACCACATCGCCCCGGACGGCAGGGTCATGGAAGTCCTTTCCGAGCATCTGTGCCAGGGCTGGTTGGAGGGGTACGTCCTCACCGGCCGTTATGGGTTATTCGCCACCTATGAGGCCTTCGCCATGGTCAGCGCCTCAATGACCATCCAACATGCCAAGTGGCTGCAGCACGCGAGGGAACTCCCGTGGCGCCGCCCGGTGCCAAGCCTGAACATCCTTCTCACCTCAACGTGATGGCGCAACGACCACAACGGGTTCAGCCACCAGGGCCCCGGACTTATCGACACGGTTCTGTCCCTGTCCGGCACGGTAGTGCGCGTGTACCTGCCTCCGGACGCGAATACCCTGCTCGCGGTCGCCGAACACGTCCTCCAGAGCCACAACTACGTCAACCTGCTGGTCGTGGACAAGCAGTCCCACCCGCAATACCTGACCCTGGCCGAAGCGCGGGCGCATGCTGCCGCCGGGGCGTCCATCTGGCCCTGGGCCGGGAACGAACCCGAGGCGGCGCGGAAGCTGCATGCCCAGCCCGACGTCGACGACCGCACTCCCCATGTCGAAAGGCCTTTCGACCCCGCGTCCCGCCCTGATCCGGATATCGTGCTGGCCTGCGCCGGTGACGTACCCACCGAAGAGGTCCTGGCTGCGGCCTGGCTGCTGCAGCGCCAGGTGCCATCCCTGCGGGTGAGGGTGGTCAATGTTCTGGACCTGCTCGTGCTGCCGCCCCGCGACGTCCACCCACATGGGCTGTCCGATACCGAGTTCGATCGGTTGTTCACGCGCGACGTGGACGTCGTCGTCGCCTGGCACGGCTACGCCAGGGCGTTCCACCAACTCCTGCACGGACGCCACCAGCCTGAGCGCTTCCATGTCCGTGGCTATAACGAGCAGGGCACGACCACGACCCCGTTCGACATGGTGGTATTGAACCGGATGAGCCGCTACCACCTGGTCGTCGAGGCACTGCACCGCGTGAGAGGCCAATTCGCCGGAGCCGAAGCCCTGATCGCACACTGCGGCCAGATGCTCCGCCGGCACGACGAGTACATCCGCGAGCATCTGGAGGACCTGCCGGAAATCGCGCAGTGGGTCTGGACACCACCGGAACCCTGAACCTGACAGTGGAGCGCCGCCCTGCACACAGCACAGCCAGCGGGCGGCCGCACCCCTGCCCAGGCAGTGGCGCCATCAGGGCATGTTGGTAACGCGCACGGGACGTCGCATCGTGCTCAAGACCCGCGCGGGGACACCAACGGCCGCACCACCACAACGCACACAGCACCGGCCCGCACAGGCGCAGGCCCGCACAGGCACCACCACAACGCACACAGCACCGGCCCGCACAGGCGCAGGCCGAAAAGGATCAGGACCAGGGCCCGCGCCATCCTGACGCGCGTAGGTGCAGCCCGGGCTGAGCGGAGGCGAGGAAATGGAGCAACCCCGCCGGACAGGGACCACAGACGGGCAGTCGGGACAGATGCTAGACCACTGGCCCCGGCCAGCGCCCTCATGGGGCGTCCGATCGGTCCATGCGCGCGGCCATTACCGGACGCCCTCGCCGATCCCTCACGCTTCCCCTCCCCATCCAATCCGGCCCGTAGGGGGAACATCGCCCCCCCCGATCCTTCCGCAGCCCCACCGTGCACCGGTAGGGGCGGGCACTCCCCGTCCGGTCCGCGAGGGACCTTCGGCCCTTACCGCCGGCAGTAGATCATGGGGATAATGGCACCAGCCCGCCCATGGTCGGGACAGGGTCGGATCGTCCCGATATCCAGTCCAACAGAGAGGTGCGGCGCCGTGAACGGAACAGTTCCTACGGGGGCAGCGAATCACGAAGCCCGCCGGGCAGAAGCAGCGGGAGCCATCACGGTGTATGTCCTCGACGACCATGAATTGGTCCGGCGGGGGCTCCAGGAACTTCTGGAAGGCGAGGGATTTCGGCTCGTTGGTTCCAGCGGATCGGCCAGGGAAGCGGCACGGCGTATTCCACCGCTGAAACCCGACGTCGCCGTCCTGGACGCCCGCCTTACCGACGGTACCGGGATCGAAGTGTGCCGGGACGTCCTCTCGGTCGATCCGTCCCTGCACTGTGTGATCCTCACCAGCTACGACGACGAGCAGGCCCTGCGAGGCGCGGTCCTGGCCGGCGCTTCCGGGTACGTCCTGAAGGAAATCGGGGGAACGGATCTCGTAAGGGCCCTGCGGCGTGCAGCCGCCGGGGAATCCCTCTTCGACTCCTCGCTCAGGACCCGCATCATCCAAGGCCTGACTGCACCCCGTGGAGACGACCATCGGATCCCCGGGCTCAGCCCACAGGAGGGGCGGGTTCTCGAACTCATCGGGCGGGGCATGACCAACAGGCAAATCGGTGAGCAGATGTTTCTGGCCGAGAAAACCATCAAAAATTATGTCTCCGCGCTCCTGGCAAAGCTCGGTTTCGAACGCCGAACCCAAGCTGCCGTTTTTCTGGCGGAAACTCGCAGCGAGCTCTTCATCACCGGACGGGACTGATCAGCGCCGCCCATGAGGGGAGTGGACATCGGCTGGCCCCCCGTGGGCAAGAAAGACCGGCAGGCGGCGGGTCGTCAGGGCAGCGGAACCGACCACACCAGGTGTGTCCCTGACCCGTTGGTCCGCCCGGCCCGGAAAGTTCCACCCAATGAGGTGGCACGCTTTTCGAGGTTCGCCAGCCCGCTACGACGTGCGGGGGCCTCAAAACCGACGCCATCATCGCTGACCCGGATTTCCAACCGGTTCCCACTGACGCTCACGGCAACATCCGCCGCGCCGGCACCGGAATGCCTCACGATGTTGCTCAGGCCCTCCGTCACGACGGCAAGCACATGTGCCCCAATCACCGGAGGCACAGCGTCCACGGGACCGGAGAACACCAGCCTCGGGTCAAAGGTCAGCGTCTTGGCCGAGTCCCGAACCGAACGAAGAATGCGGCTGCTCAGCAGCTCCTGGTCCTCCTGCCCTGTATGCAGGGAATAAATGGTGTCCCGAAGGACCTTAATGGTTTCATCGAGCTCGCCCGTGACGGCGCGGATGCGGGATATCGCGACGCTGTCATCCGTAAACCGCCGGAGGCTCTGAATACTGAGCCCGGCCGCGAACAGGCGCTGGATGACGACATCGTGCAGGTCCTGTGCAATCCGGTCCCGGTCGCGGAACAGCATGACCTGCTCACGCAGGCGATTGCTTCGCGCGGATTCAAGCGCCAGAGCGACGTGGGTTCCGTACACGGCGGCCATCTCGACCACCAACTGCGGGAAACCACCGCTGCCCGGTTCCCGGCCCAGAACCAGCAACCCATGATTGGCCTTCGCCGACCCCAGACAAATCAACAGCAGCGGCCCCCTGAATCCGGGTGCCAGGGGCCCCAACAGGTCATCCGCCGATTGAATAATGGCAGGCGTTCCGCTTCGCAACACCTCACGCGCCGGCTTCGACTCGATGGGGACCGTGTGTCCGACCAGGTCCGCACTGAACGCGCCCGCAGCCGCTGAGGTGTACAGAGCATTTCCGCCATCAACCGGCACACCAATGAAGGCCAGCGCCGCACCTGACTCGACCACGGCCTGCTCAACGATGGACGCCAAGCCACCACCATGCCCCGGGGCCTCACCACCCATCACGTTCCCGCTGACATCCATGCAGGCCTGCAGCCACGCGGCCCTGCGGCGTGCTTCGTCGAACAGACGCGCATTCTCAATCGCCACGCCGGCGGCTGCAGCCAAAGCGACCGCCAGGTCCTCATCTTCCGCCGTGAAATCCGCCCCGCCGCTCTTTTCAGTCAGGTACAGGTTCCCGAACACCCTGTCGCGGACCCGGATCGGCACCCCAAGGAAACCCGCCATGGGCGGATGGTGCCGAGGAAACCCCACCGAGTCGGGATGCCGGCTCAAGTCATGCAGCCGCAGGGGCCTCGGTTCCCGCACCAGCAGGCCCAGCACGCCGTGCCCGGTCGGCAACGGCCCAATCCGCTCAGCCAGGTCCCCATCGATCCCTTCCGTAACAAAATGTGTCAGCGAATTGTCACCACCGATGACACCCAAGGCGCCATACCTGGCCCCCACCACCGTGCAGGCGGACCGCACCACCCGTTCCAGGACAGCATCAAGGCTCAGATTTTCTGTCAGGGACGCCACTGCTGACAGCAGGCCCTCCATCCTTTCCTGCGAATTAAGCAGGTCCCCGGCGCGGGACACGGATTCCCGCAACAGATCCTCGACACGGGCGCCCGTTGAGGCCGGCAGCAGCGGATCAAAGCCCGGCTCCGTTCTTTCACCCATCACAGCCTCCCGTAGCCACGCCAACCGGAAAGCTGACCCATACGTGTCACGCTAGCCCCCACAGCTCACTAGAACCACCTTCCGGACGATTGACCAGAAAAGATGTGAGCTCCCCCCAGCGCAGTTCGGGGTGCCGGCATGGTGAGGCTGGATTGCACTAGGCCGTGCAGCTCGCCGGCCGGAACCGTGCCAGCCCGCAGGGAATCAGGGCCAAGGGCCGGGCGACGAGACCACTGGTCCATGCACCCGACCGATACCATTCCAGGAGTCGCGGCCGGGACCGCCGGCCGACTCAGCGCAGGGAGGCAGGTGGGGCCATTTGGCCCTAAGAGCGGGGCCGGGCCAAACCGTAGAGTTCTGCCATGAGTGCAACCAACGCAGTGGAACGCCTCCCGCACGACGCCTGCTGGGAGCTGCTGAACACGACGACGGTGGGCCGCCTGGCGGTTATCGTCGACGGCCATCCCGACGTGTTTCCCCTGAACTACCTGGTGGACGCACAAACAGTGCTATTCAGGTCGGCGCCCGGCACGAAGCTCTACGGGGCCATAGGCAGTTTTCCCGTCGCCCTGGAAGCCGACGGATACGATGCTGGCCCGGGGCAGGCGTGGAGCGTCGTTGTGCGGGGACGCGCCGAAAAGGTCAAGCACGTTGGCGCCGAACTCATCGCCGCGCTGCGGCTCGTTCCCTGGCAGGAAGGCGAAAAAGACAGCTACGTCCGCATCCACCCACTCAGCGTGAGCGGGCGCCGCTTCCAGGTCGCCAAACCCGACATCTGGGACAGCCCGCCCTCCGATCCACGCCGGGCCTCATTTGGATGACCCGCTACCATCCCCGTGGACAATGACATGGTGCTGACGGGCGACATTTCTCAGGCGGTGGCCCTCCAAGGCGGTGACGTCGGCAGCCAAGGCTTTACGGACTCACTATCAGCAACAGCCCCATGAACCCGCCAAGACCGCGCCGTCCCAGTGAAGCATCAACGCATCTTTGCTGTCCCGAACCAGGACCAGAGCAGGGCCACCCTGCACCACACGGCCGCCGACAAACGCCGGAATGGATCCGTCGTACACGTCCTTGAGTGTCCGATCGAGCTGGTGCTTTGCCTGCTGACTAAAATCGTCATCCCGGAGGTCCACCGGGTAACCCCTGAACAGGACGGGAACCTCCCAGCAGGCGATCCCGTCGATCCTGGACCCGAGGCGCGCCGCCAGGAGATCAGCTTCCCGCAAGGCGGCCGCTGCTGCCGGTGAGCCGTCCACGCCCACCACGACCGGTCCCCGATCATCCATGAGTTCCTGCCACCCTTCAGTTGGTCCGCCAGCCCGGAGCGGGCCGGCGGTTATCGGACAGACTGCCGCGTCCAGGACCACGGAAACAGAGCATATATTCCCTACTGCCGGTACCTATCCCCACCATGCCGGGCCTTTCCGCCCGAACGAAGCACCCGGCACCCAATTAACGTGAAGGAACAGCACCAGCTGTTCGTTCCGTCGGCCCATATGAAAACTGCCCCCAGGGGGCCAGGGCGCCACGGCCCGGCCCGGTGGACCTTCGATTGGCGGGCAGGCGTCCGGCACGCCCCGTGCGCGTATGGCAGCTGTGGCTAGCCGTGGCGGGCATGAGCCGACTGGCTACGGATGGGGAGTGGAGTGCTGAACCGGGCTGCGCGCCGATCCAGCCGATGCAGGTGTCCACGTCGCCGCATCTCGCCACCCTGCTGCAGCGGCCGGGAATAGAACCACCGTTTGGCTGCTTCGACCAAAACGAGATAGACGGGGATCATCGCGAGCAGTGCCAGGAAGAAGGGCAGCGGAAGGGGGTCAAAGCCGAGCAGGCCAGCCAACGATGACAAGGGCAGGCCCACGCCGATGGCCACCACCAGCAGCGACGCGGTCAGCAAACCCACTGAAGGCCTGCTGCGCAGGAACGGCACGCGTCGCGTGCGAATGACGAAAATGATGAGCGTCTGGGTCGCGAGAGACTCGATGAACCACCCGGCGCGGAATTCCCCTGATGCCGCGTGGAAGACCACCAGCATCAGAGCGAAGGTGGCGAAATCGAACAGGGAGCTGATGGGACCGAAGACCATCATGAAGCGCCGGATGAAGGATATGTCCCAGTGCGCGGGAGCCATGAGCTGCTCGCTGTCCACTTTATCGCCCGGGATGGCCAGTTGCCCGGTGTCGTAGAGCAGGTTGTTGAGCAGGATTTGCCCCGGGAGCATGGGCAGGAAGCTAAGCACGATGGACGCTACTGCAGCACTGAACATATTGCCGAAATTGCTTGAGGTGCCCATCAGGACGTACTTGATGGTGTTGGCGAAAATGCGCCGCCCCTCCCGCACACCCTCCGCCACGATGCCCAGGTCCTTGTCCAGAAGAACGACGTCGGCTGCGTCCTTGGCGATATCGGTGGCGCTCTCCACAGAGATGCCTATGTCCGCGGCGTGCAGTGCCAGCGCGTCGTTTACACCATCCCCCATGAAACCGACGGCTCGACCGTTCTGCCGCAGCAGCCGCACGATGCGGGCTTTCTGCTCCGGGGACACCCGGGCAAAAATGCCTGCTGCTTTCGCCGCATCGGCGAGTTCCGCGTCGGACAGCCCATCGACGTCTTTTCCCGTCAGCGTTCCGCCGGAAGCGAGCCCCAGTTCCACGCACACTTTTTCGGCGACCTTCGCGTTGTCCCCCGTGGCAATCTTGACGTTGATACCCAGGGAGGCCAACTGTCTGAGGGAGTCCCTGGCATTGCTTTTCGGCCTATCGAGAAAGATCAGGAAACCCGCCAGCACCAGGTCCCTCTCGTCGGAGGGTTGGATGCGGACCAGCCCGGATGCCGGGCGGGTCGCGACGGCAACCACGCGCGAACCGGCGCGAAACTGCGTATCCAACAGCCCACGCGCCTGCGGTGTCGTGTTCAGGCATAGGTCAAGCACGTCCTCCGGTGCCCCCTTTGTCACGATTCGTGGAAC
This sequence comes from Micrococcaceae bacterium, assembly GCA_025465475.1. GTDB lineage: Bacteria > Actinomycetota > Actinomycetes > Actinomycetales > Micrococcaceae > Arthrobacter_M. The sequence continues at coordinate 81,918 of JAODMR010000141.1, forward strand.
TCCGTCAGCACCACGGGTCAGGACACTCGTTCTCCGGCGCTGGTGATCAAAGGGGATGAGGTCCAGCCGGGCGTCCTCCGAAGGGTCAAAGGTGCCTGCTCCGGGGTCCCGCCAAAGGGCAGCATCCAGCGGATTTTGCCCAAGCAATGAGGGGGCACCACCCGAGTAGTCGGCCTCCGTGGCCAGCAGGGCCAGCAAATACAGGGCCGGGGCGGAGATACCCGGATGCGCCGGCAGGGCGGCTTCGTAACTGATCCGTCCCTCAGTCAAGGTCCCGGTCTTGTCCGTCACCAACAGGTCCATGTCGCCCAGGTCCTCGATGCACACCAATCGCTTGACCAGCACACGGCGTGCCGCCAATTGACGGCTCCCCGTGGCAAGGCTGGTGCTGACCACCGCCGGCAACAGCTGAGGGGTGATTCCGACGGCAATGGCCAGCGAAAACAGCAGCGATTCAATCAGGGGGCGACCCAACAGCAGGTTCGTGGCAAGAATCAGCGAGGTCAAAATGACTGCGACCCTGAGCAGCAGGAAGGAGAAACGCCTCAATCCGCGCTGGAATTCGGTCTGCGGCTGGTGTTCCCCCAAACCCAATGCGATACGGCCAAACTCCGCCCGTGCCCCGGTACTGACGACGACGCCGGTGCAGCCGCCTGACTGAATCACCGTGCCCATGAACAGGCACGACGTGAGATCCGACAGTGGCGCCTCCCCTTGCGTCGGTGCGGGGTTCTTGCTGACGGGCAGCGACTCGCCGGTGAGGATGCTCTCGTCGCACAGAAGGTCTTCGCTGGACAGCAGCCGGATGTCGGCAGGAATGACAGCGCCAAGACCCAGCCGGACGACGTCGCCGGGAACCAACCCGACGACATCCACTTCGTGCGCAGCCCCGTCGCGGAGGGCGATCACGCGGTGTTTCACCCTCGAATGCAGTGCCTGTGCTGCCCGTTCCGCCCGGAACTCGTTGCTGAAGCCCAGACCCACACTGACGAACAGGATGACGCCGATGACGACGGAGTTCGTGGTGTCGCCCAGGAAGAGGGACAGGCAGGCGGTGCTGATCAGGAGAATGAGGATGGGGCTGGCCAGCTGGCGGCCAAGCACGGACCAGGGGTCCGCACGATGCGAACGCACCGCGTTCACCCCCACCAGGGCCCGTCGGCGTTCTGCTTCACCGCTCGTCAATCCTCCGGCGGTCGCGTGCAGGGCGGCAAGCACCTGCTCCGCCGTGTCGTGGCCAGCACCCGTGATCGACTGCCGAAAATCCTCAACAACAGCTTGGCTTCCCGGTGCTACTGAGCTACGCCTCCGGTTCGGGTCCACGATGCAACCGCCGACCGGTAACTTCGTCCGGATCAATGTCCACGAAGACAGTCTTAACCTCGGAGGTCCACGGTCGAAGCCTCAGGCTTTCCGCCGCAGCGATGTCCGCCTCTGTTTCGAGGAGCCGGGCGCGTCCCTTCACGACAACGCTCCATACCGAGTCCCGGCTTTGTCCGTCACATTCCAGGGCAACGTGACTGTTAATGGTCAGTTGGACGAGCTTGTCACCCGGATTGGTGCGGATGAGTATCCGCCGGTCGTGAGCAAGGAAGTTCACGGGATAAATGTCGGGCCGTCCGGCCACGGTCACCGCAAGACGACCAAGGCGGGCACCCAGCAGCAGGTCCCAGATTTCGTCCTCCGAAAGTCTCTCAACGGGGTTCGATGAATCAAGGGTCACGGACGGTCCTTTCATGCCGGATTTGGGTCGGAACGAACGAGGGCACAACAAGCACCGGGATCAGCACACTGCAGTCCTCGGCGCCGTTGAGCTGAGGTCCCGGCCCCAGTTGCGGGCGCTATCAACCTGGTGCGGGGCCAGATGGGGCTCCTTGGTCACCAGGAAGCTGTGGGGCTTGGCGACCAACGCGAACCCCGCATATTCCAGTTGCCTGGCGACGCCCCTGGAGGCACGACCGGAAACCAGCGGGGGCGCATCGGCGCGGGTATCGAATGCTGCCGCACGTCGCGGCCCGCCCTGCGGCGGGTGTTCCTGCAGCCAGCCCAGCCACTCCCGCAACCCGCTGCCAACCTCTGCGTGCTCGTCCAGCTCCGGCCCTTCCCTACCCACGGCAGTGGCAGCAGTGTCTGCGGCCGCCTGACGGGTGGATGTCCTGCTCATTCCGTGAACGTGGGTAGGGCCGCCGACGACCAGCAGGTCGTATCCGGATACGTCCTCCTCCCGGGCCGCGCTCACCGGGATCGCACGGGCGACGGCGGGTCCGCCGAGCCCCGCGGCTATGGCCTGAGCCACGGCCCGGGTATTGCCGAACATCGATTCATAAACCACTAAGGCCCGCATCTCGTTCCTTCTGGTTGTCGTCCTGCCCCGGCCTGGTTCCGCTGATATTGCTCCCGCCCGTCAGGGCGTGATGACGACCTTGAGCGCCTTGGTTTCCGCGGCGCGGGCAAAGGTGTCGTAGGCGTCCATGATCCTGTCGAAGGTGAAGTGATGGGTGGCCAGCAGGCCCGCCGGGATCTTGCCGGAGCTCACGAGCTTCAACAGCATGGGCGTCGTATTGGCGTTCACCAGACCGGTGCTGATGGTGATGTTCCGGATCCATAGATCCTCCAGGTGCAATTCGACAGGCTTGCCATGCACCCCGATGTTCGCGACGTGCCCTCCCGGGCGGACCAGGTCAACTGCCATGGCGAACGTCGCCGGAATCCCGACCGCTTCAATCGCCACGTCCACTCCGGCCCCGTCGGTGAGGGCAAGTACCTGATCCTTCCAACCGCTCGCGGAGGAATCGACAGTGTCGGTGGCACCAAAACCCCGGGAAGCCTCCAGCCTGTTGGTGTCCACATCCACCGCCACGATTGTTGCTGCCCCGTACAGGCCTGCCGTTGCGATTGCGGCTAGCCCCACGGGACCGGCGCCAATAACGGCGACGACGTCGCCGGGTTTTACCTGCCCGTATTGAACACCGATCTCAAATCCGGTGGGGAGGATGTCGGAGAGCATCACGGCCTGCTCATCGGGGACGCCTTCCGGCAGTAGATGCAGAGAGTTCTCGGCGTACGGGATCCGAACCAGCTCCGCCTGGGTCCCGTCGATGAGGTGGCCCAACACCCATCCGATACCGGCCCGTCCCTCTTCCCCCAGGCAATGGGAGTACAGCCCCGCCCGACAGTTAGGGCAGTGCCCGCAGGACTTGATGCAGGAAATGATCACCCGATCCCCCGGCTTAAGGCCGGTCACCGAGGAACCTACCTGCATGATCGTTCCAACGCCCTCATGGCCCAGGACACGTCCTGCTTCCACTGCGGGAACGTCCCCCTTGAGGATGTGCAGATCCGTTCCGCAGATCGTGGTGGTGTCCACACGCAGGATCGCGTCGCCGGGATGCCGGATTTCGGGGTCGGGAACCTCGCTCCAGGACTTCTCGCCCGGCCCGCCATAGACAAGTGCCTTCACAACAACGTCCTTCCCACATTCGGCGGCCAATGCTGGCCCTGACTGAACACTGCCAGCTTCACGCGCCGCACCCTAGGGTCTTTGGTCCCCGCCCCCAGAAGGAGCCGCCGGCTGTTGCCCGGGATCATCAGGGGGCATCGATGAGGGAGGATCACTGGCGGCGGCCGGGAAAGCAGATGAAGCCGGGGCGGCCCAAAACCCGTCCGGCCCCTGATCCAGCCGGAACGGCGGATGCTCGTCTCGCAGGAGGAACACCTAGGTCAGCACCCGATACACCCAACGATGGATGCCCATGGCCAGGTCGAACAACGGCCGGGGTAGCGTGCCGTGAACAGCAGAGCGGATCCCGCGACCAGAACCAACAACCGAGCAACTAGGGACCAGAATCACGAACCAGTCCCGCGGGACCGATTCCGGTCGTAACGCAGATACTCGGACAGGTTTACGGAATAAGGCAGGAAATCACGCGCTTCGCTGCCCCTGTCGCCGTCGAAGGATTCTGTTGGGTGAACGGCGGGCATGGTGTGAACAGCCGGACGGGCTACCGTCGGCGTTCATCATCACCACCCAGTTGCCGGACCCCAGCTCGATCGTGACTTCCTAGGTCCCGGACCCAGAGGCGGACTCGGTCCAAAAGGTCTGGCTGTTAGGTGGGGGCGGAACGGAGGTTCCTGCCCCTTCCCGATACGCCGCGCGGAACGGGCTGGTGCGGACGCCCTGCGGACGGCAGCAGACCGACCAGTGCTAGGTCCCACTCCCCCGGAGGGTAGCTCCGTCGGTGAAGCTCAAGCACTTGCCCGGCAGGGGACTTTCGACCCTAATGCCGGCGCCGGTGGCCGCCCTAGGTTAAAAGGCATGATGAGCCAATCCCCAGCTCCAGCGGTCGTAACACTGAGCAGCAAGGAATGCTGGGAATTAATGAGAAGCGTCTCCATTGGACGGCTCGCAGTTGTGGTGGGGGATCACCCGGAGGTGTTTCCCATCAATTACGCCGTCGACGGCGGAACCCTGGTCTTCCGGTCGGGCCCGGGTTCCAAGTTGGATACAGCGTTGACAGGCCCAGTGGGCGTGGAAGCCGACGGCGTGGACCCGGAAACCGGGACCGCGTGGAGCGTCATGATGCGCGCCACCGCCATGACAATCTCCTCCCCGGACGAGTTGCTCGGAACGGTTGCCCTGCGACTGTTTCCCTGGCATCCAGGGCCGAAGGAGCACTTTGTGCGCGTCGTTCCCGATGACGTGAGCGGGCGGATGTTCACCGTCGTCGACCCGGCTGTGTGGTGGACTCCGCTGAACGCAACCCGGCAGGCGAGTCCCGAATAATCCCGCGGCGATGACAGCGGTTGTCTGCTCCACCTGGCTCCAAGCCTGGAAGTACCCCCGGAATCACAGTCGACCGATTCTAAGGTGGTACCGAACAGGCACACCAACAAGTCCGCGCCCTCCTCCGATACCTTGGCCTGTCTGAATGCCGCATGGCTGTCTGTCACCGTTCCCCTGCACGGCCAGCGTTCAGCACCGGGTTGTGTGGAGGCAGGACTACACCCTCCGGCACCGCGCTGACGGCGCAGGACGAGGGTGACTCCGATCGGCTGAGGTTGGACCTGGGCTACCGGGGGCGAGTTGGGCGTTTCTGGCCCCGGTCCGGCGCTACCCGGCACAGCGACGCGGCGGGGAGGATTGCCGTCGTGCTGAGCCCCATCGGCCGGCGGAAGGAAGCCGAAGTCCCGGAGGCCGATCCTTGACGGGTGTGTCCTTTGGCCCTAGCAAACCAGCAGCCGGCCGGTTGAAACTGGACGGGCAGCACAGCGAACCGCCCCGCGCCCTGCGCGCACCCAATTCGGCACGCCGCCGAAAGGATCCAGGCCATGAAACCCCAGACCTCCAACCCATCCCTCCAAATCAAGCGCATCCACCTACTTGATGGCGATGCGGTGCCCGAGGGAAGCCCGCTAAGACTCACGATGGAACTGGAGGCGCTACGGGAAGTCCAGGTCGAGGGCCTGGACGTCGAGCTGGTACGCAAGCTGCGCTACGGATACGGCCGCGGAACCATGTACGGCTTCGTCTACACCGCGTGGCAGGAGTCAGAAGACGTTCTGGCCAGCACGACCCTCCCGGGACCGGGCGCCCTCAGCAATGGCTCCCACCATCAATGTGAAGCCACCCTTGACGTTCCTGTCAACGGCCCACCCACCCTGCACGGATCGCTGATTGAAAGTGCCTGGTACGTCCGTCTCCGCGCGAGAATCTCCGGCGCGGACGACATCATCAGCGACCACCCCATCACGGTCCAATCATCAGCGGATACCTTCCGAGCAGACTCATCGTCGCCCGAACTGCTCAGCTACCAGCAGACAGCCTGGATGGAAATACAGCAGCTGTCCACCCGGATCCTGCGCGCCGGGGAATCCATTACCGGAGAGCTGCGGGTCCGGGCTCTCCGCCACCTCGACATTCGTTCCATCCGAGTGGAACTGCTCCTATGCGAGACCGTTGATCACGGGCCAGGGCGGGGCCCCAACGCGGAACGCAGCCCCTTCGAGGACCGGCGGGACACTGAATCTGTCATCAGCACGCAGGATCTGGACGGATGGAAGTTGGGCGAAGGCGAAACCGTAGTTCTCCCCTTCACGCTGCAGGCACCGTCGATTCTACCTGCCCCCTCGCTTGACATGCCGAACTTCCACGTCTGGTGGCTGTTGCGCGCCACACTAAATGTTCCGATGCGGACCGATCCCAGACTGGACGTCGGACTCACCGCCGTGACCCACTGATCCGGGACGACAGGCCGGCATTAGGCCCCTAAACGATCGCAATCCGTCGGCTCCCTGCCATCAGGATCACCAGCATCCTGCTCCGGATGACCATCAGCACGATCTGGAACGACGAGGTCAAAATTCCAATCGAACCCAACACGATCAGCAGGAAGACGCCCACCGAAGCATCTCCCGCATAGGCCCACCTCGCTGCTCCCACGCCAGCCACGTCCCGCCCACAATGATCGCCAACACAGCCAAGGCGGCCGTCCAATAAGCCAACCCACCCTGTAGGAAGGCCACCGTGGGACTCGGAGAAACACCATCCACCGTCGTCAGATTGCTCGACGGGAGCGCAGCCCAAAAAGTCGACAGTGTTCTCACCAACTTGCTCAAGCCCTCCCTCACGGCCTTCGCAAGGTTCTCCATCGCATCACCAACTGCGCCCTCCCGGCCCGGGCCGGGAGGGCGCGGACCTGGCGGACGCCGCGTCGGGCCACGGGCAGGGCTGTCGCGTACACGGGGTACAGCGGGGAAAGCGGCTTGTCCCAGGTGCCGGCCAGCAGGTCCTCATGGCTGGCGAATCCAAACTTGAACTGGGACACGCCGTCGTTGAGCAAACCGTTGAAGTCATAGCGGGTCACACCGGCCGCTTTCATGGCCGTGATGGCTGTCCACTTGAGCGAGAAATTAGCCCGCAGCGAGCTTCCCGCGTCATTCATCCCCCCGTAGAGCTCGAACGCTGTGGTGCCGCTGACGGCAAGCCAGAGAAAGGCGATGACGTTGCTCCCCTGCCACGCCGCGTAGACGGGAGACGAATCGCCGAGGTTGTCAAAGATGTCGAGGTAATACTTGTCCTCGTGGATGCCAAAGCCTGCCCGGTCGGCGGTCTGCCGGTAAACGGAGAGCACCTGGCCAAGGTCTTCCCGCTCCACGCGGCGGTATGTCACATCCTCCCGCGACGACTTCCGGATGTACTGCCGCGTCTTCTTGGTCATGGCACCGAGCAGCTCGTCCTCTGACTTCGCCAGATCCAGGATGAGCGTCCGGCCGATGAGAATGGTGTTCTGCGTCGGCTGCCAGCCCGCCGACGGCAAGGCCTGCACCGACGGAGAATCAGCATCCCAGTCCGGTTCAATGGTGAGGACGACGGAGCGGTGGGCAGTCCGGACGTATCCCGCCACGGCGTCCAACACAGCGGGGGAAGCACCGTCGGAAGCCTGCGGACCGCGCGGGATGTACGTCAGCGACCGGAACGGAAACGGAAGCCGCTTAACCAGCAGTTGCG
>JAODMR010000158.1 GCA_025465475.1 Micrococcaceae bacterium
GTGCGGATGATGGTGCCGAGGTGCGGGATGGTGGCCACCTGCCGGTAGACAGTGCTGCCCTGCAGGGTCGCCGTCCAGGGATCGACGCCGTTGTTGGCGTCCCCCTTGGTCTGGACCGCCGTCGAACCGTCGGCATTCGTGGTGAGGCCCACGATGCGGTGCGTTTCCACCCGCTGATCCTCCACCGGGATGTGGTACGTGATGATGTCTCCCACGGCCAGGTCGTTCACGGCTACCGGCAGGGAAACCACTACGTCCCCCGGCTTGATGAGGGGGGCCATTGATCCGGTGAGCATGGTGGAGGTCTGATAGCCAAGCAGTCGCGGTCCGAGGGCCAGGAGCACGAACGCGGCAATCGCCATCACCACCAGCACGGTGCCGGCCGCGGATCCCAGCCGTCCGATCAGGCGCGCCAAGGCTCTGCCGGTGGCCGCGGCGTCCTTGTGGGGGCTGGCTCCTGTCGGCAGTTCTTGGGAGGTGACGGTGATTGCCCGTCCTGGGACTGGACGGAGAAGCGACACAACTGTCATGGTGGGCTGCTTCCTGAAATGGGTGTCCGGGCCCGCCGGCTGCTTCAGCGGGCCCGGAAGGGGTGCCGGACCCGCCGGCTGCTTCAGCGGGCCCGGAGATTTTGGGTTATTTGACGGTTTCGCTGCGCTGGGTAGCGGTGAAGCTGAAGCCGACGGTGCTGGTCTGCCCCTGGAACGCGTCCCCGGCCGTGGTCGGCAGGGTTGCACTGACCCGGAGGTTGTCGGTTTTGCCGGCGGTCAGGGAGGTGAGGTTGGACAAGGGCAGGTTGCTGCCCACCACGGGGACCTTGGCCAGGACCGGCGTCAGCGTGCCGGTGCAGGTGTACGGGGCAGCGGTTCCGGTCCAGGGCACGGAGCAGGCGTCGATAGTGAGCTGCAGGCCGTTGACGGCGTCGGTGGTGAGCACCGTGGCCGGTGCGGGGGCCGTGGTGGTCAGTGTCACGGCGTTGAGGTTTTGGTTGCCGCTGTTGACCAACGAGACGAGGCGTTCGATCCGGTCACCCGGCAGGACGCCTGCAGCGGGGATGGACAGGCTGTTACCCGCTGCACCCAGGGCGATGCTGACGGTACCGGCGGCGACGCTGGCGCTGGCGGAGGTGGAAGACGTGAAGGCACCATAGGTGCCCATGCCGGCGACGGCGGCCGCGGCGGCCACCAGCGAGGCGGAGGCGAGAATCTTGGTGGAGGTTTTCTTCAGGCTGAGACCCATGATCGTGTTTCCCGTTCCAGGCGCCGGTCCAGCCCCCAGGCCGGTCCGTAGTGGTGAACGTCAGCCCCGATGGGCTGACAGGTTCACTCTCCCGTCCCCACCTCAAGGCGACCGATCGGGAAACCGCAGGAAATGCACAACTTCAGCGCTGTTTTGGCGCTCCCCGCAAGTTAGGTGCGGGGAGCGCCATCAATGACTGGCCCTTGGCGTTGAAACTCACACGTCGATGGTGCGCATGTCCGGGTAGCGGGACCCAGCAGTTAGCCCGGCCGGTGCCAACTCATCAAGGCGCTGCAGGTCGGCGTCCGTGAGGTCTACGTCGACGGCTCCGAGATTTTCGCTCAGCCGCGAGCGCTTTTTGGTCCCGGGGATGGGCACGATGTTCTCACCCTGGGCCAGCAACCAGGCGAGGGCCATTTGCGCGGCGGTGCAGCCCTTCTCGTCGGCCAATTCCTTGACCCGGTCGACCAGCTGCAGGTTGCGGTCGAAGTTTTCGCCCTGGAACCGCGGGGAGTGGCGGCGGAAGTCTTTTTCGTCGAAATCGTCCGGGCTGCGCAGCTGGCCAGTCAGGAAGCCCCGGCCCAGCGGGCTGTACGGGACGAACCCGATGCCAAGCTCGGCAAGGACCGGGAAGACCTTTGTTTCGGGCTCCCGCTCCCACAGCGAGTACTCCGTCTGCAGCGCGGCGATGGGGTGCACCGCATGGGCACGCCTGACCGTCTCCGCGGATGCCTCGGACAGCCCGAGGTAGCGGACCTTGCCTGCCTCCACCAGCCCGGCCATGGCTCCAACGGTGTCCTCAATCGGCACATTCTTGTCGACCCGGTGCTGGTAGTAGAGGTCGATGTGGTCCACTCCGAGTCGCTGCAGGCTGGCATCGCAGGCGGCACGAACGTAGTCAGGGTGTCCGTTGATGCCTACCCAGGAACCATCGGGGCGTCGCTCGTTGCCGAACTTGGTAGCCAGCACCACCTCCTCGCGGCGGCCGGAAATGGCCCTGCCCACCAGTTCCTCGTTGGTGAAGGGGCCGTACATGTCGGCCGTATCAAGTAGCGTCCCCCCGGCGTCCAGGAAGGCGGCGATGGTGCCCAGTGACTCCTGCTCGTCGCCTTCCCCGTAAAACTCGCTCATACCCATGCAGCCCAGTCCGAGCGCAGAAACGGTCAGGGGTCCCAGCTTGCGTGTTTGCATTTTTTGGCTCCTCGCCATGGCTTGCGGTCGCGTTGGCGTTGCCGCCGGACGCGGTATGCAGTTGAGGGAGACCGGCGTCTGCACCTTGTTCCCCCGGGCCACTTTAGGCACGACAGCGGGAGCGGACAAGCGCGGTGATCGGGTGCATACGATGGGGGGACCCCGAGAGGGCTCCTATCGCCTAAGGTTGTTAGCGATGATTACTCGACGCCAGGCGGCTCAACACCTCGACATTCCCGTGGAAATGGCTCAGCGCCATGGGATACCGCCGCGCCTGACGGACGCCGAACTCGCGGACCTGGATAGCAATCCGCCGCCATGGCTGGTGCAGTCCCGGGCGAACCGCACCGGCAAGCGTCCCACCTGGGTGGACTTGAGCTGCGTCGTCTGCGGCGTCAGTGCCACGGTCCGGCCCAAAAAGTGGTGGCCCAGTTTCAGCTTTGTCAGCTGCAGCGACCATCCCAAGGGGCAGTGGCCGACGCTGGCGAATGGGTCGGTGCGTACTGAGTATGAAGGCATCGGCGACCGCTTCCTCGGCGTCGTCGATGTGTCGCTTTGATGTGGCCGTGTTGATGTGGCCGTGCCCGGGAACTGACACGAGCTGGTTCCGTCAGTAGCGGTGAGGCGCTGTGGTCATCTCCCGTGGAATGGCTATGACGTCTACGGCGGCACCGTTCCGCTGGACCGTGATGGGGAAGGGCCGTCCAATGGCGTCGGCGAACAACAATTTCTGCAGGCTCTCGGCGCTGGCCACGGGCCGTCGTCCGGCGTTGAGGACAAGGTCTCCGCGCAGTAGGCCTGCCTCCTGCGCGGGAGATCCGGGAAGCACCTCGACGACGCGCAGTCCCTGGTTTTGGCCGATGCGCCGGGCGTCCTCGGCAGCCAGCGGCACCGGCGTGCTCACCAGTCCGAGATAGGCGCGGCGTACGCGGCCGTCCGCGAGCAGGGCCGCGATGATTCGGCTCGTCGTTGCGTTGATGGGAATGGCCAAGCCCAGCCCGGCACCTGCGACGGCGGTATTGATGCCCACGATCCTGCCCTGCGCATCGGCCAGGGCACCACCCGAGTTCCCGGGGTTGAGGGCGGCGTCGGTTTGGATCACGTCCTCAATGACGCGACGGTTCTGTCCCTCACGGACCGGGATGGAACGGCCGAGTCCGCTTACCACGCCGGCCGTCACCGAGCCTGACAATCCCAGCGGATTTCCGACAGCGATAACCAGTTGACCAACCCGGAGCGACTCCGCATCCCCAAGTTCGGCCGGTGCCGGTGTCGGACCGGAGCTGCGAAGCACGGCAAGGTCGGAAAGAGGATCCGCACCGACGATGTCCACGTCCGTACTGGTGCCGTCTGAGAACACCGCATGTCCGGCGTCGGCGCCGGAAACCACATGGGCGTTGGTCAGCAGGCAGCCGTCGGTGGTGAAGAGGACCGCTGATCCGGCCCCCACCGGAACCCGGATGTTCCCCCGACTGGCACTCATTTCCACTGCCGCCACATGCGGAGTCACCGTTTCCGCAACCCGTATGACGGTGCGGGAATAGCTGTCGAGCACGTCGTCGGAAGGGGAACGTGCAGGTATGTCATCGGGAACCATGTGGCGGGCCTCCCCGGGCTAATCGGTTTCCCTAAATTAAACGCTCCCCGCATCGCTTGGGACCCTCGTCCCGGTACGCCGTCAGTGAACGGTCCGGTTCATGGCCGCCTCATGCCCGCCAGGCTGTCAGGCTGTCAGGCTGCAGGCTGCCAGGGCTGCAGGCTGCCAGGCTGCCATGGCCGCCTCATGCCCGCCAGGCTGTCAGGATGCCAGGCGGAGACGTGCCTAGGCTTGGGCGGCCCCGCCGACCGCGGTGCCACCCAGGTCGCTGCTTGAGTTGCTGCTCGGGCTGCTCGGGCTGGTCGTTGAGCCGTCAGTGGACTTGCTGCCGTGTCCGTGGCGACCGGGGCCACCCGTCTGGGTGGCAGTGATGGCGAAGTTCGCATCCAGCTTCACCCTGGCATGGGTACCGTCGGCCTGGGTGATGTGCGCTTCGTACGTGCCGTCAGCCTCAAGTTCCATCCCATCGACAGTCGCCCCCGCATTGGCAGCCAGGACGGCGGCCTTGACCTTGTCCGCGGCGTCGCCTGTCAGAGGTGTTTCGTTGCCGAAACCACCTCGCGCACCCTTGGACCCATGGCCTCGCGGGCCACCGGTCTCGGTGGCCGTGATCGTGAAGTTCGCGTCCAGCTTGACTGTTGCACGGGTGCCGTCAGCCTGCACGATGTGGGCCTCGTAGGTAGCGCCGTCGGCGTCGTTCTCCATGCGCTCGATGGTGGCACCGGCATTGGCGGCCAGGACGGCGGCCTTGACCTTGTCGGCAGCGTCACCGGTCAGCGGCGTCTCAGTGGTGCCGTTGTTCTGGTGGCCGCCCTGGAACGGACTCGCCGTGGCGGACGACGATGAATTCGGCGTCGTGGAATCAGCCGCATTGGCCGGCAGGGCCGATGCCAGGAAGGCTCCGCCGCCAAGAACTGCTGCCAGCGACAGCGCTCCCACACTGGTTTTCTTGAGGGTGTTCAATTGCTTCTCCTTTTTCGGGCACCGCGGAACTTTCTACGCCAATCCTCGGATGTGAAGCTATGAATGAGCTGTGCCTGGCATATGAATGTGCCGGTCTCGCCAGCGGAAAATGGCTGGCATCGTTCCGGGCGTGGAAACGACAGTAGCCCAGAGACGCTACGCCTCTGGGCTACTGTTTGTACCAGTGGAGATGGGGGGAATTGAACCCCCGTCCGATGTTGCTTTGTCAGGGCTTCTCCGGGCGCAGTTTGCGTCGGTTTTTCTCGGCTCCAGCCATCCTGCAAACAGGTGGCTGCCAAGCCCAGCCGTATTAAGTCCCGGCAGCTCCTACGGCGTAAGCTGCCAGCAGTGGCCCTCTAAATGACGCCAGGATCCGGGACGAGAGCGAACCCGGGCTGACGGACTATGCCCGCTGCTTACGCAGCGAGAGCGAAGTCGGTTTGTTTGCTAGTGTTAGCATTTATTTTTTGCAGAGAGCGTTAACGAGATAGCCCTGCATCCTCGGCCCGCTTCACCTGTCGCTACAGACATCGTCGAAACCAGTCATCCCCGTATGGTGTTATCAAACCCGCCTGCGGTTCCTTATTGGTCCCCGCACGGTGGAACATCAAGTGTAACCCCTGGACGGTGGGATCTATTCCACCCGGTGCACTGCTTCACGGTCCCAGCAGGCCCGCCCGTTCCTTGGCACGCAGCACGGTCAGGGTTGCGGCGTCCACGACGGCGGGGAATCCCGGGTCGGTGGCGGCGCGCTGCTGCAGGCCCTGATACAGCTGGGGCAGCAGGGCCGCGTTGGTGCACAACGCCACGGAACCGCCGGCTGCAATAAAGCCTGCCGCCCGATCGGCGGGGGGCACGGGCGAAAGCTGGACGGCGTCGCAGATGTCGTCCGAAACGATGACGCCCTGGAAGCCCAGATCACCGCGGACCATATCCCTAAGGATGACCGGCGAAAAGGGTGCCATCTGGGTCGGGTCGATTGCCGCGTAATAGGCGTTGGAAACCATCAGCCACTGGACCCCTGACTGCAGCGCCGCCCGGAAAGGCACCAGGTAGGGGTCGCTGCGGGTGGTTTGGGTGTCAGTCACTCCGCTGGTGGTGTCGGTGTTGGCGGTGACCCGCCCCAGCCCGGGAAAGTGTTTGACAACCGGGGCTACCCCCGCAGACGCCATGCCCTGTGCGAATGCGGTGCCCGCAGCGGCGACAGTTTCCGGCGTAAAGCCGTATTCCCGCTGGAACCGTCCGATGGGGGCGTTTGCCGCAGCAAAGGAGGGGTCCGGCACGGTATCCAGCACCGGGGCGAAGTTGACGTTGATCCCCGCCGCTGCCAGTTCACTCCCCCACTGCCGGGCACTGGCCTCTACCTGCCCTGGCGCCCAGCTGCCCTGTTGCAGGGCACTGGGGATGGGCGAAAAACCGGGCCCATTCATAATCTGCACTAGTCCGCCCTCTTGGTCGGTCGCGACGAAGGGCCGGACTCCGGCGGTGCTTTCCGCGGTGGCCAGGGCTGCCAGTTGTCCGACGACGGCGCCCACGGCGGCTGTGCCACCGTAGCCCCGACCTTTGAGGAAGGAGTTGCCCACATGGTGTTCTGACAGGACCGCCAGCGTGTTTGCGTCGGCACCGGTCACCGGTGACCCGACCATCAACAGCTGGCCGAGTTTTTGCTCCAGCGTCATGCCGGCAAGGACGCGTTCAGCCGGTGAGAGCACCGGCGGGGGCGGGACAAAGACCGGCGGGGACGCAGTTGAATCCAAGGGTGATGCTGCCGCAGCATCGGACGCGGAGGTCGAGACCTGCATGGCAGGTCCTGCGAGGGAGGGACCAGTAGCGGTTGCCTCCGTGGTCGCGGATCCGGACGCGGCCGCCGTCGGTATGGTTCCGGACGTCGGTAGGGTTCCGGACGTCGGGGTGGTTCCGGACGCCGTCGTCGTGACGGCCTCCTGGGACGCGGAGGGGGTGCAGCCTGTCAGGGCGGTAGCCAACACGGCAGCCGTCAACGATGCCGTCACCAGGACTGCGTGCATTCTCGGAATCATCACTGCTGTTTACGCCTCCACCGGCACCTGGGCTGCGGCCTTGCGACCGTTAGCCGCGGTTTTTCTCGCGCATCGCCCGCAGGGCTTCGCGGTTGTCCTGCTTTTCGCGCAGTGTCTGACGCTTGTCGTAATCACGCTTACCCCTTGCCACCCCGATCTCCACCTTGGCCTTCCCGTTGAGGAAGTACAACTGGAGCGGGACGATGGTGAACCCTGATTCGCGGGTGGCCCGGGCTATTTTTTCCAGTTCTTCCCGGTGCAGCAGCAATTTGCGCCGGCGTCGGGCGGAGTGATTGGTCCAGCTGCCGTTGAGGTATTCCGGAATGTACACGGACTCAAGCCACAGTTCGTCGTTGTAAAACGTGGCGAAGCCGTCCACCAGGGAAGCCCTGCCTTCGCGCAGCGACTTGACCTCGGTACCCATGAGCGCGAGCCCGGCCTCGTAGGTGTCCAGGACGGCGTAATCGTGCCGGGCCTTCCGGTTGGTGGCCACGATCTTTTGGCCACTTTCTTTGGGCACGGTGGAACTCCTTGGTTTAGACGTGTTGGGGTACCAGTGTACCGCCGCGGCGGTCGGCGGCCCGCGGAACGGTCCCGGCTGCGCTCACAGCAGAGCCGTCGGAGCTTACAGCAGAGTCATCGGGTCGACAGGGGTGCCGTTGAGCCACGTTTCAAAGTGGGCGTGGCAGCCGGTGGAGTTGCCGGTGCTGCCGGTGTAGGCGATCAGCTGGCCCTGCTCCACGTGCTGGCCCTTGGAGACCACCACCGACGAGTTGTGGTAGTAGACCGTCATCAGCGCGTTGCCCTGCACCACGCCGTGACTGAGCCAGACGGTGTTGCCGCCACCCAGGTTGGTCCAACCCGCGACGTCGACCGTGCCGGCGGCCGGCGCATATACCGGCGTTCCGCAGGTGGCGCCGAAGTCGATACCGCTGTGCAGGTAGGAGCCGGTGCCGTTGAAGTCGATGGTGCCGGGCGGCGTCTGGCGCCAACCGAAACCTGACGTGATGGGGATATCGGCCGCGAAGGGATGCCGCAGACCGAAAGCGGAGGGGTTCCCTGCAGGAGGTGCGACGTAACTGGCGTTTCCGGCGGCAGCTGCCGCGGCGCGTGCGGCTTCTGCTGCTGCCTCGCGTTCCTTGCGCTGCTTTTCGGCGATCTGGGCGGCGATGCTGTCCTGGTCGGACCGGACCTTGGCCAGTTGCGCTTCGATCTGCGGTCGCTGGGCCTCAAGCTGGGAGGTGAGGGCCGCAGCATTGGCAATCAGGGTGTCCACTGCCGCTTTTTTGGCCTGCGCTTCGTCGCGGGCGGCCTGCTCGACGGCCAGGGCAGCGTCGGCTTTGCCTTTGAGGTCCTGGATCTCAGCTTCGACGGCCTGGAGCCGCGCCTGGGCGTTGACGTCGGTGGCATTCTGCTGGGACATCTTCGTTAGCGCGGCGTTCTGGCTGCGCATGGCTTGATCCGCCATGTCCATGGTGTCGGCGAGGTCACCGTTCGGGTTGCTGCCAAAAAAGAGGCTGAGGTTGGACGGCACTCCGCCGGATTTGTATGACTGCGCGGCGATCTGGCCGATCAGTTTTTTGGTTTCGTCGAGTTTCTGCTGGTCCTCGGCGATCTGCGCGGAGATTTTGTCCTTGTTCTGCTGGGCCAGGTTCACCCGGGCAGCAAGGGCATCGACCTCTCCCGCGGCACTGGCAACGCGGGCCTGGGCATCCGAGAGTGCCTGCTGGGCGGCGGGCAGCTGGCCCTGGAACAACGTCAGGTCCGCGGCGGCTTTGGCGATCCCGGCGTCAACGAATTCCAACGAATCGGCCACCTGGTCCGCCTGCTGCTGGAGGGCCTGCGCCTGATCGTCCAGCTCGTCAGCAGCGGCAGGTCCGGAGCCGACCAGCGCCGCGGCCAGGAGGGCTGCCGAGAAGGCAGCCGTCAGGGAGAAGCCCACGAATCGGGGGCGACGACGGCGCGGACCGGGCCGGCCTGCCGACGCTGGCTCTCCCATGGACTTTTCCTTTGCGTGGGTCAAACTACACCTTGAGGTACTTGCGGAGTGTCAGCAGGGACGAGACGCCTGACAGCAGGATTCCCAACAGAAGCAATCCGGGCACCAGGATCAGGACCTGGTTGGCCGAAATGAACGCGGTGTCCTTGTATTGGTCAGCCAAATAGTCCTCAATGAAGAACTTTCCGACGGTCCACAGCGTAACAGAGGCCAAAGAGGCTCCTATGACCGCGGCTATCACGCCCTCCAGCACAAAGGGCAGCTGAATCACCATCTTGGACGCGCCCACCAGCCGCATGATGCCCGTCTCCCTCCGCCGGCTGAACGCGGACAGACGGATGGTGGTGGCAATCAGCAGGATCGCGCAAATGATCATCAGCCCGGCAATGCCGACAGCGACCAGGGAGGCGACGTTCATGACGGAGAACAACCGCTCCAGCAGTTGGCGCTGGTCGATGACCGTCTCAACCCCTGGAGTGGCAGCAAAGGATTCGTTGATGATTTGGTATTTCTCGGGGTCCACCATGTTGACCCGGAAGGAGGCGGGAAGCTGGTCCGCCGTGACGGAATCCACGATCGGGGAGTTGGCGAACTGCTCCCGGAAATGCTTCAGCGCATCATCCTGCGATTCGTAGGTCCAGCTGGTGACGTACTGCTTCACGGCCGGCGCATCCAGCATGGTCTGGATGTTCTGCTTCTGCTCCTCGGTGGCCGGACCGCCGGCGCAGGTTGGAGAGGTGGAGGTGTCCACGCACAGGAAAATGGCCACCTGGACCTTGTCGTACCAGAAGCCCTTCATCTGGTTGATCTGCATCTGCAGCATGCCGGCCGCACCGACGAAGGTCAGCGACACGAAGGTCACAAGGATCACCGAGACGACCATGGACAGGTTGCGCCGGAGGCCGCCGCCGATCTCGGCCAGGACAAACGCGAGCCTCACTTGTCGACCTCTCCAGCGGACGTGCCGGCCGGGTTGCGGAACCCGTTGCCGCTGTCGCTGCCGTCCACCACCGGGATCATGGAGGTGTAGAGGGCCCTGGCTTCGTCACGGAGCACGATGCCGTTGCGCAGCTCGATCACCCGCTTGCGCATGCCGTTGACGATGTCGTCGTCGTGGGTCGCCATGACGACGGTGGTGTTGTTCTGGTTGATCTTGTCCAGCACGTTCATGATTTCCATCGAGGTGGTGGGATCCAGGTTTCCGGTGGGTTCATCCGCCAGCAGGATGGCCGGTTTGTTCACCACGGCGCGGGCGATCGCCACGCGCTGCTGCTCACCGCCGGACAGCTCGTGCGGCAGCCGGTTTTCCTTGCCTTCCAGTCCCACCGTCTTGAGGACCTCGGGCACGGTTTCACGGATAACGCCGCGGCTCCGGCCCAACACCTGCATGGCGAAGGCAACGTTGGCGAACACGGTCTTGTTCGGCAGCAGCCGGAAGTCCTGGAAGACGACGCCGATTCCCCGGCGCAGCCGTGGCACGCGCCAACTGGGAATGTTCGCCACATTCTGGCCCGCGACGTAGACGGAGCCTCGGGTAGCCCGGTCCTCCTTGAGCACCAGGCGCAGGAAGGTCGACTTGCCGGAGCCTGAGGCGCCAACAAGGAAGGCGAACTCACCACGGTCGATTTCCAGTGAAATGGAGTCCAGCGCCGGACGCGACTTCTGGTCATAGACCTTTGTGACGTTATCGAAACGAATCATGGTTTTTGGAGTCCAAACTGCCCGGAACGTTTCCAGCTACGTTCGCTGACCGGCCGGCGGGTGGGCGTCTTCTTGGGGAAATAAACCACCGGCTTATTGACTATAGGCGCCGGATACCCGTGTTGCCTGTGTGATCAATGGGTGTGTCGGCAGTAATCAACCCCACCCCTACCGCCGAGTGTCGACATCTGCACCCCTGGCGTACCGCCCTTTGCAAGTGCTTATCTCGACACTCGGCCGTACCGCTACCCGCTATTCGCTACCGCCGAGTGTCGACATCTGCACCGTTGGCGCTAGGCCCCGGCGTCGGCGGCGTTGCGGTTGTCGGCCCGCCAGCGGATGCCGGCGTCGATGAAATCGTCGATCTCGCCGTCGAACACCGCCGAGGTATTGCCCACCTCATGCTCGGTGCGAAGGTCCTTGACCATCTGGTAGGGGTTGAGGACATACGATCGCATCTGGTCACCCCACGAGGCCTTGACGTCACCAGCAAGGGACTTCTTTTCCGCGTCCTCTTCCGCCTTCTTCAGCAGCAGCAGCCGGGACTGCAGCACCCGCAACGCGGCGGCGCGGTTCTGCAGCTGCGACTGTTCGTTCTGCATGGACACCACCGTGCCGGTGGGAATGTGCGTCAAGCGGACGGCGGAGTCGGTGGTATTGACCGACTGTCCACCCGGCCCGGAGGAGCGGAAGACGTCAACCCGGATCTCGTTGTCCGGGATCTCGATGCTGTCGGTGGATTCGATCAACGGAATGACTTCGACGGCGGCAAAGGACGTCTGGCGTCTGCCCTGGTTGTCAAAGGGGCTGATACGCACCAGGCGGTGGGTTCCCGCCTCGACGCTCAGCGTGCCAAAGGCATACGGCGCCTTGACCTCAAAGGTTGCCGATTTCAAACCGGCTTCTTCGGCGTAGGACGTGTCCAGGACGGCGGTCGGATAGCCGTGGCGTTCCGCCCAGCGAAGGTACATGCGCAGCAGCATCTCGGCGAAGTCGGCCGCGTCCACGCCGCCGGCGCCCGAGCGGATCGTGACTACTGCCTCACGCTCGTCGTACTCGCCGGAGAGCAGGGTGACCACCTCAAGCTCCTCGAGCGCCTTGCGCAGCGACTCCAGCTCCTGGCCTGCTTCGGCCAGGGCGTCGGCGTCGGATTCGTCCTGGGCGAGCTCCACCATGATTTCCAGGTCGTCGATGCGCCCGCTCAGCGTCTCCAGCTTCTGCAGCTTGGATTGTGCATGCGAGAGCCTGGAGGTGATTTTCTGACCGGCGGCGGGGTCGTCCCACAAGTTGGGCGCACCCGCCTGGTCGCTGAGATCCTCGATCTCCTCCTTCAACGCGTCCACTTCGGACACGCGCTCAATGGAGACGTAGGTAGCGCGCAGGGCGCGGATTTCTGCGGGAAAATCGATCTCAGCCATGATCTTCAAGCCTACGCCATCACTCCGGGACTGTTCGCTGGAGGCTTCTCCGCGCCCTGGCGGCGGGTTCAGCCCGGTGGCCCTGGTGTTGGCGCGCGAATTCCACGGCCTCAGCGCTTCAGTTCAGATCGGGCGGTGCTGGTAGCGGTTACGGCGATGCCGTCGGGAACCAGGAAGTTCAGGAACACGGGATGGGCGACGGCGGTGAGGGTCACCTGCGCTGTGCGACCGTCAACTGTGCCGGTCCCCGGAGCGATGACCAGCGCGGACACGTCCAGAAGGGTCTCGTTGTGTTGGACGTAGGCCGTTACGGCCGCCCGGACCTGCTCCCCCGTTAGTACGGTGCCGGGCGCACCAACCTCCGCGGAGACCTGCTGCAGGGTGTAGCTGTCTGCTGCCGCGAGCGCAGCGCTGTCGGCGATGGAGAGTAGTTTTTTCTGCGTGAGGTAAACCGACGAGACAGCAGCAACGACGGTAACCAGGAGCAGCGTCAGCAGGACATAACCCGTAATCAGCACCATGACCTGCCCGTCCTCATGTTCTTTTTTCCGTTGTCGGGTCATCGGAACCGACCTACCTGCTGGCTTGCGCTGGCTTCAAGGGTTGCGGCCTCCAACTGCAGTCCCGGGAGGGTGGGAACCAGCGGCAGGGGAACGGTGATGCGCACGGTGGCGGTAACCGAGGACCCCGGCGTCAGGCAGTTCGAGGAACTGCACGAGACGACGAGAGTGGCGGCGTTCGGCGCCAAACCTATGTCTGCGGCAGCTAGTTCCACGGCAGTCTCTGCTGCTGCCTGGGCCGATGCCTCATCCGCTGAACTGGCGAATACCTTCGCCGCCTGGTCGGCAGCTCCGACGGCGGCGTAGGCACCTCCCTGCAGTTGACCGACGGTGAGAACCAGATAGACAACGGGGATCATCAGCAACACCGCCAGGAACACGAATTCGATGATGGCGCTGCCTTCCTCTCCGGTTGATGCTGCCACCCGCGCGGGCTCAACCCTGCAGGGCCGCATGGCCTGCGACTTCCAGGGCGCCGGCCGGTCCAATGAGACCGATCATCGGAAGTGGCACGCGGACGGTGACCTTCAGGATGGCCCTGCCCTGGTGGCTCTCGGTCGCAACGGTGACGTCCCCGGCATAATCCTGGTTCAACGCTCCCCTCAGCAGCTGTTCGGTTCGGGCCCGCGCGTCGGATGGCCCCCGGTCTGCCAACACACCGTATCGGGCACCCGAGGAGGCAGCATCCAGGGCGGTGTTCCGAACGTGCAATACCAAGGCCAGTTGGATACAGGCCAGGAACAGCAAAGTCACCAGGGCGCCGACCAGGACAAAATCGACGACGGCGGATCCCTCCTGATCCGCGCCGGCCTGGCCGCCGTCGAACGGTTCCGGTCCACGGGGACGACCGCGCGTCTTCCCGGCGCCCACCGTCGGCACCGAGCGGCTCATTTGCCGGTGTTCACCTGGTCGATGGCCGAGCGGAACAGACCTTCCAGAGCCGGTCCGGCTATAGCCAGCAGTCCCGCCACCAGGACGGCTGACATCAGCGTAATCATCACCCAGCCCGGGACGTCGCCGCGCTCCGGGTCATCCTGGTGCCTGTCGCGCCCGCCCCAATTCGCTGGCTGCAGCCGTAGCAGCAGGTGGAGGAACGGCAGAACCAGGACCAGCCGTGGGGTTTTCATGTTGTTGCCTCTGATCTGTAGTCGTTACCTGAGTTGTCGTGAGGATGAGTAGTGTTTACGTCGTCGTTGGAGCGTCCGACGTCAGAATCCGAGCCGCAGCACGGCGATACCAGGGAAGACGGCGAAAATCACTGTCAATGGCAGGACGCCAAAGACTAGGGGCACCATCATGCCGATTTCCTTTCGTCCCGCTGCCTCCATCAGTTCGCGCTTGGCTACGTCCCGCACGTCCTGAGCCTGGGCCCGGAGGACCTCGGCCAACGGAGTTCCGCGTTGGACCGCCACGATGATCCCGTCCACAAACCGCACGAGCGGCGCCACCTGGACCCGACGGGAAAAATCGCCCAGTGCGTCGACCAGAGGTGTTCCGCTGCGGGTCTGGAACAGTACGAGCCGAAACTCCTTGGCCAATTCCCCGTCCGAGGATCTGCAGATCCGCTCCATCGCCCCGGCGGCGCTCTCCCCCGCCCCAACGGCCAATGCCATGAGTTCAGCGAGCGCAGGAAACTCAGCGAGCATCCGCCGTGAACGGCGCTGAATCTGGAGCGTCAGCAGGTAGTCCTTGGCCAGGAATCCCCCGGCCGTCAGCCCCGCCACCACTCCCAGGCCCACGGGGACGCTGAAAGTGCCGGCCAGGACGGCCCCACCGACCAGTACCAGGGCTGCCACCAGTCCGGCCACCCCCCAGAGCAATTGGCCGGCCCGAAAGTCAATGGCAGTCTGCGCCCTCCCGGCTTGCTGTAACCGCTTACCCAGCGCCACGGTTCCGAGGTCAAACCGCGCGAGATTTCCGACGACATCCCGCAGGACGGCCCTGGCAATCTTTTCCAAGGGCCCGAACAGGAATGCCGGGCCTTCTTCGTCATGCAACAAGCGCGACGTGGCAGTAATTGAGCGGAGCTGCGGTTCAATGCGCTGGGCAAAACCCGTGCGGCGAGCCACAGGCAACCGCACGAGCACCAGCCAGAGGCCGGCCCCTAGTACAAGGCCAAGGGCTATCCCCGGACCCGTGAACTCCGTCATCGGAGCACCCTCTCGTCAGTTGGCAACGCCCCAATCCTGATCATCACCCGGTAGCAAAGCAGCGATACGACCAGGCCACCCAGCAGCACGGCCCAGCCAGCCGGCGAGTTGTAGGCAGCGATCGCTTCGCGGCGCGTGGCGAGGAGGATCAGGACCAGCCAGGGAGCCGCGACGGCTAGCCGTGCGGCGTTGATGGTCCAGGACTGACGGGCTTCAAGTTCGTTTCGCGTTCTGGCACTGTCCCGAAGAAACTCCGACAGCGTTCCCAGCAGGCGGCCCAGATCGCTGCCTCCCACTTCACGTGTCAGGCGCAACGCCTCCGCTATGCGATCTGCCACAGGATCCGCCAACCGATCCTTCAGCCGTTCCAAGGCCGGATCGAACCGACCTCCGGCACGGTAATCGATGCCGAAATCGACGAAGAACTGGCGCAGCTCCACCGGTCCCTTCTCGCCCAGTTGGATCAAGGCCTCCGGCAGGGACAGGCCGGCACGGATCGCTGACCGAAGGTGATCCACGACGTCGGGCCACAGCTCGCGCAGGAGCGCGGACCGCCGTCGGGCGCGCCACCGCAGGGTCGCCACCGGCAGCCAGGCGCCAAACAGACCGAAACATAGGGCGATCGGAAGCGAACGGGTGACGAACAGGAAAATCAACACGACCAGCACCGCAAACAGTGTGCTGCTCAGAAGGAAGCCACCGGAGCTGACCTTTTCCACGCCGGCACGGTGCAGCAGTCGCTGCACCCGGTCCACCCGTGGTGGACGCGTTGGACGGACCGGTTGTTCCCAACACGACCACCACAGAAGGAAAAGTCCGACGCCGCCCAGGGCCGCCACGACCCCGCTCATGCGACGGGTTCCAGGAGGGCGGCCACGTCATACCCGGCGCGCGCGAATTTTTCCGGTGCCGGCATGGACGCTGCCACGGACTCCAGGCCCGCCGATGTTCGGGTGAACACCACACCGGACTCAATCACACCGTTTTCCACCCGCCTTCCCAGGGCAAGGATCTCGGTGACCTGCCGGTGCCCGCTCGGCAGCCTGCTGCAATGCACCACCAGATCAATGCACGCGGCCACTGTCGGCACAACGAACCCGGAACTGATGTTCTGGCCGGCAAGCAACGGCAGGGTACAGATTTTGGTTACTGCCGCGTGGGCAGAGTTGGCGTGGATGCTGCACATTCCAGGCAGGCCACTGTTTAGCGCGATCAGCATGTCGAGGCATTCGGCCTCACGGACTTCACCGACGATCAGCCGGTCGGGACGCATCCGCAGGGCCTCCTTCACCAGGCGCCGCAACGGAATCTCCCCTTCGCCCTCCAGGTTTGGTTGGCGGCATTGCAAGCCCACCACGTCGCGTAGTGGCAGCTGGAGTTCAAAAATCTCCTCCACCGTTATTACCCGTTCCCGCGATCCGATACTGGCACCCAGGCAATTCAACAGGGTCGTTTTCCCGGCCTGCGTTGCCCCCGAGACCAGAATGTTCAGGCCGCTGCTGACCGCTGCGCCAAGAAACCGGGCTGCCTGGGGTGTCAGCGTCCCCAACTCCACCAAATGGTCCAGGCGGCTGGCCCTGACCAGGAACTTCCGAATGTTGACTGCCCAGTGCGTCCGCGTCACATCGGGGATCACCACATGCAAACGGGAGCCGTCGGGCAGGGCCGCGTCAACGAACGGGCTGCTTAGGTCCAGCCGCCGGCCTGAACTCTTGAGCATTCGTTCCACCAGGTCACGGACCTGCCGGGCGGTCAGCTGCACCTCTGTCAGGGCGGAGTCACCACCCCTGGCGACGTACACCTCTCCGGGTGAGTTAATCCAAACCTCCTCGACGGTGGGGTCATCCAGCAGTGGCTGCAGCGGCCCAAAGCCGGCAACCGCGTCGAAGACGGCCTGCCGGGCCGATGCCGCATGTCCCAGCGGTGGGACGGCGCCAAGCAGGGAGCGCTCGTCATAGTCATTGATGGCCGCCTCCACCAGATGACGGACTTCAGCCGTCTGCTGCAGCGGATCCAGTCCGCGGCGGCGGATCAGTTCACGGACCTCGTCTTCGACAAGGTCCACAGCGTCCATGTCTACAGCGTCCATATTTTCCGGCGTCTTCCAGCGGGAACCAACCCCATCGGGCATCTGGGTTGGAAGCCTAGGGCAAGCGCCCCAGCAGGTCCAGAACCTTCTACAAACTTGTGGACAACCGGCCCCGCCGCAGTGGCAACCACCCACCACCTCTGCCGTCGAAACACAGTGGTCAGCGGCTGCCCCCGGAGACGGTAGGATGCTCCTTGTCTCCTCGGCTTATTCTCAGCGGGGCCCCCTGCCCTGTGGCAGGGGGCCCCGCTGCTGTCCGGCCGCTTTTACGCTCAGGTAAAGGTAACCACCCGTGAAAAATCGTCTCCGCACCACTTTGGCCTGCCTGCTTCTAGGCGCCACCACCCTCGTCACCTTCCCCACCGTGGCCCAAGCCGCGCCGTCGCCGGCCCCGGACACCGTCCCGGTGGTCACCGCCGACGGCACTCCGGCGCCGGTCCACTTCTTCGACTCCCCTCCCCCCGACCTCGGTACAGGCACCGGCAAGGGCTCCGGAACCACGCCGAGCTCCTCCTCGCCGTCGGCCGAGGTGCAGGGCGGTACCGGGCTTGCCCGCACGGGCAACATCAAGGTCACCCTGATTACCGCGCAGCTGGCCGACCGGTCCGCCGGGGACACGGCCGCCATCTCGATCGAGGCAGCCAAGAGCTCCATCGCGTCGGCAAGCCGGTACTGGCAAACCATGTCCAACGGGCGGCTGTCCATGTCCGTGGGCTCCGTCCGCACCGGTGTGCAGACCTCGGCCACGTCCGGCCAGTCGTACGCGCAGATCATGTCGACCCTGACCCGGGAACTGGGCTGGGTGAGCAGGCCCTACGAGGCGATGGTGATCTTCATCCCCACCGGCTCCCTCTCCGGCGGCGCGCTGGGCGCCGGCTGGAGCAGTGACGCCACGGGCGGCAGGATCCTCATGCCGCTGCCCGGACCCTACACGGACAGCGTGGTTTCGCACGAGTTTGGCCACGTCCTGGGCCTGATGCACGCGGATAGCCTGCAGTGCGGCAGCGGCGTGTCCGACGTCGGCGGCAACGGTAGCGGCGGATTCGCCGACTCCAGCTGCTCCATTCGTGAGTATGGCGACACGATGGACCTGATGGGCGCCACTCGCTCGATCATGCCGGCCATCAGCTCCAGCTTCTGGGACTATGGCGGCTTTGGGCGGGGCGATGAGATCCTGGATGCCGGCACCGCCGTCGGCACCAAGAGCTACACCCTGAGCGCATGGGCGGGCACCGCAGCCCGGCGCGCCGTGAAGTTTACCGACCCTGTCAGCGGCGAGACCTACTATCTGGAATTGCGCCTGCCTGTTGGCTACGACACGGAGGCAGCCCAGGGCGGAAACCGCGGCGTCAAGATCGTCCAGCAGGGCGGCGCCACGGCGGCTTCCTCACTGATCCTCATGCCCTCCACGAAGCCGTTCCCCGGCTACTACGCCACTAACCACGCCTGGCAGGCCGGCCAGACCTTCACCACCCATGCCGGCACGTCGGTCAGCATTGACTGGATTTCGGACACCGCCGCCAGCGTCACGGTCCGCAGCAAGAGCCCCTATGCGTCCTACTTCAAGTACGCGAATATGGATGCGATTTACGGTAAGCGGGACGACGGCAGCTTCAAGGCACTGGACTGGCAGGAATACTCCTCCCTGGGCACCCCGGCATTCGCGACCC
>JAODMR010000172.1 GCA_025465475.1 Micrococcaceae bacterium
CTGCGGGCGTATTCGATGATGCGGCACGAGATTACGCCGCGGTTGGCGATCAGCCGGGTAACGAAGCGGTTCACGGTCAGGCCTCAGGTCGGGTGACGATCATGCGCACGGGCGAGGGGTAGAAGCCGTTGCAGGGGTTATTGACCTGCGGGCAGTTGGAGACCAGGACCAGGGTGTCTATCTCGGCCCGCAGTGCCACCCGCTTTCCCGGCGCCGAGAGGCCGTCCACGATGCCCAGCGCGCCGTCGGGGTCGACCGGCACGTTCATGAACCAGTTGATGTTGGAGACCAGGTCCGTTTTCCCCAGGCCCCAGGCGGAGCCCTCAATGAGAAAGTTCTCCACACAGGCGTGCTGTTCATGGGTGTGCTGGCCGTAGCGCAACGTGTTGGATTCCTGCGAGCAGGCCCCGCCGATGGTGTCGTGCACGCCGACCTCATCGGCGACGACGGTCATCAGGGCAGCACCGGAGTCGGCCCGCAGCACGGAGCCGGTCGTCAGGACGATGGAACGCTGCGCCGCGATGGTGGTGGCCGCGGAGTACCGGGTGGCGGTGTTCCCGGCTGCGTAGAGCAGGCAGTCCACCGCCTGGTTTCCTTCCAGGTCCACAATCGTCAGGACGTCCCCGGCGGCCACGACGGCGGACCAGGGTCCGCGGGCCTGGACGTATTCGTCCCGGATGACGGTCCCGGGCACCAGCGTGATGGACAGGGCGTCGGGTTGGTCGATGTCCGGGCCGGCGGTGGCGATGGCGCTCATGCGGTGGTCCTTGCCTGATAGTCGTGTTCGGTGTTCTGCAGTGCCAGGCGATGCTCCGGGGCCAGATCAAGGCCCAGTTCCCCGTTGGCGAGGCGGGAAAGGTCCTCGGGGGCCTGCCAGGCGAGGATGTCAACGGCGCTTCCCGTAAAGTCCGGACGGGGGTCCAACGGATGGGCCGTGTTGGCCAGGACCAGGACCACGTCCATGTGCAGGAGGAGTTCGACGGCGGATCCAGCCGCTGCGCTTCCGGTGAAGCGGATGCCGCCGTCCGCGTCAACGCTGATGCCCTGAAAGAAGGACACCGACGGTGGAACTTCCCGCTGGCTGATGCCGTGCTTGAGGGCTCCGAGGGTCAGCAGTTCCCGTCCTGCCGGGGAGGCACTGTGCGCGGCGCCTGCCCCGTATTTGGCTTCATTGCCCGCCCGCGAGGTGGTGCCGGTGAGGGCGTCATGGTGCCCCGAGGAATCAGCGACGATGGTGGCCATCAGCCGTCCGGCGTCGGAGAGCAGCGGGTGCCCGGCTCCGAGGTACGCCTGCCACGGCACCTTGACTGTGTCCGCGACGTTGATGCGCTCGTACCGGTCCCCGGCCCGGAACAGGACCGCGTGCACGCAGGCATCCCCGTCCGTGTCCTTCAACCGGATCCGCGTCCCACGCGCCAGCTGCAGGTGAGTGTACCGGCCGAAGGCGAGGGACTCGGCCCAGGTCAAACGCTCCAGCTGCTCTGGTGCCAGCCCCGATGTCAGCCGTTCCGGCGCGGTCGTAGCGGGTACGTAAATCATGGTCCCGGTGGTGCGGCCGTGCTGCGCCCGGGCGTGAGTGCGTGCCCCGGCCGTGGTGGCCGTTCCGGCCGTATCGGTTCCAGCCCCGGTGGGCGGGGCCGTGAGGGTGTGGGTCATGGAAGTTCTTTCCTTCGGGAAGCAGACGAGGTACAGGCGAGGCGGTGGTGGTGCGGCGGTCAGGCGGTGATGGCTTTGGCTGCCAACCGCTTCCGGACCAGCAGGCCGATCAGGAGCACCGCTCCGACCATTAGCGGTGCGGAGAACAGCAGGAGCCCGTTGTCGCCGGACGGGTCGTACACCTCCGGGCGTGGCCAGGCCAGGTTGATGACCATGACAGTGCCGTACAGCACGGCCAGGAGGTTCACCGGCAGTCCCCACCGGCCCAGAGAGAACAGTCCGGCCGGCATGGTGTCGCCAGTCCTGTTCCAGTCGCCGCGCAGACGGTTGAGCAGCTGGGGAACGGTGACCAGGAGGTAGGCGATGTAAACCATGACGATGCAGACGCTGCAGAGGGTGGTGAAGAGGGCCGCATTGCCGATGTTGATGGCCAGGACGGCGACGGCGAGTGCGCCGATGGCAACTGACGGCCACACCGGTGTGCCGCGCTTTGGATGGACGGAGGAGAGCAGGGCGGACGCGGGAAGCTTGCCGTCGCGGGCCATCGAGAACACCAGACGGGATCCGGCAGTCTGGATGGCCAGGGTGCACACAAAGATGGCGACGGCGACGTCGACCAGCAGGACCTTGCCCCAGAACGTTCCCAGCACGGCGGTGAGGACGTAGGGCAAACCCTCGGTGGCGAGGCGGCCGTCGTCGAGGCTGGGTGCCGCCATGAGTGCGGTGAGAATCATCAGACCGCCGCCGATTCCGGAGATGAGAAGGGCAGAGAGGATGGTGCGCGGCGCGGTCTGGCGCGGGTTGCGGGTTTCCTCGGACAGCTCGCCGGCGGAATTGAAGCCGACCATGACGTAGGCGGCCATGAGGCCGGAGACCAGGAACGCGCCCACGGCGCCGAGGTCGGAGCCGGTCAGGACGGTGGTGTCGGCGACGACGTCGGGCCCCCGCTGTGCTGCGGAGATCAGGGCCAGGATGACGGCTGCCACGCCGACGATCTCGCAGGTTACACCGATCGAGTTCACGTGCGACATGAGCCGGACACCCAGGCAGTTGATGATGGTGGTGACCACCAGCAGAGCGGCGCCAAGAATCACCGCGTTGGCGGCACCGCTGACGCTCGTCAGGGCAGGATCACCGCCCACCAGTTGGAAACCGTCCCACAGTTGGGGCAGGACCACCTGCAGGGCGATGGCCGCGGCGGCGGCGGTAACAACCTGCGCGATGGCCATGAACCAGCCGGCAAACCAGCCCACCACCTCGCCGCCCATCCGCCGCGCCCACTGATAGACGGCGCCTGATAGCGGGTACCGTGCGGCGAGTTCGGCAAAGTTCAGGGCCACCAGGAGCTGACCGAGCAGCACCACCGGCCAGGTCCAGAAGAACGCGGGTCCGGCGAAGGAGTACCCAAAAGCGAACAGCTGGAAGATGGTGGTCAGGATCGAGACGAAGGAAAATCCTGCGGCGAAGGATGCGTACCGGCCGAGTTTGCGGTGCAGCGAGGGCTGGTAGCCGAGCGACGTCAGGTCCGCGTCGTCAGCGAGGGCGGACGCCGTCGAAAGTGTGGAAGTCATCGGGTTCTCCGGATCTGGAACGGGGATGGCCGCGGAGGTGGGCCTCTGGCCTCTCCGAAATACCGGTCACTTGATAGTTTTCCAAGGGCATGTCCCGATCCGGTTTCCCCTGTGTAAAAGGTTGAATGACGGCAGATTTCCGGCATGTGAACGAATGCTCACCGGCCATCCGGCCGGCTCCTGGCTCGCGACGGGGACAGGGTAGGAGTGCGGCGAAATGTAAGAATGTGGGGTGACTTCAGCCGGACCGGGCCGCCCCCGCAAGCAGCAGGCCGTGCGGCCAGGAGCGACCGCCCGTGACGAGATTCTTGATGCGGCAGCCGAGTTGTTCACGAGCCAGGGGTACGGGAACACGTCCACCAGGGCCATAGCTGACGCCGTGGGCATACGGCAGTCATCGCTGTACCACCACTTTGCGACCAAGGACGATATCCTCGCGGAACTGCTGAGCGGCACGGTGGCCGCTGGTCTCGGCTTCGCCCAGGCGGTCTCCGCCCGGCCCGTTTCATACGATTTCGGGCACGGCGAGTTGCCTGCGGCGTCCGAAGGAGCTGAGCCAGCCCGGCACGGCGAATCGTTGTCGGCAGCGGCGCGGCTTCACGCTGTGGCGCTGTTTGACGGAACACAGCTGTGCACGGTGCGGTGGAACCTTGGCGTCCTGTACCACCTGCCCGAGGCCCGGGCCGAAAGGTTCCGGACCTTTTTTGAGCAGCGGAATGAACTTCGGCAGGTGTACCGGGAGCTGGGCAGCCAGGTTGAGGGTTACCTGGGTAACGAGCAGCCCGGCAGCATCGGGGAGATGGCGTTCCGGTTGGTGGAGTCATTGATCAGCCTACGGGCCGATGGCCTGGTGGAGGAGGGGTCCGCCGGGCAGACCGCCGACGCCGTCGTGGCGCTGGCGGGGCTGGGCGCCGAGCTGGACGCCGTGCGACGGCGCAGCGCGGACTTGATTAGGGCGTTCGGCGGCCGTTGAGCCGAGGAACGGCGCCCTTCGTGGTAACTGGCCGTGACGTTTGTTTCGCTGCGCGCCGTCGTGGCGGTTGTTGGGACAGGTCCTGGCGTTGACGGGTCGTGGCGAGCGCCGCCGCAATGGCCGGGAGTGCCGAATAGCGGCCATATTCGGCCGACAGCCGTCTCGCGGCTTCCCGGTAGGCAGGATCGGCCAGCACTTTCCGCACCGCTGCCAGAATGGCCTTTGACGGAGGTGTCCCGGTCCGGAGGTTGATCCCGGCCCCGGTCCAGGCAACTCGTGCCGCGACTTCCGGTTTGTCCTCCCGGTCTCCAGCCACGATGACTGGCAGCCCCAGGGCCAGGCAGCGCTGGGTGCCGCCGTAGCCGCCGTTGGTGACGACCAGGTCGACGTGTGGCAGCAGCAGGTCATAGGGGAGGAAGTCCGCGATCCGGACGTTCGCGGGTAGCGGTTCGGCGTCCGGGGGGAGGGGCTGGCCGCCGGTGGTAACGACCACGAGGACCTCTTCGTGGGCGAGCGCGGAAATGCTCGGAAGAATCAGGCGGGTGAGGTCCTTGTTATCGATCGTCCCCTGCGTGACATGCACGATTGGTTGGCGATGGTCCAGCACTTCCTCCCACCACCCTGGAGCAGCGAA
Organism: Micrococcaceae bacterium; assembly: GCA_025465475.1. GTDB lineage: Bacteria > Actinomycetota > Actinomycetes > Actinomycetales > Micrococcaceae > Arthrobacter_M. Next base: position 4,835 of record JAODMR010000172.1, read on the forward strand.
GTCGCCTGCATGCTGGGGGAGTACCGGTCCCACGAACCGAACATTGGAGGGCAGGTCTGAGCGGGGGTACTCAAAGCCGGGGCAGGTCAGCTGCAGGAGCACATCGGTCAACGAGGCGCCGTCGAGCAGGAAGACCGGCATGTCACGACCGGTTAGGGTACGCAGGTGTTGGGCGGCTGCCTTGTGGCCGGGCAGGAAAACCCGCCGGATGAGGTGGTTGAGGACAGCGTTGCGCAGTCGCCCCACGGCGTCCGATCGGGGTGGCAGGCCGAGGCCAAAGGGCGCAGTGTCGCGGCTGGACAGGCTGAGGGGAATGACGCCGCAGGCGAGGACGGGAGGGCGGGGAGCTGCTCCCAGCAGTATCGGGAGGATACCGGTATACGCGGCATCAACGAGGACGCCATCGAAGGTGGTCCCTCCGTCGAGCCGGCTGCGAACGATCCGGTATTGATGCGGCAGGGCGTCGACGAAGACGGCTTTGAAGTCGAAGCGCAGCCTGGCCAGCCCCTTTTTGCCTACCCTGCCGGGAAAGGCAACGTCGATGTCCCGGTCGTCAAAATCGCACTCGGGCGGCAGCGGAACAAAGGTCAGTCCTGCTTCTTCGACGCGGGATTCGAACCGGGAGCCGGTAATCATCTCGACGTCATGCCCCTGGCTGACGAGGTAATGCCCAATCTCCAACAGCGGCAGAAAGTGCCCGTAAATGGGAGTAGTGCAGAGCAAATAGGCAGCCATGAGGTCTCAACATTCCCCGGAGGTGGAAGGAATCGTAGGCCGAGTCGGCCGGCAGCGCAACGCCTGCGGCGCTCCAGCGCAATTCCTTGACTGCGACGCACTGCTTGCAGAAGAGCGCGTCTGCCCAGGCCAGCCGGAGTCGGAGAATAAACCGCTCGAGTGACCGGTGAACCTCTGCAAGAGTCAGCCGGAGCCTGCCAGCAGTTGCGTCAGCGAGTCGAGGATCGGCAGTTGTCCCCGCACCAGTTTGCCGCGTGCCTCGCTTGCGGTGAACCATTGAGCCGCATCGATTTCCGGGTAATGCCGCACGATGCCGGATCCCTTGGGCCATTCCAGCTCAAAGGTGTTGCTCTCGATCCGGTCCGGCTGGAAATCCGACTCCGCCGCAAAAACCGTGATGATCTTACGGGAGGGTTGCCGGAAGCTGCCCAGCAGCGCGTAGTCAACCGGTGGGGCAGGAACGCCCATTTCCTCGGCGAATTCCCGCCGGGCAGCGGCAAGCGGATCTTCCTCGGCGGTAAACTCCCCCTTGGGAATGGACCATGCAGCCGCGTCCTTGCGGGCCCAGAAAGGCCCGCCCATGTGGGCGATCCAGACCTGCAGTCCGTCCCCGTCGCTGCGACGGTACAGCAGGATGCCAGCGCTTTGAATGGTCATTCGTCCTCCATTCCTCAAGGGTAGGGGCCGAGGTGCTAGCTTGGGTCGCATGCAGGTGCTTGAGTGGCTGCTCGACTCTGACCCATCCATCCGCTGGCAGGTGCTGCGCGACCTCGCCGATGCGCCGGGGGCGGAGGTGCAGGCTGAGCGGGCACAGATTGCCACGAAAGGATGGGGCGCAGCCCTCCTGGCATTGCAGGGCCCTGACGGGCAGTGGGACGGGGGCACGTTCTTTCCGGCCACGATGGAAAAGGACGAACGGGGTCAGCCCTGGACGGCGACGGCGTATACCCTCCGGCTGCTCCGCGACCTCGGGTTGGACCCCAGTAGCGCGGAGGCCAGGAAGGCCATCGCGCCGGTGCGGGAGAACAGCCGCTGGGAGGAGGGCAATCAGCTTTTTTTCGACGGCGAGGTTGAACCCTGCATCAATGGGATGACTGTCGCGCTTGGCGCGTACTTTGGCCAGAAGGTCGATGGCGTGGTCGAGCGCCTGCTGAGTGAACAGTTGGACGACGGCGGTTGGAACTGCGAGGCGGAGCGGGGGTCGACGCGTTCCTCCGTAGCCACCACCATCAACGTGCTTGAGGGCCTGCTGGAGTACGAGCACGCGAAGGGCGGGTCTGAGGACGTTGCTGAAGCCCGTGTGAGGGGCCAGGAATACCTGCTGGAGCGGGGACTCCTGCGGCGTAAAAGCACTGGGAAGCTGATCGACCCCGACTGGCTGCAGCTGTCGTTTCCTACCCGGTGGCATTACGACGTGCTGCGGGCGCTTGACTACTTCCGCGCTGTCGGTGAACCGCCGGACGACCGTATGGCGGAGGCTCTGGCCGTGGTGGCGTCGAAGCGGCAGACGAACGGCACCTGGTTACTGGAAAACAGCCACCCAGGGCGGATCCACTTTGCCATGGAGGACGGTGACGGGCAGCCGAGCCGGTGGAACACCCTCAGGGCTTTGAGGGTGCTCCACTGGTCCGGAAATTCCTGACTATTGCCGCGTTATTCGGCGGTCAGTTGCCTCGCTGCTGGGCTAAGCGCTGCCGCGTTGCTTCGCTGCTGTGTCGCTTCTAGTGTGCCCAGGTGAAGGGTGCGGCCAGGAGACCGTCCTTCGAAAGGATCCTGGGACTGGTGGTGATCCGGTTGGTGTTCGGGCCGGTGTAATTGGTTGGCGTCAGGACCAGCATCTTCGCGCCCTGGCTGATGGGCCCCGACTTGGTGGAGCTGATCCAGGCATCATTGGTGGCGCCAATGATGGTGAGTTCTCCGGTGCCGCGGGAGGACATGAAGTTCACGTGCCGGCGCGACTTTGACCCGTACATCACCGGTTCATGGTGCACGATGCCGAAGCTTTCCTCGTGGTTGATGCCGATGAAGTTGCGGATTGACTGCAGGTTCCAGGTTTCGGCATTGTTTGACTGCCAAAACGTCGGCATGCCGACATTGGAATCGTGCATATAGGAGTCGTACAGTTTGGCGTTGTCGTGGCTGTTGTAACCGATCGGCGACGCGCCGACCAGGTCGCCGCGGATCCTGGCGTTGTACGTGTCCCCGGTCCAGCGGTACCCGTCCACCTCCAGATCCCTGGTGATTGAGCTGCTGCCACGCCACCAGTTCATGCCAAACGTTTCCCCGGGCGGTGATCCCGCATCCCCTGGGATGCCGGTGATCAGCAGCTTGGTTACCGATGTTCCCGGCTGGGAGTTTCCGGCCATGATGCCGTTGTACAAGTGTCCCTGCTCCGTACCCTGCAGCCAGAAGTCCGACAACGTCTGTGCAGTGGCGCCGTCATTCATGCGGATGAGGTACAGCTGGTTGGTCTGACCGGTTGCCTGGGCCGGAACGGTGGAGGCAAAGGTTGAGGTGTTCGCCTTCATCCGCAGGATTGTGTCGCGGCCGGCACCGATGATGCCTTTCACACGTCCCGGGATGCGGATCGCCACGCTGGCGTCCCGGAAGTTCGACACCTCAAAAACGCCGGCAGGCAGTTTGAGGATTTTGCCGGCGAGTTCGGGTTTCGCCAGGACAGCGTTGATGTCCTAGCCCGGCTTAGCCAGGTTCTCCCAGCGGACCCAATCAGCCGGGTCCGCGGCCGGAGCCGTTACCGGCGTCGGAACCGGGGCCGGAGCCGTTACCGGCGTTGGAACCGGGGCCGTGACCGGGACGGCCGGCAGCGGAAGCGGAGTCAGGAGCGGGGCCGTCACCGGCTGTGGTGTGTTCAAGGGCGCTGCCGGCAGCGGTGCTGCCCAAAAGCGGGTGCCCTCAGCGGTCCAGCCGGCGGCCTCCAGAGCCGCACCCTCGGTGGCAGTGGTCGTGAACCTGTGCTTGCCTCCCTTGAGGTAGCGCTGAATTCCGACGCCGCAGGCAAGCTTGGTGGGGGAGGCGTAGAACTCAACTTTCTGGCTGGTGTAGCCGAGAACGAGCGCCTTACGGTACTCGTCGGAGGTTGACGTGTTTGGAATGTAGACGAAGTCGCCGTCCTTGTAGAGGCGGTAGAAGGCAACCAGACCGGTTCGGCTGACGGATGAGACCTGGAATACCGGTCCGCCTCCCGCGATGAAGCCGTTTTTGGCCTTTGCCGACGTAATTTCCGCGGCTGACAGGGTGAGCAGTGAGGCGGCGGTCCTGGGGTTGACGCTTTGGTAAACCTTCTGGCTCATGGCGCTGCAGGTCCCGGCATCGGCTGTGGCGGCAGAGGCCGCCGTTCCGGCGAGGGGGACAAACGTGAGGGCGAGGAGCACGGCGAAGATGCGCTGTGTTCGATTTTTCAAAGGGGTTGGGTCCTAGGGAGTGGGATGAGGGGTGAAAGCCCGGCCTCGTGCGGCCAATCCTCCGGGATGCCATATCGGCGAAATCCCGCCTCCAGTTAGCTAAAGACCTATCGTTCGTCCCCCCCACCCCTTCCCGGCGCTCGCGGTCACCCGTCCGACGGTACGGCCGACAAGAGCGCCGCGATGGCTGGCAGCGCGTCCGGGTCGGCAAGCGCTGATCCCAACGCGACAACCCGTGCATCGGCGTCGAGGAAGTCCTTGGCGTTGGAGGGGGTGATGCCACCGGTCGCGACGAAGTTCAGGCCGGGGAAGGGGCCGTGCATGGCCCTGAACCAGGAGGGAC
>JAODMR010000059.1 GCA_025465475.1 Micrococcaceae bacterium
CTTGAGCTCGGGCAGCACGAGGGCGACGGCCTTGGCGGCCCCCGTCGTCGTCGGCACGATGTTGAGGGCGGCGGCGCGGGCGCGGCGGAGGTCCTTGTGGGGACCGTCCTGCAGGTTCTGGTCAGCGGTGTAGGCGTGGATCGTGGTCATCAGGCCACGTTCGATGCCGAAGTTTTCGTGCAGCACCTGGGCCAGCGGGCCGAGGCAGTTGGTGGAGCAGGACGCGTTGGAGATGATGTTGTGCGCTGCCGGGTCGTACAGGTTGTCGTTGACGCCCATCACGATGGTGATGTCTTCGTCCGAGGCCGGAGCGGAGATGAGGACCTTCTTGGCGCCCGCGTCGATGTGCTTCTGCGCGTCGGCGGCCTTGGTGAAGAAACCGGTTGACTCGATGACGATGTCGACGTTCAGCTCGCCCCAGGGGAGGTTGGCGGGATCGCGCTCGGCCAGGACCTTGATGGTCTTGCCGTCGACGATCAGGTTGCCGTCGGATGCCTCAACGCTGGCCTTGAGGCGACCGGTCACGGAGTCGTACTTCAGCAGGTGGGCGAGAGTCTCGGGGCTGGTGAGGTCGTTGACGGCAACGATCTCCAGGTCAGCTCCCTGCTCAAGGGCTGCGCGGAAGTAGTTGCGGCCGATCCGGCCGAAACCGTTAATACCAATACGAGTAGTCACTTTTGTATCTCCTTGGTGCTATCTCAAGCACGCCTAGTCTCGTTAGAGCTACTTGATCCAACTAACAGTTCCCGCACGCCGTTGGGCAGAGATGCTTACAGTGGGCAGCACCGACGGCCACACTGTGGCACACCGGCTCCCGCCCGTGATCCATCTTACGTTCAAGAACGCCCGCCCCCGCAACAGCGGGAGCGGGCGTCCGGGTGGTGCTGGGCTGTGCAAAGGAACCTAGGGCAGGATCAGGCCCGTGGCCCCCGCCCGCGCGGCCTCGAAGCGCCGGGCGACGTCGGCCCAGTTCACAATGTTCCAGAAAGCCTTCACATAATCGGCCTTCACATTGAAGTAATCCAGGTAGAAGGCGTGCTCCCACATGTCCAGCATGAGCAGCGGAATCGTGCCGACGGGCACGTTGCCCTGCTGGTCGTAAAGCTGCTCGATGAAGAGGTTTCCGCCCAGGGGTTCGTACGCCAGGATCCCCCACCCGGAACCCTGCAGGCCCAGGGACGCTGCCGAGAACTGGGCCCGGAACGCGTCGAAGGATCCGAACGCGTCATCGAGCGCCGCGGCGAGTTCGCCTTCGGGCTTGTCCCCGCCGTCCGGAGAGAGGTTGTTCCAGAAGATTGAGTGGTTGGTGTGCCCGCCGGTGTGGAATGCGAGGTCCTTGCTGAGCTGGTTGATGACCGCGAAGTCGCCCTTTTCACGGGCCTCCGCCAGCTGCGCCATCGCCTTGTTCGCTCCGGCCACGTAGGTCGCATGGTGCTTGTCGTGGTGCAGCTCCATGATGCGGGCGGAAATGTGGGGCTCCAGCGCTGCGTAGTCATAGGGCAGATCGGGAAGTGAAAATTCGGTCACGATTCCTCCATAGCGGTAGATGTTCTTGGTACCTGTGCTGCGGTTTTCATCCTATGCGGATGTCATTCCTCGAGCATATCGAGGGTCACGTTGGCGTCAGTGCCCGGAATTCCCAGGTCGGCGGCGCGCTTGTCGGCCATGGCCAGCAGGCGCCGGATGCGCCCGGCGATCGCATCCTTGGTCATTGGCGGGTCGGCCAGGCGGCCGAGTTCGTCCAGGCTCGCCTGTTTGTGGGCCACCCGGAGCTCACCGGCGTACTTCAGGTGCTCGGGTACGTCGTCGCCCAGGATTTCCAGCGCACGGTCCACCCGTGCGCCGGCGGCGACGGCTGCCTGCGCGGAGCGGCGCAGGTTGGCGTCGTCGAAGTTGGCCAGCCGGTTGGCGGTGGCCCGCACTTCCTTCCGCATCCGGCGTTCCTCCCAGACCAGCAGCGCGTCGTGGGCGCCCATCCGGGTCAGCAGGGCAGCGATGGTGTCACCGTCGCGGATGACGACGCGGTCAACGCCGCGCACCTCCCGGGCTTTGGCGGTGATGTTGAGCCGGCGTGCCGCGCCGACCAGGGCCAGCGCCGATTCCGGGCCCGGGCAGGTGACCTCCAAGGCCGAGGACCTGCCGGGCTCGGTGAGTGAGCCGTGCGCCAGGAACGCGCCCCGCCACACCGCCTCGGCGTCCGCGGCGGAGCCGTTGACGACGACGGAGGGCAGGCCGCGGACGGGCCGGCCCCGGGAGTCCAGCAGTCCGGTTTGGCGGGCGAGCGCCTCACCGTCGCGCACCACCCGAACCACGTACCGGTTTCCGCGTCGCAGGCCGCCTCCGGAGACGACGATGATGTCGCTGGAGTGTCCGTAGATTTCCGCGATGGCTGCGCGCAGCCGCCGCGCGGTGGAGGCCAGGTCCACCTCCGCCTCGATGACGATCCGGCCGGAGATGATGTGCAGGCCACCGGCGAACCGGAGCATGGTGGATACTTCGGCTTTCCGGACGGACGACTTTTTGATGTCCAGCCGGGACAGTTCTTCCTTGACTGAGGCTGTCAGAGCCATGGTGCCACCTAACTTCCCCCAAAAATGTCGTGATATGCCGCGGCCAGCCGCAGCGGATCATGAACCGCCCGGCCGGTGGACCCACCCACCTTACCCAAGACCACCTTGGCACCCAGCATCGCGGCGGCCCGTTCAAAGCCTTCCGGGTCTGGAACGGACGACGGGTCAGCCAGGACGATATCGACGTTGAAGTCCGGGGCGTACCGGGTGATGGCGCTGAGGTGGTCAGCTGCCGTCATGCCGGCGGTTTCCTTGTCGTTCACGTCCAGGTTCATGGTGAGGCAACGTTTGGCGGGGGTGTCACAGAGGGCCTGCCGCAGTTCCGGCAGCAGCAGATGCGGCAGCACGGAGGTGTACCAGGAGCCGGGGCCCAGCACCACCCAGTCGGCCAGTTCGATGGCGGTCAGGGCCTCCTCGCAGGCAGGGGCATCCGGGGGCAGCAGGCGGACGTTTTCCACGTTCCCTGCGACGGCGAGGGCGGCCTGGCCGGTGATGGTGCGCCGCCCCGGTTCGTCGCCGGGACCGGCCTGCACCTGCCCTTCAATCGTCAGCGGCACGCTGGCCATGGGCAGGACCGTGCCGCGGGCGCCCAGCAGCGCCCCGGCCCACTGCAGGCCGGCGACGGTGTCGCCGAGCAGTTCCCAAAGCGTCACGATCAGCAGGTTGCCCATGGCGTGGTTGTCCAGGGAACCAGGCTTGCCGTTGCTGGACGTGAACCGATGCTGCATCACGTCGCGCCAGGTTCGTCCCCAGTCGGTGTCGTCGCACAGGGCGGAGAGGGCCATCCGCAGGTCACCGGGTGGCAGGACCCCGAGTTCCTCCCGCAGCCGGCCGGAGGAACCGCCGTCGTCGGCCACCGTGACGACGGCGGTCAGCTCGCTGGTCAGCAGCCGGAGGGCCGACAGGGACGCCGCCAGTCCGTGGCCGCCGCCCAGGGCGACCACCCGGGGCTCCTGCACCTTGCCGATGTGCTTGCCCGCCGGCGGGATCAGGGGAAGCGGGCCGGTCAGCAGTGCCACTACTCCCTGCCCAGGTCGCGGTGGCGGGTGCTGACGGTGACGCGCGGCAGCTGGCTGAGCCGTCGGGCCAGCTCGGCGGCGACAGCAACCGAGCGGTGCTTGCCGCCGGTGCAGCCGACGGCGATGGTGGCGTAGTGCTTGTTCTCGCGGCGGTAGCCATCCAGCACCGGCTCCAGGGCATGCACATACCGGTCAACGAAGTCCACGGCGTTGTTTTTCTTGAGCACGAAGTCGCTCACGTCGGAGTCCAGTCCGGTGTGCGGTCGAAGCTGCGGCACCCAGTGCGGGTTGGGCAGGAAACGCACGTCGGCAACGTAATTGGCGTCCACCGGCAGGCCGTACTTGAATCCGAAACTCATCACGGTCAGGCGCAGCACCACGGGACCGGAGTCGGAAAAGAGTTCCGTCACGGCGGAGCCGAGTTCGTGCACGTTCAGCGCCGAGGTGTCCAACACCATCTCGGAGGCGGAGCGCAATTCGGCCAGCAGTTCCCGTTCCGCGCGGATGCCGTCAAGCATGCGGCCGTTCCCCTGCAGCGGATGTGGTCGCCTGCCCTGCTCGAAGCGGCGGACCAGGGTCTCATCACTGGCGTCCAGGAACAGCACCCGGAAGGAGACGCCGCTGGCGGACAGGGCATTGAGCGAGTCCCGGATGTCGGCGAACAGCGCCTTGCCACGCACATCGACAACCACCGCCAGCTTCGGCAGCGACTGCGGCATCCGGGAGACAAGATCGGCCAGGGTTCCCAGCATCTGCGGCGGCAGGTTTTCCACGACGTACCAGCCGTGGTCCTCCAGCGCGTTGGCAGCGGTACTCCGCCCGGCGCCTGACATGCCGGTGACCACGAGCAGCTCGGATTCCTCCGGCTTGATCGTGGTGAGCGCTTCGGAGTCGTCGGCGCCCTCGTCGGGGCGGGCGTCGGGCTCTGTCGGGGAGGAGTCTGTCATTCGCCGTTCCGTCTCTGATTCATCTGCCGGGCCTGTTCCGAACTGTTCCTTCAGCCTACCTAGGAATCCAGGATCTCGCCGGTGGTCATGTTGACCGCCGGGACGGGTTCGGCCTCCCCCGGCACCGGCTGCAGCGCGGTGTGTACCGCTGCCGCCAGCACAGGACCGAATCCCCGGACCTGGGCCAATTCCGTCACGCTTGCCTGCCGGATCTTCTTGACGGAACCGAACTCGGCCAGCAGCGCCTTGCGTTTGGCGGCGCCCAGGCCCGGAACGGCGTCAAGGGCGGAGACCGTCATGGATTTGCCCCGCTTTTGCCGGTGGAAGGTGATGGCGAAGCGGTGCGCTTCGTCGCGGATGCGCTGCAGCAGGTACAGCCCCTCCGAGGTGCGCGGCAGGATGACGGGGAAGTCGCTGTCCGGAAGCCACACCTCTTCCAGCCGCTTGGCCAGGCCGACGACAAAGATGTCGCTAATGCCCAGGTCGGCCAGGGCGCGTGAGGCGGCCGCGACCTGCGGGGGGCCGCCGTCGACGACGACCAGGTTTGGCGGGTAGGCGAACCTGGCCCGAGGAGCGGGTTGCCCGTCGACCTCACCGGTCTCCGGCGGCGCTTGGCGGCGTTCGTCCTGTTCTGCAAGGTAGTTGCGGAACCGACGGCTGATCACGTCGTACATCGACGCTGTGTCGTCCACCGCAGCTGCCCCGTTGATGGCGAATTTTCGGTACTCGGACTTCTTGGCGATGCCGTCCTCAACAACGACCATGGAAGCCACGACGTTGGTGCCCTGGACATGGGAAATGTCGTAGCACTCGATCCGCAGCAGGGGAGTCGGCAGGTCCAGGGCTTCCTGCAGTTCCTGCAGCGCCAGGGACCGGGTGGTGAGGTCACCGGCGCGGCGGGACTTGTGCAGCTTCATGGCGCCTTCGGCGTTTTGCCGGACGGTGTCCAGCAGCGCGGCCTTGTCACCGCGTTGCGGCACGCGGATGGCGACCTTGCCGCCGCGGAGCCCGCCCAGCCACTCCTCCAGTTGCTCCGCGTTGGCCGGCAACTCCGGAACCAGGATGCGCCGGGGGATGCCGTCGTTGGCGATTCCCTCTTCGCCGTACACCGTTTGGAGCAGGTGTTCCAGCAGTTCGGCCGGGGAGGAATCCTCAACTTTTTCCACCACCCAGCCTCGCTGACCGCGGATCCGTCCGCCGCGCACGTGGAACACCTGCACGGCGGCTTCGAGTTCATCCTGGTGCACGCCGAACACGTCGGCGTTGGTGTCTTCGGACAGGACGACGGCGTTCCGTTCGAAGACCTTGCGCAGCGCCGCCACGTCGTCGCGCAGGCGGGCTGCCTGTTCATAGTCCAGGGCCGCCACTGCCTCGCCCATCTGCCGCTCCAGGCCGCTGATGAAGCGTTTGGCTTCCCCGCCCATGAAGGCGCAGAACTGCTCGGCCAGGTCGCGGTGTTCCTCAGGTGTGACCCGGCCCACGCAGGGGGCGGAGCATTTGTCGATGTAGCCGAGCAGGCAGGGCCGCCCGCTTTGCTGGGCCCGCTTGAAGATGCTGGGGCTGCAGGTGCGGACGGGAAAAACGCGCAGCAGCGTGTCCACGGTTTCGCGGATGGCTCCGGCGGTGTACGGGCCAAAGTAGCGGGCACCCTTGCGCCGTTCGCCGCGCATTACCTGCACGCGCGGGTACTTCTCCCCCAACGTCACGGCCAGGTAGGGGTAGGACTTGTCGTCCCGGAAGACCAGGTTAAAGCGGGGTGAAAATTCCTTGATCCAGGTGTACTCCAGCTGCAGCGCTTCCAGCTCGCTGCCCACCGTGGTCCATTGCACGCTGGCGGCAGTGTGGACCATGGCGTACGTCTTGGGCAGCAGGTTGGCGGGGTTGGCAAAGTAGGAGTTCAGCCGGGAACGGAGGTTCTTGGCCTTGCCGACGTAGATGACCCGGCCGTGCTCGTCGCGGAACCGGTAGACGCCCGGGTCGGTGGGTATTTCACCGGTTGCGGGCCGGTAGCTTGCTGGATCTGCCACTGTTCCATTCTAAAGTCTGGCCGGTCCCCCTCAGGCGGCCGGGCTTTGGTTGTAGCTCTGTGAACGCTGCTGCCCGGAGAGGGCAGCAATGGCGTCCATGATGTCGTCGGTGGCGGAACGGCGGGCCGGCAGCGAATGGCCCGGTCCCTTTTTCTCAAACTGCAGGGGCGCACCAATGCGCATCCGGAAATGCTGCGGCCGGATCCGGTTTTGTCCTGCCGGCTGGAGTTTCTCCGTGCCGATCAGGCCAACCGGAAGCACCGGGGCTCCCGTGGTCAGGGCCAACCAGCCCACGCCCGTGCGTCCCCGATAGAGCAGGCCGTCACGCGAGCGTGTCCCTTCCGGATAAATGCCGACTCCGCCGTCGTCCTCCAGAATGTCCAGCAGGGTCCGCAGGGCCTGCACACTGGCCGCCTGCTCACCGCGCTCCACCGGAATGGAGCCCACGCCCTCAAAAAAGGTCTTCATCAACCGGCCCTTCACCCCACCTGTGGTGAAGTACTCGGCCTTGGCGAAGAAGGCGACCGGCCGGGGCATCAACGCCTGGACGATGACGCTGTCCAGGAATGAGCGGTGGTTGGGAGCGACGATGACCGGTCCCTGGGCCGGTACGTGCTCCAACCCCTCCACGGTGGGCCGGCACAGACCGCTGATGAGGCCACGTGTCAGGCCCCGGGTTGCTTCATAGAGCACCATGGGCCGGTTCCTTCAACCCCAGCCGCTGCGTCAGCTCGCGCATCAGCCCCGCGGCGTCCGGCACCACCGTTGCGGCTCCGGCGGAGGCCAGCTCCCCCGGTTCCGCGAAACCCCAGGCCACTCCGATACAGGGCAACCCGTTGGCCGCGGCACCGTTGACGTCCTGTGCACGGTCGCCCACCATCACTGCGGTGTCGGCTCCGGTCGAGGCCAGGGCCGCGGCGATGATTTCCTTCTTGCCGCCCAGATAGCCGGGCTGCCCGGGCAGGATCGTCTCGTCATCCGATGACCCGGAGATCACCTGGAAGTAGCCGTCCAAGCCATGGGCCCGCAGCACGGTGACGGCCAGCCCCTGTGGTTTCTGGGTTGCCACCCCCAGCGGAACGCCCTGCGCCTTCAGGTCCGCCAGCACGTCGAGGAGTCCGGGATAGACCCGGCCCTTCGCGATGCCGTGTTCCAGATACCACCGGCGATAGATGCTGATCAGTTCCGGCACCTGGTCCGCGGTCGCTTCCGTCCTGCCCAGCAGCGAATCGGAGAGCTTGGGACCCACCATGGCTGCCAGCGCCTCTTCGGAGGGTACTGCCAGGCCCAGGGACTGCAGCGCGTGCGCAATTCCCTCCGTGATGCCTCCCGCCGGATCTATCAGGGTGCCGTCCAGATCAAAGAGCGCGGCGGAAGAAGTAGTCACCGGCCCAGTTTCTCACGGCGGCGGGATTCTCCAGAACCGCTCCCCGGTTCCATGCCGCAGCGGGCATGTACAGGAGGACGGAAGCGTCAGGAACCCGTGAGCGCCTCACGCAGGAAGACGGCGGTGTAACTCTCCGTGGACTTTGCCACCTTCTCGGGGGTTCCGGTTGCGATGATCTGTCCACCGCCGGACCCACCGTCAGGGCCCAGGTCAACAATCCAGTCGGCGCTCTTGATGACGTCCAGATTGTGTTCGATGGTGATCACCGTGTTGCCCTTATCGACCAGGCCCTGCAGCACCAGCAGCAGTTTCCGGATGTCCTCGAAGTGCAGGCCGGTGGTCGGCTCGTCCAGCACGTAGATGCTGCGCCCGTTGGAGCGTTTCTGCAGTTCGGCTGCCAGCTTGACCCGTTGCGCCTCACCGCCGGAAAGCGTGGTCGCCGGTTGTCCCAACCGCACGTAGCCGAGTCCGACGTCGACGAGGGTCTGCAGGTGCCTGGCGATGGGGGTGAACGCTGCGAAGAACTCGGCGCCCTCCTCGATGGGCATGTTCAGCACGTCCGCGATGGTTTTGCCCTGGTAGTGGACTTCCAGCGTTTCACGGTTGTAGCGCGCGCCATGGCACACTTCGCAGGGCACGTAGACGTCCGGCAGGAAGTTCATCTCGATCTTCAGGGTGCCGTCACCGGAGCATGCTTCGCACCGCCCGCCCTTGACGTTGAAGGAGAAGCGCCCGGGAAGGTAGCCGCGGACCTTTGCTTCGGTGGTTTCGGCGAAGAGCTTGCGGATGTTGTCGAATACGCCGGTGCACGTGGCGGGGTTGGAGCGCGGCGTGCGGCCGATGGGGCTCTGGTCAACGTGGACCACTTTGTCCAGGTGTTCGAGGCCCTGGACGGCCTTGTGCCGGCCCGCCACCTGCTTGGCTCCGTTGAGCTTGTTGGCGAGGACCTTGTACAGGATTTCGTTGACGAGGGTGGACTTGCCGGACCCGCTGACGCCGGTCACAGCGGTGAAGAGACCCAGCGGGAACGCGGCGTCCACGTTCACGAGGTTGTTTTCCCGCGCACCGATGACCTTCAGTTCACGCTTTTTGTCGTACTTCCGGCGCTTTTTCGGAACCTCGATTTTTTTGCGCCCGGACAGGTAGTCGCCGGTCAGTGACGAGGTGTTTTCCAGCAGCTCCTTGTAGGAGCCGGAGTGGACCACCTGGCCGCCGTGCTCACCGGCGCCCGGTCCGATGTCGACCACCCAGTCGGCCACATGGATGGTGTCTTCGTCATGCTCCACAACGATGAGCGTGTTGCCCATGTCCCGAAGACGGGTGAGGGTGTCGATCAGGCGCCGGTTGTCGCGCTGGTGCAGCCCGATGGAGGGTTCGTCGAGGACATACAGGACACCAACCAGGCCGGAACCGATCTGGGTGGCAAGCCGGATGCGCTGGGCTTCACCGCCGGAGAGTGTGGCGGACGGCCTTTCAAGGTTCAGGTATTCCAGCCCGACGTCGAGCAGGAAGGTCAGCCGGGCCTGGATTTCCTTGAGCACCTGGTGCGCGATCTGCGCCTCGCGGCCAGTAAGCACCAGGTTGTTCAGGAATTCGGCGCAGTCGCGCATGGGAAGGGCGGCGACGTCAGCGATCGACTTACCGTTGATCAGCACCGACAGGGAAGCCGGGTTGAGCCGGGCGCCGTTGCAGGCGGGGCAGGGAATCTGCCGCATGTACTCTTCGTAGCGGTCGCGGGCCCAGTCGGAATCCGTCTCGCCGTGCTTGCGGTGGACGT
>JAODMR010000098.1 GCA_025465475.1 Micrococcaceae bacterium
CGATGTAGTCCGTGCCAAAGCCCCACGGCAGTGAGTCCGGCATGGCCATTCCGTTGGAAAGCTGCGTCATCTGCTGCAGCGTCAACAAGTGGAAGTACCAAAAAAGAAACAGGCTGGCAGTCAGCGCGGCTATGAGAATCAGGTTGGCATTACCCGCAGCCTTCGCCGGATCCCGGTTGGTACTGACATTGTGAGTACGAGCCGTGGACGCCGGGAGAACGGCCCTACTGCCATGTTTGGCGAGGCGTTGCGCTGGGGTTTTGGACATGAGTCATTATCCCTCTGACTAGGCTGACGGTATGACCCCCGCCGCTGACGCAGAACCGGTTGCCTTCCTGCCCGCTGACCTTGATACGTCCCTGTCGGACGCCGAACTCGCCGCCGCCCTGGTGCGGAATGCCGGCTGGTTGGCGCTCCAAATGCGGCGGGAAGGGCTGCAGGGAGAACAAAAGACGTCGGTGTCCGACGTCGTTACGGCCGCCGACCGCGCCGCCGAACGGTACGTGCTCGGCCAACTGGAGCGCTGTCGGCCCGAGGACGGCATCCTCGGCGAGGAAGGAGCGAGCCGGGAGGGCAGCAGCGGACGTATCTGGGTGATCGACCCCGTGGACGGGACCTACAACTTCCTGAGCGGGTCAACGTACTGGTGCTCTGCCCTGGCCCTGCAACAGTCGCCCGACATGTCCGCCCCGCTTGCGGAGGCGCCGGAAAGCCCGGCAGCTGCGCCTGCCACCATGGCCACCTCCACATCCACCTCCACAGTGCCCGTTGCCGAGCCTGCCGCCCGGCAACGGGTCCTGCTTGGAGCCGTCTTCCAGCCCGAGGAGAACAAACTGTGGCTCGGCGGCGTCGGCCTGCCCGCAACGCTGAACGGCGAGCCGATGCCCGGACCGCGGGATGAGCCGGTCAACCTGCTGAGCGCAGCAACCTACCTGGACCCGCTCTGGCTTGGCCGGCCTTCAGGGGCGGGTCCCTGGACTGCTGCGGCCCTGCTGCCTGCCACGCTACGCATGAATGGGTCAGGGTCCTGTGACCTGGCCAGGGTTGCCGACGGGGGCGTCGGTTGCTGGTTCCAACACAGCTGCCCGGACTGGGACTGGTTGCCCGGCAAGGCACTCGTCGAAGCTTCGGGCGGCAGTACGGCCGTTGTCGAGGTGAACGGACTTACCTGGTTCATCGCGGGGGGAACGACGGCGGTCCGGCAGCTTCGGGACGCACTTTCCACCGCCGCCAACGTTGTCAGTACCGGCAATTAGACTTGTTCCATCATGGATATGTTGTTCGACCCCCGCCCCGAGTCTGCTTCCGCTCCCGGACATCACGGACTTCCGAGCGCGGAAGAACTGTTGGTCGGCCTTAATCCGGAGCAGGAAGAGGCGGTCAAACATGCGGGGTCGCCGCTACTGATCGTGGCCGGAGCCGGCTCGGGCAAGACCCGGGTGCTCAGTCATCGAATCGCTTACCTGCTGGCCACCAAGCGGGCCCACCCGGGGCAGATCCTGGCCATCACCTTCACCAACAAGGCCGCTGCGGAGATGCGGGAGCGCATTGAGTCCCTGGTGGGAGAGCCCGCCAAGCGGATGTGGATTTCCACCTTCCACTCCTCCTGCGTACGCATCCTTCGCCGTGAAGCGGCCACGGTCGGGTTGAACTCAAACTTCTCCATTTACGATTCCGCCGACACCCTCCGCCTGATCACTTTGGTGTCCAAGGGACTCGACATTGACCCCAAAAAATTCCCGCCCAAGTCGATCCAGCACAAGATCTCCGCGCTCAAGAACGAGTTAATCGACGACGACGAGTACGCGGCCAGCGCCAATTACTCGGATCCGTTTGAGCAGGCCGTGACAGATGTCTATAAGGGCTACACGCAACGCCTTCGGCAGGCCAATGCCATGGACTTTGACGACCTGATCGCCCAAACGGTCTTCATGTTCCGCGCCTTTCCCGGCGTCGCCGAGTCGTACCGGCGCCGTTTCCGCCATGTACTGGTCGACGAATACCAGGACACCAACCACGCCCAGTACGCCTTGGTGCGCGAGCTGGTCGGCGGTCAAGGGGAGGGAGCGTCGCCAGGGGGAGTAGTTCCGCCGGGGGAACTTACCGTCGTCGGCGATTCGGACCAGTCCATCTACGCCTTCCGCGGGGCGGACATCCGCAACATCGTGGAATTTGGGAAGGATTACCCGAACGCCCAGACCATCAAGCTTGAGCAGAACTACCGCTCCACCCAGACCATCCTCAGCGCCGCCAACGCGGTCATTTCCCGGAACCCCAACCGCCCGGAGAAGAGACTGTGGACCGCTGAGGGTGACGGTGAAAAAATCATCGGGTATGTCGCCGAGAACGAGCATGAGGAAGCCCGGTTCATCGCCGAGGAAATCGACCGGTTGCAGGACGACGCGCAGCTCCGCCCCGGCGATGTGGCGATTTTCTACCGCACCAACGCGCAATCCCGGTCCATCGAGGAAATCCTGCTTCGCGTGGGCCTGCCCTACAAAGTCGTCGGTGGCACCAGATTCTATGAGCGCAAGGAAATCAAGGACGCCCTGGCGTACCTGCGCGTTCTGGTGAACCCCGACGACGACGTCAACCTCCGCCGTATCCTCAACGAACCCAAGCGAGGCATCGGGGACCGCGCCGAGGGAGCCATCGCGGCGCTGGCCACCCGTGACCGGACGTCCTTCATGGCGGCGATGCGGCGTGCCGACGAGGCGCCCGGCATGGCGACCCGGTCTGTCAACGCCGTCAACGGCTTCGTCAAAATGCTCGATGACCTGATGGTCGTCGCCACCGGTTCCGGAGCATCAGCGGCGTTGGAGGCGGTGCTGGAACAAACGGGTTACCTGGCTGCCCTCCGGGCCAGCAACGACCCGCAGGATGAATCACGGGTGGAGAACCTGGCCGAGCTGGTCGCCGTCGTCCGCGAATACGAACGCGACACTCCCGAGGGAACGCTTGGAGAATTCCTCGAACAGGTGTCCCTGGTGGCCGACGCGGACCAGATCCCCGACGCGCCCGGTACCGATATCGATGCGGCCGTAGCCGAAGCGAAGCGGCTTGGCGTGGTCACCCTGATGACCCTGCACACCGCCAAGGGCCTCGAATTCCCTGTCGTCTTTCTCACCGGCATGGAGCACGGCATATTCCCGCACTCCCGCTCGGCGGCTGACCCGGCCGAACTCGCGGAGGAGCGGCGGCTGGCGTACGTGGGCCTGACACGCGCCCGGAAACGCCTTTACCTGACCCGCGCCGAGGTGCGGAGCCTGTGGGGACAGAGCCAGTACAACCCGCCCAGCCAGTTCATCGAAGAGGTCCCCGCGGAGCTGATCGACTGGAAGCGTGAGGGAAACATGCGTTCGCTCACCTCTATGGGTGCTGGCAACTTTGGCGCCAGCCGCTACAGCGGTTCATACTGGGGCGCGGGAACCTCCGTTGGTGGGAGGGATGCCGGGCTGCCCGATACCCTTTCCGTTCGAAGTGCCGGCAGGGTGCAGCCCCAAAAGGAGGTGGTGGCGGTATCCATTGGCGACAAGGTCAACCACACCAGCTTCGGCAATGGGACGGTGCTCGCTGTGGAAGGCGCGGGCGACAAGACCGTTGCCAAGGTCCGCTTCGACGTCGGGGAGAAGCGGCTGCTGCTTCGGTACGCGCCACTTACCAAGCTGGCGAGCTGAACGGGCTGATGAGCTGGGCGGGGCAGTGCCGGAACAGGCGCCGCGGGACCCCGTCAAGCCAATGTGTGGTTCCTCACGAAACAGGTAGTCTGTAAAAGGCGGTCACCGCCCCTGCATTAGAGTTCCGAGTGGGGTGCCGGGTCTTGTTTCCGGACGGGCCGGGAGCTCCGCAATCGCAAGATTGTCATGAACACTACTTCGACGTAGAAGGACGCAACCCGTGGACCTGTTTGAATACCAGGCGCGCGATATGTTTGAGGCGCACGGCGTACCCGTGTTGGCCGGCATCGTGGCGCACACCCCTGAAGAAGCAAAGGCAGCAGCCGAGAAAATCGGCGGCGTCACTGTCGTCAAGGCACAGGTAAAGGTCGGCGGCCGCGGAAAGGCCGGCGGCGTCAAGGTCGCCAAGACCGCTGACGAAGCCTTCCAGTACGCCAGCGACATCCTTGGCATGGACATCAAGGGCCACACCGTCCACACGGTCATGATCGCCCAGGGCGCGGACATCGCCGAGGAATACTACTTCTCCGTCCTGCTGGACCGCGCCAACCGCAACTACCTGGCCATGTGCTCGGTTGAAGGCGGCATGGAGATCGAGCAGCTCGCCGTTGAGCGTCCGGAAGCCCTGGCTCGCATCGCCATTGATCCCGCGGTCGGCATCGACCAGGCCAAGGCAGAGGAAATCGTCGAAGCTGCCGGTTTCGCTCCTGAACTGCGCGAGGGCGTCGTGGGCACCATCATCAAGCTGTGGGACGTCTTCAAGAAGGAAGACGCAACCCTGGTCGAGGTGAACCCGCTGGTGAAGACTGGCGACGGCAAGATCCTGGCCCTGGACGGGAAGGTCACCCTCGACGAAAACGCCGACTTCCGCCACCCCAAGCACGCTGCGCTTGAAGACAAGGCAGCCGCTGACCCGCTGGAAGCCAAGGCCAAGGCAGCAGACCTGAACTACGTCAAGCTCGACGGCGAAGTGGGCATCATCGGCAACGGAGCCGGTCTGGTCATGTCCACCCTGGACGTCGTCGCCTACGCCGGTGAGCAGCACGGCAACGTGAAACCGGCCAACTTCCTTGACATCGGAGGTGGAGCGTCAGCTGAGGTCATGGCCGCCGGACTGGACGTCATCCTCAACGATGAACAGGTCAAGAGCGTTTTCGTGAACGTCTTCGGTGGCATCACCGCCTGCGACGCCGTTGCCAAGGGCATTGTCGGCGCTCTCGCCGAGCTCGGCTCCGCCGCCAACAAGCCGCTGGTTGTCCGCCTTGACGGCAACAATGTTGAAGAAGGCCGCCGTATCCTCAACGACGCCAACCATCCGCTGGTCACCCTGGCCGCGACCATGGACGAGGGCGCCGACAAGGCTGCCGAGCTCGCCTTCGCCGCGAAGTAACCCGGGCCCGAAGAAAGATTTAAGGAAAAACATATGTCTATCTTTTTGAACAAGGACTCCAAGGTCATCGTTCAGGGCATCACCGGCGGCGAAGGCACCAAGCACACCGCGCTGATGCTCAAGGCCGGAACCCAGGTCGTCGGCGGCGTCAATGCCCGTAAGGCTGGCACCACTGTCGTCCACGGCGACGTGGAACTGCCCGTCTACGGCACCGTCAAGGAAGCCGTAGCCGAAACCGGAGCGGACGTCTCCATCGTCTTCGTGCCGCCGGCATTCACCAAGAACGCCGTCGTGGAAGCCATTGAGGCTGAGGTCCCGCTCGTCGTCGTTATCACTGAGGGCGTCCCCGTGCAGGACTCGGCTGAGTTCTGGGCCTTGGCGCAGTCCAAGGTCGACGCCGATGGCAAGCAGATCACGCGCATCATCGGCCCGAACTGCCCCGGCATCATCACCCCCGGCGAAGCGCTGGTGGGCATCACGCCGAACAACATCACCGGCAAGGGACCCATCGGACTGGTTTCCAAGTCCGGCACCCTGACTTACCAGATGATGTACGAACTGCGCGACCTGGGCTTCTCCACAGCCATCGGCATCGGCGGTGACCCAGTCATCGGAACCACCCACATCGACGCCCTCGCCGCGTTTGAAGCCGACCCGGAAACCAAGGCCATCGTCATGATCGGTGAGATCGGTGGAGACGCTGAAGAGCGCGCCGCCGACTTCATCAAGGCCAACGTCACCAAGCCGGTTGTCGGTTACGTTGCTGGTTTCACGGCTCCTGAGGGCAAGACCATGGGCCACGCCGGCGCCATCGTGTCCGGCTCCGCGGGTACCGCCCAGGCGAAGAAGGAAGCCCTCGAGGCTGCTGGAGTGAAGGTCGGCAAGACGCCGTCCGAAACCGCGACCCTGCTGCGTGAGGTCTACGCCGCCCTGTAAGACAAACGCCGTGTGCCGCAAGGTTCACAGCCGCCCGACGACGGCGCCTGCCCGCAGGGGTGGGCGCCGTCGTCGTTTCCTGCTCACGTAGGGTGGCAGTACACGATCTTCCGTCCAGGCGGGAGCAGGAGAAATCCCGCTAGGTCAGACAGGAGTATCAATGGAAGCCCGGCAGTCACTGGTCGACGTTGTGGTGGACACCGTGATGGAGAACATCCTCAACGGTTCCTTCCCTGCCGATGCTGCCCTGCCTCCGGAGGCGGATGTGGCGAAGGACGCCGGAGTAAGTCGCCTGACCGCCCGGGAGGCCATGAAGATCCTCAAGGCCCAAAACATCGTCTATGTCCGGCGTGGACTGGGCACCTTCGTCAACCCGCCGGAACGCTGGACGGGCCTGGAAGCGATCATGCGGGCGGCAGCACGCGGCGTCGCTTCCGACCAGGTCGCCCTCCGCCTGCTGGAGGTACGCCGCATGGTGGAAACAGGAGCCGCCGAACTGGCCGCTGGTCGGCACCAACAATCGGACCTGCTCGCGATGGAGCGCAGCATCACCGAGATGGAGGCTGCGCACCACTCCGGCGACGTCGAAGCCCTGACCAAGGCCGACCTCGACTTCCACGACGTTGTCCTCCGGGCATCAGGCA
The DNA here is from genome assembly GCA_025465475.1 of Micrococcaceae bacterium. GTDB lineage: Bacteria > Actinomycetota > Actinomycetes > Actinomycetales > Micrococcaceae > Arthrobacter_M. The sequence goes on from JAODMR010000098.1 coordinate 6,648, forward strand.
ATCCGTTCGTGCCTGCGCTGCTCGGCCAGTTGACCACCCTGCTATACGCGATGCGCAGGGAGACCTCCGCCTTTCCGGATGTGCAGCTGCACGCCATCCACCATCACAAGCAGGTTCTCACGGCCATTGCCGGCGGCGGTGCGGAGGCAGCCCGGTCGGCCATGGATGCCCATATCAGCCAAACGTTCGAGGACTACGAGCACTACCTCCTGGCCACGGACCCCACTGA
>JAODMR010000115.1 GCA_025465475.1 Micrococcaceae bacterium
AACCTGTCCGCTTCGCAGTCCCGCATCACGGACACCGACATGGCCGAGGAAATGGTCAGCTACACGCGGTCCAGCATCCTCTCCCAGGCGGGCACGGCCATGCTGGCCCAGGCCAACCAGTCCAACCAGGGCGTACTCTCGCTCCTGCGCTAGTCTGCGGCGCCTGGCTTCGTCAGGCAGCTGCAGGTTCACCTGGCTGTGGCCGGGTTCCAGGTCTGACCGCCTGGACCTCGGCCACGGTTGGGTCGGTGGTGCCGGAGAACGGAGTGCGCGTGCGGGACAGCGTTCCCCAGACGCGGCACACGTTCGCCGTCCCCCGGCACCACCACTTTTTACTTAGCGCACGGACGTTCCTGCCTGGCGCACGGAATGCCCCTACGGAGGAGCAGCGATGGGGATTTCCCTCGATGGCCTGGCCAGCGGCCTGGACACGACGACACTGATCAGCTCGCTGATGCAGGTCGAGTCCGTGCCGCAGAACCTGCTCAAAGCCAAGGTGACGCAGACCCAGAGCACCGTCTCGGCCCTGCAGGGCCTCAACACGCAGATCGCCGACCTGGCCGCGTCAACTAAGAAAACCGCCGTCCCGGCAGCCCTGGACCTCTATACCGCCAGCAGCAGCGCCGGCAACGTCAAGGCCACCGTCGGCACCGGAGCCACCGCGGGTTCCCTGGACATCGTCGTCTCGAAACTGGCGGCGTCACAGATCTCGGTTTCTGCTCCGCTGACCAGCTGGCCCGACAGCGGCCCCCTGACCCTCGTCGTCGGGGGAGTGGCCAAGGAGATCACCCTCAAATCCTCCTCCCTGGATGACGTCGCCTCAGCCATCAACAGCGCCGGAACGGGCGTCACGGCAACCAAGGTCGCCGTCGGTGACGGTACCTACCGCATGCAGTTCTCCTCCACCACCACCGGCTCCGCTGCGGCTTTCACGGTTCAGCAGGGGACTGCTGCTGCGGTCGCGGCAGGAACCGCCACGCAGCTGCCCACCACCACCACGCGCACTGCGCAGGACGCGCAGGTGACCCTGTGGGCCAACTCTGCGGCGCAACAGGTCGTGACGTCCAAGTCCAACACCTTCTCGGATTTGCTTCCAGGGGTTGCGGTCACTGTCAATGCCGTCTCGACCGACGCAGCAGTGCCCACCACCGTGACCATCTCCCGCGACGATAATGCCATCAGCTCCGCCGCGTCGGGGATGGTCTCAACGCTGAACAACATTTTCGCCGTCATCGCCAACCGAAGCAGCGTGACAAACAGCACCAGTGCTACGGGTGCCACCACCGTCACGGCTGGCGCCTTCACCGGCGACAGCACCATCCGGGATGTCAGCCAAAAGCTGCTGGCTGCGGCCTCGCAACCCATTGACGGGCGTTCCCCTTCCGAGTTCGGCATCAGCATCACCAAATCGGGAAACCTGACCTTCGACCCGGCCAAGTTCACCACAGCGCTCGGAAACGACCCGGAAGCCACCAAGGCTGCCGTCGCCACCATCGCCGCGCGTGTCAGCGCAGCGGCAACGCAGGCCTCGGATCCCTACACCGGGCTGATCACCACCAAGATCACCGGCCAGCAGGCCGACCTCAAAGACTTCAACAACTCGATTGCCGACTGGGATGACCGGTTGGCCACCAGGGAGGCTTCCTTGAAGAAAACCTATGCGGCCATGGAAGTGGCCCTCAGCTCCATCAAGTCCCAGGGTGACTGGCTCTCCTCCCAGCTGGCCGGCCTTCCGACCTCGAGCAACTCATGATGTACTCGCCGCTCGGCCAGCGTTCCAGCCAGGAGGCCTACCAGCGGGAGGCGGTCCTCTCGGCCACGCCTGTCCGCCTGCTGACCATGCTCTACGACCGGCTGCTGCTGGACCTGGGTCGGGCCGAAGCGGCCCAGGGGAACCAGGACTGGAGCATGGCATCCGAAAACCTGCTGCACGCCCAGGCCATCGTCACCGAGCTGAGCACCTCCCTGGACGTCAAGGTTTGGGACGGCGCCGATGCCCTGATGGGTGTCTACAACTACGTCTCCGGCCGGCTCATCGATGCCAACATTCACCGCCGGCCAGAATCCACGCGGGAATGCATCAGCATCCTCGAACCCCTGCGCCAGTCCTGGCACGAAGCCGCCGCACTGCTCCCCGCAGCTGCCCCCGCCGCGCCGGCAGCCATGGCCGGAATGGCCGCCAGTGGCGGGATGCTCGGCATTGGCTAGCCAACAGCCAGGACCGGCAGCCTGGGAACAGGTCCTGGCACAAATGGAAGCCGACGTCGCCGCTGCCGCCGCTTCGGCAGCTGCAGCCGCTTCCGGCGCGGCCCCTGCCGGTGGCTGGCGCACCTGGCTCCCTCCGCAGGGGCTCGGCCCGCTGCCCGCAGGGTTGGTTGATCGGGCGCGCCGTTTGCGGGCCGGCCAGGAGCAGGTGGCCGGAGCCCTCGAGGATTCACGCCGCAGGGCCCTCCAGCACCTCACCGCGGTTCAATCAGTGCCACAGGCAACCCGCGGAGGCCGTGCCGTTTTCCTGGATATCACCGGCTAATGAAAGCAGCGAGGAATTCCCCCTGCATTGCTTACGGGCGCCCGTCAAGCGCCGATAGATAGTCTCGAGCACGGATCGCTCATTCTGCAGGCCACGGATCGGCCGCAACGTACCCCTTTCTCAGAAGGCCGGGAGCCCCGTTGTTCGATTCCGTGACCAGTGTTGCCCTGACGAGCGCCCTCGACGGCCTCGCCCAGCGCCAGCGGACCATTGCCAATAACATTGCCAACGTCAACACGCCCAACTACCAGGCCAAGCGCGTGACGTTTGAAACCGCGTTGGCCCGGTCCGTCGCTGCCGGCAACGGTTCAGCTGCGGCCACCACGTCCCGCTCGCTGGAACCGACCAAGCTCAACGGCAACAACGTCAACCTGGACACCGAAACTCTTTCCAACGTTGACACCGTCCTGCGTTACCAGTTCGCCACGCAGGCAGCCAACGGTGCGTTCAGCGCCGTCCGGGCCGCGCTTCGGACCTCCTGATGACGTTCGACGCCATCGGCATCGCGGGCAGCGCGATGACCGTCCACCGCAAATGGCTGGATGCGGTCGCGGACAACATCGCGAACGTGAACACCGCGAAGAGCACGAACGGCAACGCCTTCCAGGCCCGCTACGTCGAAGTCCAGGAAGGCTCAGGCAACACCGGGGTCTACGTCTCCGGCGCGGCCTACGGCAGCGCGGAAGGCCGGATGGTTTACGAACCAGCCAACCCCCTGGCCGACCAGAAGGGGTACGTCCGCTACCCGGACATTGACCTCGGCGCCCAAATGGGCCAACTCATTATGGCCCAGCGCGGTTATCAAGCCAACGCGGCAGTCGTCGATCGTGCGAAGACCGCCTACGAAGCAGCACTTCAGATAGGACGCTCCTGATGGCGATCAACGCCCTTCCCTCCGTCCAGGGGGTAACCGGCACCGGCTACCTTCCCGGAACCGGTGCCGCCAAGGCCACCGACGGCTCCGACTTCGCCAACAGCCTCAGCGGCGCCGTCGACAACCTGCAGCAGCTGCAGTCCACTTCCAACGACCTGGCCGTCAAGGCCGTCACCGGCAGCCTCGATGACATCCACACCGCCACGATCGCCGCCACCCGCGCCCAGGTCACCCTTGAACTGGTTGCCGCCGTCCGCAACAAAGGCGTCGACGCCTTCAACGAGATCATGAGGATGCAGGGCTGATGCCGCCACAACTTGCCGCCGTCTTTGCACGGCTCGGCGCCACCGTGCGCGGATTCAGCATTGCCCAGCGGACCATCGCCATCCTTGGCGTGGCAGTCCTGGTCCTGGGCGGGGTCGCCCTGACATCCTGGTTGACCAAGCCCTCCTACACGCCGCTGTTCTCCGGCCTGCAGGCAGCCGACGCCAACAGCATCGTGGACCAACTCCGCACTGACGGCGTTCCCTACGAACTCACCAACGGCGGGGCAACCATCATGGTGCCCGAGGAGAAGGTGTACGACGAGCGCCTCAAGGCTGCTGCCGCCGGCCTGCCGACCACCAAGACGGCCGGCTACTCGCTGCTGGACAACATGGGTGTCACCTCCTCCGACTTCCAGCAAAGCGTGACGTACAAGCGCGCCATGGAAGGTGAGCTGGCCTCCACCATCAGCGCGCTGGACGGCGTCAAGACCGCTTCAGTGCAGCTGGCCCTGCCGAAGGAAACGGTCTTCGCCGCGGAGAAGCAGGACCCCACCGCATCGGTCTTCATCGAAACGGATCCAGGCGTGTCCCTTAGTTCCGACCAGGTCCAGGCCGTCGTGCACCTGACCAGCGCCTCCATCGATGGGCTGAAGCCCATCAACGTGGCGGTCGTCGACTCCACCGGAACCGTGCTCTCCGCCGTTGGAACGGGCCCCGCCGGTGGCGGCACCAAACCTGCCTCCGACTATGAAAAGCGGGTCAGCGCCTCGCTGCAGACCATGCTCGACCGGCTCGCCGGACCCGGTAACGCCACCGTCGCCGTCGCCGCCGACATGAACCTCGACTCCGGGCAGAAGGTCGCCGAAACCTTCACCAACCCCGACCAGGCTCCGGCCCTGAGTGAATCCAAGAACACGTCCTCCTACACCGGGACCGGTGCAGGCGCTGCCGGAACCCTGGGCCCGGACAACGTCGCCGTGCCCACCGGTGCCAGTGGCGATGGCACCTACACCTCCGACCAGTCCACCAAAAACAACGCGATCAACAAGACGACAGAGACAACCACCATTCCGGCCGGGTCCGTCAAGCGCCAGACCGTTTCCGTGGCAGTGAACGCCTCCGCCGCCAACGGCGTCGACCTGGCCACGCTACGCGAACTGGTGTCCTCAGCAGCGGGCATCGACACGGCCAGGGGCGACGTCGTCACCGTGGCCAGCGTCCCGTTCAACGCGGCCGGAGCCGCCGACGCCAAGGCAGCCCTGGACGCAGCCAAGGCAGAAGCCGACGCCCAACGCACCGCCGACACCTGGCGGACCATCATCATTGGCGCCGTCGCCCTGCTGGTCCTTGCCGCGGCCCTCTTCCTGTACGCCCGGAAGAACCGCCGGCAGAGCCGTGAACCGGTCGACCTGGGGGAGCGGCTTGACCCGCTGCTGCACCTGGACCCGCCCACCACCTCCATCTCCCTTCCCCCCGTCGCCGTCGCCCCGCGCGCCGTGCCGGCTGTACCGGCCGCTCCGGTTCTCGAAGTGCCGCCACTGCCGGAGGAGCCCCAGGACCTGGACGGCAAGCGGGCGCGGCTGGAATCCCTGGCCACCCACAGCCCCGAAAAAACCGCTGAATTCCTGCGCGGCCTGATGGATGATCGGCAACCCGCGTGAAGGCCGCAGACTTCGTCCTGACGGGCACTCAAAAAGCAGCCATCATCCTGATGCAGCTGGACTCCGACAAGGCAGCAGCAGTGCTCCAGCAGTTCACCGAGGCCGAAGCCGAGGACATCGCCGCCGAGATCATGCGGATGCAGCGCGTGGATTCGATCATCGCCAGCCGCGTCATTGATGAATTCCATGAACTGACCTTCCACAGCAGCACCAAAACCCGTGGCGGACGCGACTTCGCCGCTTCCATCCTGGCCGCCTCCTTCGGCTCCGAGAAGGCTGCCGGGGTGATGAACCGGGTCGAGTCCTCCATGGCCGGCACGTCCTTCGAATTCCTCGCCAACGCGGATCCCGGCCAGATCGTCATCCTCATGGACGGCGAACTGCCCGAAACGATCGCGCTGGTGCTGGCCCACCTGGACTCACAAAAAGCCTCAGCGGTCATCGCCGGACTCGGCGACGCCGCCGGAACCGAAGTGGCCCAGGCCTTCGCCGCCATGGGCACCGCCGCGCCGGAGGCGATCGGCATCCTCGCCGAAACGCTCAAGGCCCGTGCCAAGGCCGTGGTATCCCTGCGCGATAACAGCGACGTGGTGGGCGGCATCGAATCCCTGGTGGAAATCATCAACCGCGCCGACGTGGCGACCGAGAAAGCCCTGCTGGAAGGCCTGGAACAACGCGACCCGCTGCTGGCCGAGGAGATCCGCTCCCGCATGCTCACCTTTGCAGACATCGTCAAGCTGGAACGCAAGGACGTCCAGCAGGTGTTGCGCGGCATCGACTCCGGCCTGCTCGCCCTGGCACTGAAGGGTGCTCCGGACGAGGTGGTCACGGTGATCCGGGCCAACATCTCCGAACGCAACCTTGAAATACTCGATTCCGAGTCGGCGGCCACCGGCCCCGTACGGGCCTCCCAAATAGAGTCCGCCCGCGCCGAGATCGTCCGGTCCATCCGTGAACTTGAAGCACAAGGCGTCATCACGGTGCGCCGAAATGAGGAGGACGACCTTGTCTACTGACGCCGCCTTCACCCCCCTCAGCTTCACTCCGCTGCATAGCCCGGGAACCGACTCCGGCACCCGCCAGGGCTACACCCGCGGCCACTCCGCCGGGTACACGGCAGGCCTACGCGCCGCAGATGCCGAAGCAAAGTTGCGTCTTGCGCAACTCGAAGCCGAGCACGCGGCCCTTCTGGCGCATCTGCAGGCGCGGACCGACCGCACCCTGGCAGCCCTCGCCACAGCTGTCACTGCAGTACAGCAGAGCACCTTGCCGGTACTGGAGGACAGCCAGGACGTGCTGCTGCAGGCTGCCCTGGAACTGGCAGAAGCGGTGATCGGCCGTGAACTGACCGACAGCGCTGCGGCCGCCCGTGCCGCCGTGAATCGGGTCCTGGCGCAGGCAGGCACCACAGGCTCCCTGACGGTGCGGATGAACCCCGCCGACCTGGCGGTCCTGGGCGAGGCGGGCGGACTCCCCGACGCACTTCGGTTCCAGGCCGACCCCGCCCTTGCCCAGGGCGACGCCGTCGCCGACTTTGAGCACGGCTTCCTCGACGCCCGCATTGGAACCGCATTGCAGCGCGCCCGGCAGGCACTGCGGGACGGGCAGCTATGACCACCACCTGGCGGCCGCATGCGGGCAGGTTCTCGGCAGCCCTGGCAGCAGGTCATCCCGAGCGCGTGGGAACCGTATCCTCCATCGTTGGACTCGGCGCCGAAGTGGCCGGCCTCAACTGTGCCATCGGAGACCTGGTCACCATCGGCTCGAACCCGTCAGTGGACGCGGAGGTGGTAGCCACCACCAGGACCGCCGTGCGGGTGATGCCTTTGGGCAGGATGACCGGCATCAGCGCCGGTTCCCCCGCACGCACCAAGGGACAACCGTTGCTGGTGCCCACCGGAACCGGACTCTTTGGCCGGGTACTGGACGGCCTGGGCCGGCCCATGGACGGCAAGGGACCCCTGTCGGTGCACGACTGGGTACCACTGGACCACGACACGCCCTCCGCCATGCAGCGCACCCGCATCGCCACCCCGCTGCAGCTCGGAGTCCGTGCCATGGACACCCTCACCACTGTCGGCAAGGGCCAACGCATGGGCCTCTTCGCCGGATCAGGGGTCGGCAAGTCCTCGTTGCTGTCAATGATCGCCCGAGGCACCGACGCCGAGGTTTCAGTCATCGCCCTGGTGGGGGAGCGCGGTCGTGAAGTCCGCGAGTTCCTCGAGGACGACCTCGGCCCAGAGGGCCTGGCCCGATCCATCGTCGTGGTGTCCACGTCCGACGAACCGGCGCTGATGCGGATGCGCGCTGCCTTCACCGCCACCCGCATCGCCGAGTCCTTCCGTGATGCCGGCGCCAACGTCGTCCTGATGATGGACTCACTGACCCGCGTGGCCATGGCGCAGCGCGAGATCGGGCTCTCGGTCGGTGAGCCGCCGGCCACCCGCGGATATCCGCCGTCGACCTTTTCGGTCCTCGCGCAACTGCTGGAACGGGCAGGAACTGCCGAGCGGGGCTCGGTTACGGGCCTGTACACGGTGCTGGTGGATGGCGACGACCACAACGAACCCATCGCCGATGCCGCCCGCTCCATCCTGGACGGGCACATGGTCCTTGACCGGAACCTGTCCGTGGCAGGGCACTTTCCCTCCATCGACATCCTCGGCTCCATTTCCCGGGTGGCCTCCAAAGTCACCCTCCCCGAGCAGCGCCAGGCGGCGACAGCCCTGCGCAAGGTGCTGGCAGCCCGTCGCACCGTGCAGGACCTGGTCGACGTCGGCGCCTACCAGCGCGGCAGCAACCCGCTGGCCGATGCCGCCCTGGACCACCAGGACAGCATCAACCGGTTCCTGCAACAGCGCATGGACGACCAATCGACCGCTGCCGGCGCCTGGGCATCCTTATCCGACCTCGTTCGACAGCTGGGAGTGGCGTAATGGCTTCACGGTTTCCCCTCGCCGGGCTGCTGCGCCTGCAGCGGCTGCGCGAAGACTCTGCCGCCAGTGAACTGGCGGCAGCGAACTTCCGCACATCCGCTTCCCGGGCCCGGCAAGGCGCTGCCCGCGACGACCTGGCCAACAGCCCCACGGAGGTCAGCACCGGTGCCGCCCTGAGCGCCGTCGCTGCCGCCCGGTCGTCCTCCCGCAGCATGCTCGCGGACCTCAACGCCGTGGTGACCGATCATCAGGCCGCCGCACGGCAGGCCCAGGCAGCGTTCTCGGCCGCTCGGTCACAATCGGTGCGGCTGGAAAAGCTGGAGGCCAAGCACGACGAGCGGGTTGCCGCGGCGGACCTGCGCACCGAGCAGACGGTGCTCGATGAACTGGCGGCCGGCGCCTGGCACCGCGGCCGGAACGAGAGCCGGCGATGACAGTAACCATCGCGGCCCCCGGCACCCCTCATCGCACCGACGCCGTTGCCGCCAACGCAAAGGCAGCAGCCGGCCAGGCATCCACGGCAACGGCAAACACCGCAGCATTCGGTGCGGCGTTGGCAGTCGCCGTGGAACAACGTACGACGGCGACGCCGGCCACGGTGACGGAACCGGTCTTGCCCGTGGCCACCAGCACAGGTCCGGCGACCGAAGCAACCGGAGGAAACGTCGCCGCCGCCGATAACACCCTGCATGCCATCACCGGCGTCACCCCCATCGCGGGCGATGCCAGTGCACGGAGCGCCGGATCCGGACACGCCGGGCGAGCTGTGGCTGGTCTGGATGCAGTTGGGCAGAACTCCAACGGGCAGGATGCAGTCGGGCAAGTTTCAGGTGGGCAGGAAACCACGGACGCGCCAGTATCCCTGGCCGCCGCCTTCGGTTGGCCGGCGGCGCACGCGCCCGGGTCCCTGGCCAACAGTGTCCATTCCCGGCAACCCGGACCGATTTCCCGCCGGATGGACGGCTCAACGGAGCCCTCCGTTGCCGGTGTTCCCTCCGCCTGCCCGGCGCCGCTCCACCCTGCTCCCGCAACTGGTGCCCAGCCAACCTCTTCCGCCGAAATCAGCGGCCCTGCCTCAACCCCCGTCGCCGATGGAGGTGCCGCAGTTGGCGCGGTCCTGCCGTTGGCGCAGGCCCTTCCGTCCACCGCCGTTGCTCACGGTTCCGCGTTGCACTCCGCGGGCAGCACGGGTGGACGGCCGCATCTGTCAACGCAGCCAGTTTCCCCGTCGGCCCCGGCAGCCACGGCGTCAGTAGCCACGGCACCTGTAGCCACGTCGCCGGCTCTTCCAGGCGCGACGACGCCCGCAGTATCCATGGTGCCGGCGGCTTCAAGCTCCGGCACTGCCGCTCCGTCGGACTCCGCGTCGACAGGCGCTGGAGTCTCAGCCGCAGGCCTGCCGGCGGTTCTGGTCCAACCATTCGCCGCCGCAGGAGCAGCGCTGGAGGGAACCAACGCGGCCGACCCCGCAGCGCCTGCAGCAGCGGTTGCTGCAACGGATGCCGCCGTGCCGGCAGCAAACCCGGACGGTGCCGGAGCTGCCCTGACGTCCGCCGTCGTCGTTCCGGGGGCCGGGGTTCCAGCCCCTTCGGGCAGTGCAGCGTTGGCCCCGGCCCAGCAACCGGGCCAGCAACCGGGCCAACCGCAGGCCGCACCCGCGCCGCCGTTGACCAGCCAGCTGTCGGTGCCGTTGACCTCGCTTGCCGGGGCGCGGCCCGGTGAGCACCTCATCACTGTGCGGGTCACTCCGGAGGACCTGGGCCCTGTCACCGTGCGTGCGCACATCAGCGCCACCGAAGTGCGCATCGACCTGGTCTCGCCCACCGAGGCCGGCAGGGAGGCCTTACGGGCCGTCCTGACGGACCTGAAGAGGGACCTCGCAGCCACCGGCCTAAACGCCAACCTCAACCTGTCCTCCGGCGGACAGCCGGACGGTGGGAGCCGCGACTCCGGCCGAAACCTCCTTCAGGATCCGGCGCAACCGCGCCGCCCGGCTTCCAGCCAGCACGCGGCACCACCCGTCTTGGCCCAGCCGACCGCCCCCCGTGCCGCCCGCGGCCTCGACGTCATCGCCTGACGCCGACCCGACACAAGGAGAACACCATGCCCATCGACTCGATCAGTGCCGTCGCCGGCAGCAGCACCACCAGCACCACCACCGCCACGCGGACCCCCAAACAGGAGATGGATGGGGCGCTGTTCATGAACCTGCTGGTCACCCAGTTGCAGAACCAGGACCCCAGCTCTCCCATGGACACCACGCAAATGATCAACCAGACCACGCAGCTGGCCATGATGGAAAAGCTCAACTCGCTGGACTCGACCGGCACCGAGGACTTCTCCCTCCAGATGCGCATTGCGGCAGCGTCCCTGATCGGACGAAACGTCAGTTACACCGGAGCCGATGGCACCGAAGTGACCGGCGTGGCCAGCGCGGTCTCTTACGCCGGCTCCGTTCCGCAAATGACCGTGGACGGCAAAACCGTTTCCCTGGACACCCTCTCCGGCGTCAGCACCAGCTGACCCTTGGTGCCAGCAACCTCAACACCCGTTTAACACCTCACTCCGCTCAACATCTCCGCTCAACAACCCACCCCGCTCCACTCCCGAAAGGAAAAGCACCGTGCTTCGTTCCCTGTACTCCGGTATCTCCGGACTCCGTGCCCACCAGACCATGCTCGATGTCACGGGCAACAACATCGCCAACGTCAACACCCAGGGCTTCAAGGCCTCCTCGGTCCAGTTCCAGGACACGCTGTCCCAGATGACCAACGGCGGCAGCGGCCCGCAGCCCCAGGACGGCGGCACCAACCCGGCCCAGATCGGACTCGGGGTGCAGGTCGCAGGCATCCGCACCAACTTCGCCCAGGGATCCTCCCAGGCCACCGGCAAGGCCACCGACCTCATGATCAACGGCAACGGTTTCTTCGTCGTCAAGCAGGGCGGCGAAACCCTTTACACCCGCTCCGGTGCCCTGGACCAGGACGGTGAGGGCCGCCTGGTCACCGCCGACGGAGCCATCCTGCAGGGCTGGGCGGCCACCAACGGGACTATTCCCACCGGCGGGCCCGTCGGTGACCTGGTGCTCTCCAACTCCTCCACCGCTCCGGCTTCCGCCACCACGAAGACCTCCGTCGATGGCAACCTCCCGGACGACGCCGCTGTGGGCACGGTGCTTCAGCGTGACGTGCAGGTCTTCGACGCCGCCGGCAACACCCGCAGTGTGAACTTCTCCTTCACCCGCTCCACGACCGGCTGGAACGTCGCTGCCCAGGACGGCGGAGCCGCGCAAAGCACCGGGACGCTCACCTTCGCCAACGGCAGCCTCACCGGCGGCGGCACCCTGAACGTCAACGGAATCGCCGTGGACCTCTCAGCGGTCACCGGGTATGCGGGCATGACCACCGTTGCGGCCAAGACCGCCGACGGCGGTGCCGCTGGAACGCTGGAGTCCTTCTCGGTCTCCAAGGACGGCACCGTCGTCGGGTCCTTCAGCAACGGCAAGAAGGAAGCCGTCGGCCGCGTCGCCCTGGCCAGCTTCACCAACCCCGGCGGACTCGAGAAGGCCGGCGACTCCAGCTACCGCCCGGGTGCCAACTCCGGTGCCGCCGTCGTCGGGACCGCCGGTTCCGACGCGCTGGGGGACCTGTCCAGCGGCGCCCTGGAAATGTCGAACGTGGACCTTTCCCAGGAATTCACCAACCTGATCGTCGCCCAGCGCGGTTTCCAGGCAAACGCCCGCATCATCACCACCTCGGACGAGGTGCTCCAGGAGCTCACCAACCTGAAGCGCTAACCCGCGAACGGCCGTCCCCGCTAACCAAAGGGCGGGGACGGCCGACAGTACATCCTGATGGCCGCGCGGTCATCAGGACAAGGACTGGCACAGATGATCGTAGTAACCCGGCTGGACTCCCGTGAGTTCGCGATCAACCCGGACCTGATCGAACGGATCTTCGCCAGCCCCGACACCACCCTGGTGATGGCTGACGGCGCCAAATACATTGTGACCGAATCCATGGCCGAGATCATCGAACTGATCGCCCGCTACCGCGCCTACGTCATTTCCCTGGCCCGCGACATGCCCGCCGCCGTTCCTTCGCACGGTGGCCGGACCCTGAGCATCGTGCCCCCCTCCGACTCAGGCGAGGAGCGCAGCGGCAACACCGTTCCGCTGCCTCCGGCAAGGTAGACATGGATCCCTCAACCCTCATTGGACTGGCCCTGGCATTTGGTGCCCTGTTCGGGATGATCACCCTTGAAGGTGCGCACATCCAGTCCATCCTGCTGCCGCCACCCATGATCCTGGTCTTTGGTGCCACCATTGCTGTGGGCGTCGCCGGATCCACCCTCAAGGACGTCCTGCAGGCCGTCAAGGCACTGCCCAGGGCCATCCGCGGCAAGACCGCATCCCCGGCGGACAGTATCGACCAAGTGGTCGGGCTGGCTGAAAAGGCGCGCAGCGAGGGCCTCCTGGCCTTGGAGCAGGAAGCCGCCGGCATGGAGGACCCCTTCCTCCGTGGAGCGCTGCAGAACATTGCCGACGGCACCGACGGCGACGAACTGCGCTACATGCTCGAGGACGAGATCGCCACCAGGATCAAGACCGACCACGCCTCCTCAAAGTTCTTCAACAGCCTGGGCGGTTACGCTCCGACCATCGGCATCATCGGCACGGTCGTCTCACTGACCCACGTTTTGGAAAACCTCAGCAGCCCCGGTGAACTGGGGCCCATGATCGCCACCGCGTTCGTCGCCACCCTCTGGGGCCTGCTGTCAGCCAACTTCATTTGGCTCCCGATCGCCACCCGGATGGCACGCGTCTCCGACCTCGAAATTGAGCGCATGAACCTGCTGATGGAGGGCGTGCTCGCCGTCCAGGCAGGCAGCCAGCCCCTGCTGCTGCGCGAACGGCTCAAGGCGATGGTTCCCGCCCACCACCTTGCCGGCAGCAAGAAGGACTCCGGCAAGGGTGGCGCGGCAGTGCTGGACGACGCCGCGTGAGCGCCAGGCCCCGCCGCAGGAAGTTCACCAAACCCGAGGAAAGCCACCCGGACGAGCGCTGGATGGCCTCCTACATGGACATGGTCACCGTGCTGATGTGCATGTTCATCGTGTTGTACGCCATGTCCACGGTGGATGCCAAAAAGTTTGAAAGCCTGAAGAATTCGCTGGCCACAGGGTTCGGCGTCGTCGCCACGGACACCGTGGACACCGCCAAAGGCGTGGTCGTGCCACCGGAGCACACCAACGCCGAAGAGGAGGGGTTTGCCGGGTCGCTGGAAACCCAGCCCCCGGTCGTCCCGGCGGAAAAGGAGGACCTCCAACTGGCCGAACAGGAGGTTGACAAGCTTTCCGGTCTGCGTGACCAGATGGCGGCCAGCCTGGCTGCGGAAAACTTGTCGGACGCCGTAAAGTTCCAGATCGACGAGCGCGGCCTGACGGTCCGGCTCGTCAGTTCCGACACATTCTTCGATCCCGACGACGCGCGGCTGACCGGGCAGAGCGTTAAGGTACTGGACACCATAGCGCCGGTGCTGGCCGCAGTGACGCTGGATATCTCCGTCGAAGGGCACGCCGCCCTGGTCCCGGAAACGATCGCCAACCCGCAGTACTGGGAAATCTCCACCGCCCGGGCCACCAACGTGGTTCGGCACCTGATCGAAGCCGACCACCTGGCGCAGGAGCGCATGGCCGCGACAGGATACGGCGCGTCCAGGCCGCTGGGGGCCACCGACAGTGCCGAGGATCTTGCCAAAAACCGGCGCGTGGATATTGTGGTGCGCTCCGATCAGCCGGACGCCGTGCGGGAACTCATACCCCAGGTTCTCGAGGCCCGCCAGCAGTAACACCAGCAGTAACACCATCGACAACACCGTCGACAACACCGTCGACAACACCGTCGACAACACCGTGGACAACACGGTCGACAACACCGTGGACAACACGGTCGACACGCCGCAACGGGTCCTCAGGTTGGTCGCCCGGGCTGCTAACGCCGGCCGGGGAAGCGTCGATAGTGGTCCCTGTGAGTGATGTGCTGGAGGACCCCGCACCGCCTGCCCTCCGGCAGCCGGGTGCCGTTGCCGTCTTTGATTTCGGACGGCCCACCACACTGGCCCGTGAGCACAGCCGCATGCTGGAGCTCGCCATGGAAACCTTTGCACGGCAGTGGGGAACCCACCTCACGGCCCGCGTCCGGGTCAAGTCACAGGTCAGCAGCGAGCTGGTGCTGATGCAGACCTACGACGAGTACGCCGCTTCCCTGCCGTTGACCACCGCCATGGTGCTGTGCCGGCTGGGCGGAACCGAAAGCAAGGCCGTCATCCAGTTTCCGACGTCGGCCGGGCTGGGCCTGGTGGCCCTGATGCTCGGCGGCAGCGGAGCGTCCAAGCCGCCGGAACGCAAGTTCACCCAGATTGAGCAGGCACTGGTCCAGCGGCTGATGGAAGACGCGCTGGAGAACCTCCGCTACTCGCTGGACTCCATGCTGACGGTGCCGATTACCCTCGACACCGTCCAGTACAACTCCCAGTTCGCGCAGGCAGCGGCACCGTCCGACCTCATGATCGTCGCCTCCTTCACCATCCGGGTGGGCGCCCAGGTCGCCGCCGCAACCGTGGCCATCCCTGCCGAGATCCTGCTCGCCGGACTTGGTGCGGTCAATCCGACCGACACCACCGACAACGCCCGGAAGCGGATCACCGAACAGCTGGCGCACGTGCCCGTCGACGTGGCACTGCAGCTGACCTCAACGACCATCCTGCCCAGCACCATCCTGAACCTGGCCGTGGGTGACGTTCTGCCCCTGCCCCACCCCAAGCACCAACCCGTCAACGTTGCGGTGGACGGACTGCCGCTGGCCTACGCGGCCCTGGGATCCAAGGGATCCCGCCTTGCCGGCGTCATTGTCACCACCGAGGAGAACCCGCATTGATCGCGAACCAGACCCTGCACACCACCGCCGTCAATGCCCTGACGGAGCTGCTGCCCACCATGGCGCCGCTGGATGCTGCCGTCGTGGAGGACCGGTCCTCGCTGCAGGGACGTGCAGGCCAGGCCGTGAGCGCCTCCTTCGTCGGCGCGCTCTCCGCTGACATTGCCCTGGTCCTGCTCGACGCGGCGGCGCTCTCCGGCGCGGCAGGCGGCAATTCCGGCCTGCTGTCCACCGAGGACGTGCTGCGGCCCGCATTCGAAAAGGCGACGGCGGTCCTGGGCGCAGGAGTGCTGTCCGAGTCCCGCACGGAGGACGCATCCGTGCTGTTCCTCGATCCGGAAACCGTGGTCTTTGAACTCTCGGCCGCCGGAACTCCCAGCGGCTGGTTCGCGATCCGCATCCGCCAGCAGCAGGCCTCCGCCGCTACCCGCGGAACGGACGCTTCAGTGTTGGGCAAGCTGGGCCGGATCAACAATGTCGAAATGTCACTGACCGTGGAGATCGGCCGCACCCGCATGTCCGTTCGCGACGTGCTCGATCTGGAACCGGGCCGGGTCATTGAGCTGGACCGTTCCGCCGGCGCCCCCGCCGACGTGCTGCTCAACGGTCGCCTGATCGCCCGCGGCGAGATTGTCGTCGTTGACCAGGACTACGCCGTGCGCATCACCAAAATCCTCGACGTAAACGAAGCGGGCAACTGAGTGGACACCCTCATCCTTGCCCTGCGGGTAATTCTCTCCCTGGGGGCAGTGGTGGCGGTGCTGTGGATCCTGCAGCGACGGATATCGCGCGGCGTGCGCGGGATCCGCACCGAGGAACCCCTGCGGATCCTGGCCCGCCGCGGCCTGGGGTCCAAGGCGTCGGTTGTCGTCGTGGAAACGGCGGGCCAGCGCTTTGTGCTCGGCGTGACCGAGCATGCGGTGAATGTCCTGCACACCTCCGACGCTCCTGCTCCCGTTCCGGCAGCGGCGGCTCCCGCTCCGGCGGCGACTACGGCTCCCGCTCCGGCGGCGGCTCCCGCTCCGGCGGCGGCTACTACGGCGGCGGCTCCCGCTCCGGCGGCGGCTACGGCGGCGGCAACCCCCGCGCCCACTGGCGCAGACGCCTTCGCCAGGACCTTGGATGGGCACACGGGACAGGACCTGCTTCGGCCCCGCTCCGGCGCTTCCCGTACCCGGGCGGGCCAAACGGCGTCCGGTTTACGGCCCATGCAACCCTTCGGAGGAAACCAGCAGGCCGGCGCGCTGCATGGTTCGCTGCTCTCTGCCGCCACCTGGCGCCAGGCCGCCGCAGCGGTCCGCAAGGGACTGTCCGGGTGACGAGTGCAGTTTCCTCCGCCCGGGCGGGAAAGTGGATGCTGCTGCTGGGCCTGGCCGTTCTGGCCGCCGTCGTGCTCATGCTCGTCAGCTCCTCGATGGCCTCCGCCACGCCCGTGGACCCCACCCTTCCGGTCGCTCCCGTGGAGCCGACAGCACCCGCCACTCCCGCGCCCGCCGATAGCGGGGTCACTGTCCAGCTGAACGGTGCTGACGGTACGCCGTCGGCCGCCATCGTCACCATGCTGGGCATCACCCTGCTCTCCGTCGCGCCGGCCGTGCTGCTGATGATGACGTCCTTTACCAAGATCTTCGTGGTGCTGGCCATGACCCGCAATGCGCTGGCCCTGCCGAATATCCCACCGAACCAGGTGCTCGCCGGGCTGGCCCTGTTCCTGTCCTTCTTCATCATGAGCCCGGTGCTGATCGACGTGAACAACCTGGGCGTGCAGCCCTACCTCAACGGGGACATCGACTTTGCGGCGGCCATTGACGCCGCCTCCAAGCCTCTGCAGGCCTTCATGACGGCGCACACCCGGCAGGAGGACATCGCCCTGATGACCAGGGCGGCCGGCATGGCCAATCCGGAAAACGCCGCCGCCGTCCCGCTGACCACGCTGATTCCCGCGTTCATGATTTCCGAGCTGCGGGCGGCCTTCATCATCGGCTTCGTCATCTTCATTCCCTTCCTGGTCATCGACATCGTGGTCTCCGCCGCGTTGATGTCCATGGGCATGATGATGTTGCCTCCGGTGATGGTCTCGCTGCCGTTCAAGATCCTGCTGTTCATCCTGGTGGACGGCTGGGGCCTGGTCATCACCGCCCTGATCCAGAGCTACCAGGGTGGTGGCTGATGAACACCAATGCCGTCCTGGACCTTGGCCTGCAGGCCCTCCTGATCACCGCCAAACTGTCCGCCCCCGTATTGCTGACCGCGCTGGGCGTGGGCCTGGCCATCTCGTTGGTGCAGTCCATCACGCAGATCCAGGAAGTAACCCTGTCCTTCGTGCCCAAAGCCGTAGCCGTGGCGCTGGTGCTGCTGGTCGCCGGGCATTGGATGATCAGCGAAATGCTTGCCTTCACCAACGAGCTTTTCGCCCGGATTCCCAACCTGCTCTCGGGCGGTGGCTGACATGGCGCTGCGTTTCGATCCGGCCTGGCTTGAGGCCGTGATGCTGGCAGGGGTCCGCCTGGTGGCCTTCCTGGTCATCGCCCCGCCCTTTTCCCACAACGCCATCCCGGTCCGGGTCAAGGCCATGCTCGGCCTGGGCCTTGCCCTGGCCGTATCCCCGGTGGTGAGCAAAAACTACACGTCCCGCAGCACCGGCGGTTTCCTCACCGCGCTGATCCTGGAAATCGTCGTCGGGGTCGCGCTGGGCTTTATGGTCATGCTGATCTTCGCAGCCATCCAGTCCGCCGGCAGCCTGGTGGACATGTTCGCCGGTTTCCAGATGGCGCAGGCGTTCGACCCCGGCGCCATGCTCAACGGGGCCCAGTTCACCCGGCTCTTCCAAATGACCTCGCTGTCCCTGTTGTTCGCCTCGGACGGCTACCAGCTGGTGATCGGCGGGCTGTTGCGCACCTTCACCGCCCTGCCAATCGGCGGCGGGCTGGACATGGCCGCCCCGGTGCACGCCATGACGACGGCGGTCACCCAGATGTTCCTGGCCGCCGTGCAGATCGCCGGGCCGCTGCTGGTGGTGCTGTTCCTGGCCGACGTCGGCCTTGGCCTGCTCACCCGTGTCGCGCCTGCCCTAAACGCGTTCGCCATGGGGTTCCCGCTGAAGATTTTCCTGACCCTGACCCTGGCAGGGGTGGTCTTCACCGCCTTGCCACGGGTGGTGTCGGTCCTCTCCGGCCAAGCCTTCACTTCGCTGGCGGGGGTGCGCTGATGTCCTCCGATGCGCAGGAACGGACAGAGGACGCCACCGAGAAGCGGATGAAGGAGGTCCGCTCGAAGGGCCAGCTATCCCGCTCGCAGGACGTCACCGCGTGGCTCGGCGTCGGGGCGGCGGCCCTGATGATGCCCGGAACCGTCAGCGCGGCAGGAGACGCGGCAGCGGACCAGCTGTTCTCGGTGCGCAGCCTGGCGTCCCACCCCGACCCGGCGGTGGCGCTGCAGGCACTCAGCACGGGGCTGGCGTCCCTGACGGCCAGCCTGGTGCCCATGCTCGTGGTCGTCTCCGTCGCCGTGCTCGCCGGTTCGGTAATGCAGGGTGGCGTGCACGTCAAAAAGTTTGAGGCCAAATTCGACTCCTTCAACCTGCTGAGCGGGTTGAAGCGCGTGTTCGGAACCCAGGCCCTCTGGCAGGGCGCCAAGTCGCTGCTGAAGACAGCAGTGGTGGGCGTGGTGCTGTACGCAGTCATCCAAAGCCTCATGCCGGTGCTGATCAGCTCCGGTGGCATGTCGGTGTCAGCACTGCTGTCCGAGGCCGGCGCGGGTGCCGGGTCCCTGCTGTCCTTCGCCGTCGCGGCCGGACTGGTGCTGGCCGCCGTCGACGTCTTCGTCGTCATGCGGCGAAACCGCAAGAAAACCCGCATGACCAAACGCGAGGTCAAGGACGAAAACAAGAACACCGAAGGTGATCCCCAGGTGAAGTCGCAACGGCGCTCCCGGCAGCTGGCAATGAGCCGCAACCGGATGATCGCCGCCATCGGCGGTGCCGACGTCGTGCTGGTCAACCCCACGCATTACGCCGTCGCCATCAAGTACGAGCCCGGCAAGTCAGCCCCCCGCGTGGTCGCCAAGGGCGCCGGAGCCATCGCGGCCCGGATCCGCTCCGAAGCTGAGGAGAAAAACGTGCCCCTGGTGCGGGATATTCCCCTCACCCGGGCCCTGCACGCCGCCTGCGAACTGAACCAGGAGATCCCGGTGGAACTCTACGACTCCGTGGCCCGCGTGCTCGCCTTCGTGATGCAGCTCAAGAACCGGGGCCGCAGCCGGCCGCCCGCCTCCACCCGACCCGCCCTGCCCAACCCCGAGGGAACCCGATGAACCGCAATTTCTCCAAGCTCGCCGTTCCGGTGGGAGTGGTGGGCATCATGCTGCTGCTGATCGTTCCCATCCCCTCCGGGCTGCTGGACGTGCTGATCATCCTGAACATCATGCTGGCCCTGGTGACGCTGCTGACCACCATGTTCGTCCGCAAGCCCCTGGATTTCTCCGTCTTCCCATCGCTGCTGCTGGTGGCCACCCTGTTCCGGCTCGGCCTGAATGTGTCCTCCACCCGGCTGGTGCTCGGCGAGGCGCACGCCGGCCAGGTGATCAACGCCTTCGGCAAGGTCACCGTCGGCGGGTCCCTGATCATCGGCTCGGTCATCTTCCTGCTGTTGGTCGTCATCCAGTTCGTCGTAGTCACCAAGGGAGCCGAACGCGTCGCCGAGGTGGGAGCCCGCTTCACCCTCGACGCCATGCCCGGCAAGCAGATGGCTATCGACGCCGACCTGAACGCCGGCCTGATCAGCGACGTGCAGGCACGGGAACGCCGGGCCGAAGTATCAGCCGAAGCCGACTTCTACGGGGCCATGGACGGCGCCTCCAAGTTCGTCAAGGGTGACGCCATTGCCGGCATCATCATCATCATCATCAACCTGGTGGGCGGCATCGCGATCGGCATGGCCCAGCGCGGCATGTCCATCACCGACGCGCTGAACACCTATGCCCTGCTGACCATCGGTGACGGTCTGGTCACCCAGATCCCCGCCCTGCTGATGGCCGTGTCCACCGGCATGATCGTGACCCGCTCCAACGCCGAAGCGGACATGGGCAGCACGGCCTCCACGCAGTTGGCCCAGTCCCGGATCGCGCTGCAGATCGCCGGGCTCGCAGCCATGGCCATGGGACTGATACCCGGCATGCCGGTACTGGCGTTCATGCTGGTCGGCGCCGGACTGCTGATTACCTCCCAGCGCATCAAGGCCCGCGACAAGGCCACCCTGGCGGCGGCGGAGGCTGCCGCCGCAGCGGAAGCTGCGGCGCCACGCGGGGAAACCACCGAGGACCTGATCGAACAAATGCGGGTGCATGCGGTGGAGATCCAGCTGGCCCCCGACCTGGTGGACCTGGTCTCCGGAGCATCGGATGACCTGCTGGGCCGGGTGCGGTCGCTCCGGCACAAGATCGCCCTGGACCTCGGCGTCGTGGTCCCGCCGGTCCGGACCCGGGACAGCGTTGAACTGCCCATGTCCACCTACGCCATCCGCATCGCCGGCGTGGAAGCCGGACGCGGGCAGGCGCCGGGCGGCAAACTGCTGGCCCTCGGCGACCACCTGGACGGCCTGCCGGGCACGACGACGGTGGAGCCGGTCTTCGGCCTGGCCGGAAAATGGATTCCCGCCGAAATGCGGCACAGCGCCGAAATGACCGGAGCCACGGTCATCGACCGGGTGTCGGTGCTGGTCACCCACCTGTCAGCCATCGTCACGGAAAACGCGCCCCGGCTGCTGTCACGGGAGGACGTGCGGGTACTCACCGACGGCGTCAAGGCCGTCAGCCCGTCGGCGGTGGATGACCTCATTCCCGGCCTGCTGAGCCTGGCGGAAGTGCAGCGGGTGCTGCAGGGCCTGCTGGCCGAGCAGGTTCCCATCAATGACCTGCCACGGATCTACGAGGCGTTGACCCTGCGCGCCAAGTTATCCACTGACCCCGAAACCCTCATCGAAGCGGCCCGCCTGGCCCTGGGACCGGCGCTGGCCGCCCGGCACCTGGAGGGTTCCACGCTGGCAGTGATTATGATTGATCCTTTGCTGGAACAGTCGCTGCTGGAAGGAATGAGGCCCTCGGAAATGGGAACCCAGATCATGCTGGACGCCCAACGGCTGGACGCCGTCCTGAATTCCCTCAAGGACTCCGTGGCCGCTGCGCAGACAGCAGGCCGCAACGTGGTGCTGGTCTGCGCCCCGGCGCTGCGCCCGGCGATCCGCCGGCTGGTCTCGGCCCAGGTGGGCGGCTTGCCGGTGCTGTCCTACTCCGAAGCCACAGCAGCCAACGCCGCCATCGAAACAGTGGGAGTGGTACGCGGTGTCGAGCCGATTTCAGCTTAGGGGCGATTCACTCGAGGGCATCGAGTGGAAACTGTTCAACACCCACGGCAGCAAGGCCCGTATCATCTCGGCCGAACGGGTCACCGAGGGCGGGATCGCCGGACTCTTCGCCCGGCACTACTTTGAGGTGACCGTTGAGGTGCCCGACGTCCCGTCCGGACAGGCACCCCGGCCCCCGGCCGCAACGGCGCCGAGCCCGCCAGCCGCGGCTTCCCAGCCAGCCTCGGCCGCTCCCGCGGACCCGCCGCCGTCGCCAGGCCTCACCGCACTGCTGCAGTCAGCCGACGACGCCGAAGCCGCCGAACGTCCGCAGCCCAGGGTGTCCACCGGGTCCCAAAGCTTCGACGAGATGCTGTCCGACCTGACCTCCAATGTGGTGGAGGAGCTGCCCGCGGCGTCAACAAACCGTGCCGTGCCTGTCCCGGTCACCGGCCCCGGCAAGGTTCTCCTGGTGGTTGGGCTGGGCAGCCATGCGGTGCAGACGGCCCGCACCATGGGCGCCGCGCTCAGCGACGCGGTGGAAATCCGCACCGCCGGCGCTGTCCGCGCTGCCGGCCTGGACCACACGGTGGGGCGTTTGGGACTGGCGGCGGCGCGCACCGCCGCCCAACTGGCCGGGCGGACCGTGCTGGTGGCCTTCGGTCTGCGGCCCGACGGCGCCGTGCCGGCTCCCGCGCTCAGCGACCTCGACGCGGACCAGGTGTGGCTCGCCGTCGACGCCGCACGGAAGCCCGCTGACACCGCCGTCTGGGTCCGCAAAGTCACCTGGTCCCTGGGCGTCGACGCGCTCGCCGTCCTGGGCAGCCAGGAAACCCTGACACCCCAGACCGTGAACGAACTGGACATTCCCATCGGTTGGCTGGACGGCGGGCCGGCGACCGCGCCCGAACTCTGAGCCGGTGCATTCCCTCAACCGAATCAGCCACCCCAATCCAAGGTAGGGTTCAAGAGTGCTCGTACTTACGCGAAAGATCGGTGAAAAAATCCTCATTGGTGAGGACATCAGCATCACCGTGCTCGATGTGCGCGGAGACAGCATACGGCTTGGCATCGATGCGCCCCGCGGGTTGAGCATCCAGCGCAGCGAGGTCGTCGAGGCGGTGCGGCAGGCCAACATGTCAGCCGTCACCTCCGCTCCGGAGGCCGAGGCCCTGATGCGGGACCTGGTCGGCCACATCCTGCCTGTGCCCTCCACCGACGGGGAAGCCCCGGGGCCGGACCGCACCGACTAGGACGTGGCCCTCCTCAGGCAAAGCCGAAGACGGGCGGAAAGACCGCCACGACGACGGCCGCCCACACGGCATAGACCGGCAGGTACCGGGTTTGCCAGCGCTCCAACGACGGAAAACGCTGCCGCCCGCGCAGGAAACCGACGTTGAGCCATGCGGCGCCCACCAGGTGCACCAACAGCAGCAGATTCAGTCCGAGCGAGGCAATCTTGTTGGGGCTCAAACCGAACTCGGCGATCCGGGCCAGCATGACCGCCAGCATTACCCCGTCGACCGCCAGCGCCGCGACGACAAGGATCAGCTGCAGGGCATCGGAAAGCCGGGGCGGTGCCAGCGAGTCGCGGGCGGAAATTGAGTAGAGCAGCAGACACAGCACCAGCACGAGGATCGCATCCAGAAGGATGAGCAGGTCACGGTTCACCTCGACCAGGCCGCCTGCCGCGCTGAACACGATCAACAGGGCCACCAGCATGGCAATGGTCAACGGCGTGAAGACGCGGGTAAGGACGGGCGCCATGTTCTCCACCACGCTCTGCTTGGCCTCCACCAGCCAGGCGGCAACGATCAACGCCCCGGGAACCGCAAACGGCAGGATCCAGCCCTCCAACGTCGGTTCGAAATCGATGCCGGCGAGTCGGAAGGCAGCCAACGTCAATCCGATCAGGACCCCGCCGCCCAGAGCGAGCAACGCGAAATAGATGGCCAATTCACCGGTGAAGCGGACAAAGTCCATGCGCCGCCTGTCCGAGCGCCAACGTCCTCCCACGTACGCCACTCCGGCCAGCAGCCACAGCACGACCGGTGCGTGCAGCATGGCCAGGACCTCCGTGGAACCGCCGGAGGCGAAGGGGTAGACGTTCAGCAGGATAGCCAGCGCAACGAACGGCACCAGCAGCACCAGAACCAGGGGCGCCGTGAGCCGCCGCTTCCAGGCAAAGTATCCGGCCAGGAAGGGAAAGGCGAGCAATCCCAGGTTGCGCTCCGCAACTCCCTCGCCGAGCCACGACAGCCCTGCCTTGACCGTGATTCCCGCCCCAACAGCCAGAGCCAGGACGATCGCCAGCTCCCCCCACGGCGGCCTGCCGCCATCGTTCGGGAATTCCGGCACCAACACCAGCTGTTTCCAGAGCCGGTCGGAGTGCTCCCGGGCGAACTCCCGGGAAATGGCGTCCAGGTTCCCCAGCCGCTTGATAGCCACCAGGAAGGCCTCATCGTCGTCCAACCCGGTGGCCTGCCGTTCAGCAACCAGCTCGCGCAGGTGATCCTCCAACTCGTCCAGGTCCGCCGGTGAAATGGCCTGGCGGCGCTGCACGTAGCCGCGCCACCTG